>CALWSG010000030.1 GCA_944384155.1 uncultured Lachnospiraceae bacterium | reverse complement strand
AACTCAGCACAAAGTGGGAGGTCGTACCCCAGTTTATCCAGGTGGAGGCACATCCCTACTTCACACAGGAGGAACTGCGTAAAACCCTGGACAAATATGGAATCAAGCTGATGGCATGGTATCCTCTGGGACATGGCGATAAGTCGCTGATGGAGGAGCCTGTTTTTGCGAAGCTGGGAGAGAAGTACGGAAAGACACCGGCACAGGTAATCCTTCGTTGGCACACCCAGATGGGCTTTGTGGTAATCCCCGGCAGCAAGAACGTTGACCATATCAAGGACAATCTGGATATCCTTGATTTCAGACTGACAGACGATGAAATGGCGGAGATTGCAAAGCTGAATAAGGGCGTCCGTTATTACACCCGTACCGACGAGGCACTTGCCGGATTTGCAGCATTCCAGCCGACATACGAGGAAGCATAAAATAGCTTTATTGTTTATTACAACAAAGGTCTGGATTAGCAATGGCGGCTATGAGAAGGCAAAAGCATCCATCCAAGCCTTTTTAGCGGCAGAATAAGAGAGGATAAAAGGATACTATGAGGCGGAAAAGTATTCTGATTATAATGCTGTTTATTATATTGGGCATGCTTTTAGGCTGCTCAATTAACAAAAATAATGAAGATAATAGTTACTCCCAGTTAAATGAATCAGAAGATTTAATATTAGGCGGCAGCAATGAAACAGATTCAGCAGGTAATCTATATGAAGGGGCAGGCAGACTTCAAGTACATTTTATAGATGTGGGACAGGGAGACTGCACTCTTATTACATGTAAGAATGAAGCTATGCTTATAGACGGCGGCGAAAATGATATGGGAACATATGTACAAAACTATCTCCAAAAGCAGGGGATAACTAAGTTAAAATATGTGATAGGAACACATCCTGACTCAGATCATATAGGCGGTCTTGATGTAGTTATCTATAAGTTTGAGTGTACTAATATATTATTATCTGAATGCACGAAGGCTACCAGGACATATGAAGATGTTATTTCTTCCATAAATGCTAAAGGCTATAATATTACATATCCTAAGCTTGGAGATGTATATACATTGGGAGACGCCATATTTACAGTGATTACTGATAAGGACAATGACTATGGGGAAAATGCAAATAATTATTCTATAGGAATAAGACTGGTGTATGGAAATAACAGCTTTTTATTCACGGGAGACGGAGAGGAAAAGGCCGAAAATGACATACTTAGTAATTATACTGATATAAAGTCGGATGTGTATAAGCTGGGGCATCACGGCAGCAGTACATCAAACACTGAAGCGTTTTTGAATGCAGTTAGTCCGGAGTATACAGTTATATCCTGCGGTGAGGCTAATGAATACGGTCATCCTCATGCAGAAGTAATGAACAGGTTAAGAGCAATGGGTGTAAAAGTATTCAGAACCGATGAACAGGGAACAATTATAGCCACATCAGACGGAAATACTGTTACGTGGAGCTGCTCTCCAAGTGAAACATGGAAAGCAGGAGAAAGAACAGTAAACAGCGAAACATTATATTATGATGAACAGGCTGAAGATGAATATTCAGGAAACTATATTTTAAATAAAAGCAGCAAAAAATTCCACAAAGCATCCTGTGAGGGAGTCAATTCCATGAGTGAGAAAAATAAGGAGATTTCTTCACTTGACAGCGAGAAATTAATTGAGAAGGGATATAGTCCGTGCGGATTATGTAATCCATAAAGCTGAAGTGAAAAATCGGATAGGAGGTAGATAAATTAATTATCTACCTCCTATCTGATTTTATAAAAGCCGGCTGATTGAGGAGCTGCGGTTATCTTTCCGTTATCTGCTGAAATTTCCGTTCCGAAGCTGTAAATACATTCCCTTAGTGTGCAGCTAAACTCAAATGAGGCTGCTTTTCCGGAAGGGTTGATTACAACAAGAATTTTTTCATTTTCCATGCTTCTGATATATGCGAAAGGGTAGGAATCCTTTTCGGCATATATAAACTCTATTTTTCCCTTGCTTTTAAGTGCATTATGGGATTGACGTACAGCTATAAGATGTTTTATCTCATTATACAGAGAGCTTTTATCGTCCGCCTGTGCACTTACTGTGGGACGGTTAGGACGTTTATCAAGAGGGATATAAAGCTTTTCAGAAGATGCGGAGCTGAAGCCTGCATTTGTACTGCTATCCCATTGCATAGGGGAACGGGAACCGGTTCTGCCGTAGCCGCCTTCAACTGAAACAAGATTTTCAACATAATTCATGCCGATTTCATCACCGTAATATATAAAAGGAGCACCCGGCATGGAGAGAAGAAAGGCAAAGGCTATTTTAAGCTCATCATCGTGAATATGTCGTGCAAGTCTGTCCATGTCATGATTACCTGACGGAATGCAGATAAGTCCTTTACCTTGAGACTTTTCATAATTTTCTTTATATTTTTTTACAAATTCGGAAATATCACCCTTACCTCTGCTTGAAAAATAAGGCTCTGCACAGCGGAACAGGTCATTATAGTGAGACGGACCAAAGTGTAAAAGAAAGTCCATGTGAAAACCACCCTGCAATGCTTTATCAGGTTCGCCCCATTCGGACACCATGGCTGCATCAGGAAATTCACGGTCAAGAAATTCCCTTACATTTTGCCACAGCTTAATGGTTCCTTTACCATCCTCATCATGCTTTACAAGGGAGCCTGCCATATCAACACGAAAACCGTCACAGCCCATGCCAAGCCAAAACCTCATAATATTTTTCATTTCACAAAGAGTTGCCCTAGGTCCCTCATCATCCATTGACTGCTGCCATTTTTTGTCAGGCTCAGGTTTATAAAAGCCGTAATTGAGAGCAGGCTGATGAGAAAAGAAATTAACAGCACAGGAACCGTCACGGTCTGAAATACCACGCAGGCAGCTCATTCCCTGAGGCTCCTCCCAGATGCTGTCAGTCCAGACATAGCGGTCCGTATATTTGTTTTTCTCTGCCCTCATGGATTCCTTAAACCATTTATGCTCAGTTGAGGTGTGTCCGGGTACAAGGTCAAGAATAATATGCATATTTCGTCTGTGTGTTTCCTCAAATAACAGCTTTAAATCTTCGTTTGTACCATATCTGGGTGCAACAGAGTAGTAGTCGGATACATCATATCCGGCATCGCCGAAGGGCGAAGCAAAGCAGGGGTTAAGCCATATGGCATTGCAGCCAAGCTCCCTTATATAGTCAAGCTTTTCAATAATCCCCTTAATATCGCCAATGCCGTCACCGTTAGTATCATTGAAAGACTGAGGATAAATCTCATAAAAAATTGCATTATCCAGCCACTTTGACATAATAATAAAACTCCTTTACATTTTAATATTTTTTATATACACAATTATATATAAATTATTATAAGATTTCAATAAAATTATTGATTATTTTCTGGTAAAGTGATATAATTCTGACAAATTCCAATATTTGACTTGAAACGGAAAAATATTTTACACATGGCTATTTGGGTCAGAGGTGCAAATTCCCTTTCATTGCAGAAGAAAAATTGCTTACGCAAATTTTTTTTACATGATGTCGTAAAAAAAGCTCAGAGATGGAGGATTGTATGCAGTATAAATGTAAATTAACAGTGATTGATAAAAAAGTGTATCCGGAGTTACAGGCACAGTATTGTGCAGATCCAAATTCGGGGGCGTGCCCATGTTACAATGTGGGAGATGA
>CALWSG010000029.1 GCA_944384155.1 uncultured Lachnospiraceae bacterium | reverse complement strand
CAATGCCCGCTAAAAATTGTACGGTGTGCGGCGTTGAATATGTCCCGGGCTCTGGTGCATCAAGGTATTGTCCTGCTTGTGCCAAGAAGATACGGAGGGAGAAATCAAACGAGAGCAAACGCAGGAGTAGGGAGAGGCACCGAAGGGCATGTATTGAACTGTCCGCAAAAAATGACCGACTGAAGATGGTTTCCATGGACAGTCCACATGGTGTAATGCAACAAGATGTGTCTGCACATTTACACCCGTTCCGCACTTATCAGTGGAACCAATCAGGACTTTCTTCTTCCCGGTTCTCATTTCCTTGAAAAGCACATCCCTCTGGGCATCGGTTTTAGCATCATGGATAAAGGCTATCTCCTCCTCTGGAATACCGTACTGTATCAATGCATCCTTCAGATACTGATATACCGTAAAGTCCTTTAATCATTACTAATGCAAAAACACACCTCTCAAAAGGGGAATATGCGTGGAATCGCCGCTTTTCATGAAAATTTAACTATTACGGCTTAAAACAATCCACTCAATTCAAGAATATGTGCATCAACAGCCCAATCAAAAAGCAAACCGCCGCCGTAACAACAGCACTGATTATAACTTTTAATACATTTTGGTATGGACGCTTTCCTACTTCCACTGCTTTGTGGAGTTCATCCAGTTTCTTTCCCTCTGTAAATGCAACTATCTCCTTGTAAGTCTGTATATCATTTTCTTTCTTGATTTTTTCAACTTTCAATGCCCAAAACATGGTAATAGCAAAAAATATTCCAAACGGAATAAGCGCATACCGTTCAAGCCACATAAACAAAGGCACAGCCGATAAAAGCAGCACAATAAGATGAACTGCATAGATGGTACTGTAATGATTGAGCTTTTTTACTTCCTGTTCGTTGATGATTTCTTTCATTGTCTCAACATCTCCTTTAATTAGTTGGTCGAGAGATACATTAAACAATGAACTGAGAAGCAACAAGCTGTGAATATCGGGGTAGCTCTTTCCGTTCTCCCAATTTGAAATAGTTTGTCTTGTCACATATACCTTTTCAGCCAATTCCTCTTGGGACAGATTAAGCTCCGTTCGGTATTTTTTTATTTGTGCGTTCAGCTCCATAAAATTTCCTCCTTCGCAAGTGATTTGTTCTCTTGACCTACTCTGAGAATAATCACTTTTACTTTTTCTGTCTATCAAACCTGTTTTACTTTGCTGAAAACACAGTGTCAAAAGTATTTGACAGCACTTAAAACCTTATAAAAACAGCTTGATTTTTTATCTTTTCCTTTGTCTCAATAAGCATATTCCCAATGCAAATACAAATCCACCAAGCAAAATAAAGAAAGACCATATTATATTCCAGTACGGTGATTTTACATCAAACATCCATAATAAAAGTTCATTCCAAAAATCCAATCCGATAGCAATAGCGAACAAATCAAACAACACATAGATACCACCAAAGATGTATATCCATCTCCACCAGTAGTTGCTATGCCGATTTTTACAAAAAGTAATAATCCCCAAAACGCACAGTATTGCTAATATTCCCATCAGCACAAAATAAAATAATCCTTTATTATATAACACGCCTGTCCAGAATTCAGCATAGGAATTTCTATCAATTAATCCCCATATTCTGTGCAGATGGAACAAGCCGAAAAAGATAAAAAACCAAGGTTCAAATGCTAATATTTTCTTTTTATCCATATTTTCCTCCGTAAAATTCCGATTTGATAAAATCTTTCTTATTCGTTTAGTATGCAAGGTACTTTCGTACCTTACACACTAAACTATACCACAGAAACGAAATTTCTTCTACCAGAAGGTTACTCTGCGATAGCATTCTCCTTTGCTTTCTGCTCCGCAATCTTTTCGTGGATATTGGTGGTACTCTGTCAAGAAAAAGTACAAATTAAACGTGAACTTTTTTCATAACACCTTTCTTAGCCTGCAATTAATTCCAAATCCTTCAATTCTTTCCAATACTTATCCTCATATTCATTTGGTGAGAGATAACCACAATGGCTGTGTATTCTAACTGTATTGTAGAATGTTTCAATATACTGAAAAACCAGCTTGTATGCATGGTTATAATCGAATATTTTAAATCTGTTTAACCACTCCCTTTTGATTAGTGCATGAAATGCTTCAATGCACGCATTATCCCATAAACAGCATGTTCCTGCCGGAATACCTCTCCATCAGGCGGTAATCGGAGCCATTGAAATTATGGTAAATCTCTCCCTGCATAAGATCTGACTCCAGTTTTTCATAATGCGGCCATTTGGCAATAGCCATGCTTCTGTCTGTGGAAATACCCAACCTGTACAATACATCCAGACATTCCTTATCGCAGAAATCTTCCTCAAACACATTTGTCATGCCATCGTTTAACTTCCCTGCAACAAACAATCTCAGTTCATTAAGGCTTCCACAGAATCTCGCATACATGGTTTTATTCGGTGCAAAGTATATCTCACAAAATGAGTTATCCGTCTGTCTCTTCATAACTGAAGAAAATCAAATCTCCCGGTTGCATATCTTCATACACGGTAGTCTTTCCTGCATTAGCAAGTCCCTGTGCTTCATATCCTGCTGTGGTTGCTCCACCATAACTGATATCAACACCTGCATCAAGCCATGCATAGTAAACAAGGGAACTACAGTCAAAGTGCGTACCACTGTGTCTCAAATCCTGACTGTATGGATAACCAACTCTGTGTAATGCAAAGTCACATGCAT
>CALWSG010000028.1 GCA_944384155.1 uncultured Lachnospiraceae bacterium | reverse complement strand
CTTACTCTGTCATAATCTGCCGTATCGTCAGTATCTTCGCCTCCTGTTGTCGGCTCCTCAGGCTGTCCCGTTGTAGGCTCCTCAGGCTGTCCCGTTGTAGGCTCCTCAGGCTGTCCCGTTGTAGGCTCCTCAGGCTGTCCCGTTGTAGGCTCCTCAATCTTATCTGTTGTCACCTCCTCTTTAGTTGAAGACTCCTCCTCCAAAGTCGTGGTTGTTTCTTCAGTACTGTCTCCATCATCACCGCTGTTTTGCTCCTCTACAGTAACCAATGCAGTAACAGTTATTGTATATTCCTTTCCGTCATATACAATAGTCTTTGAACCGCTTACCTGAAGCTGATATGTTGCTGCAAATGCACTTATAACAGTTGAATTAACCGTTCCTAAGAAAAGAACTGCCGCCATAAAAATATAGAAAAGCTTCTTTGTGCCGTTCTTTTTGTATACCTTAAAAAGCACTGCTCCTGCTGCGGCTGCTATTGCAAAATACAATAAGATATCTGCCGTATCTCCTGTCTTAGGCGGCGTTGCAGTTTCATCCTTTCCGCTGTTTCCTGAAGTATTATCAGAGTTATTGTCTGAAGTATTATCCTCCACCGTAGTGCTCACACCATCAAACTTAAAACTCCTGCCGCTGTCAAGATTTTCCAGTAATGTAGGAAGCTTGTCGATATTCTTAATATTTTCCTTTATCATATCAGGAATATCGTAGCCCATATCAATCCTCTTTGCTTCCTGATCTGACATATTAATCACTTCAAAGGATAAAACTATTTCTTCACCTGCATTATATGCATCCTTGTCCGTATTTACGGATAACTTAAAATCCTCCGCCGTTACCCTTTGTGCCGCATAAACAGCTATTGTTCCCGTACAAAGTATAAACAATGCCGCCAGTACTGCAAAAAGCTTTCTGTTGAGTTTCATTTTTTAATTACCTCCTTTTTATTATTTTGATTATAGACAACAGAATCCTTTATAATCATACTTAATTTTAACACATGGGATTTTTTTTGTAAATATATTATGTATTTTTTATATTTTATCCAATTATACCCTTGAGCTTTTGTGTATTTTATACATTTATATTTTCATTGGTCTTAAATATATGTAACAATTTATTATTAATATTAATGTATTACGGCATAAAAAAGAAAGCACAGCCTATGGAAAAATCCATTGGTTGTGCCTTCAATCCACTGTCTGACCGATTTCAGTTTTTAGAATCCGGTTTATTTTATTTTGTAAGAAGCATCATTATCTTATTACTTCTTTCTATGAACTTAGTCATTGCCTCAGGCGAGAGCTGCTCATGGCTTATAAGTGCCAGATCATAAAGCTGCTCACAGAACATAGGAACATTTTCTGAATCCTTATTTTCCTGAATATACTTAACCATATCATTTCCTGCATTTAGTATTAAGGTAACCTGATTTCCAAACATTGATGCATCCATTCCCGACATTCCGTACATTTTCATCATATCTGCCATACGTCTGTTTTCCTCTGAAAGAGTTACCATTGAGGAAATGTTTTTATCCTTGAGAAGCTCTGCCTTAACCTGAAGCTTATCATTGTTTAATGCCTTCTTAAATATTTCAGATAATTCCTTTTCTGCTTCCTCTAAAGATTTCTTATCCTCCTCTGTTGCCTCTTCCTTAAGACTGTCATTAAGGTCTGCATCTATCCTTAAGAATTTCACCTTTTCATTCTTCTGCTCAAGGTGGGTAATAAAAGGATTGTCAATATTATGCTTTAATATTACAGCATCCATATTTTCATCCTTAAACATTTTAATATACTGTCCCTGTCCTATCTCGTCTGTCACATAAAATACTTTATTTTCATTTTTTTCCTTATTTGCTTCAAGATACTCAGGCAATGTAACGTATTTGCCATAAATAGTCTTAAACAAAATATAGTCATTCATCTTCTCACAGAACTTATCATCCTTTAAGCAGCCAAACTTAATAAAAGGATTAATGTCATCCCAGTATTTTTCATAGGACTCCTTATCTGTCTTGCACATTCCTGACAGCTTATCTGCCACCTTCTTAGTGATATAATCTGATATTTTCTTTACAAAGCCATCATTTTGCAATGCACTTCTTGATACATTCAAAGGAAGGTCAGGGCAGTCTATAACACCCTTTAAAAGCATTAAGAATTCAGGAATAACCTCTTTAATGTTATCTGCTATAAATACCTGATTGTTATACAGCTTTATAACTCCTTCAAGTGTGTCATACTCAGTGTTAAACTTAGGAAAGTAAAGGATTCCCTTTAAGTTAAAAGGATAATCCATATTAAGATGTATCCAGAATAAAGGCTCCCTGTAATCATGGAATACCTTTCTGTAAAACTCCTTGTAATCTTCATCTGTACACTCGTTAGGATGCTTTGCCCAAAGAGGCGTTGTGTCATTTAAAGGTACCGGACGCTTAAGTATTTTTTTCTTTGTAGTCTCCGGCTTCTTTACAACGGTTTCCTTTGTTCCGTCCTCATTTTCCTTCTCCTCTGTCTCCTCCGGCTCTACTATGGTTTCTACCACAGTATCCTCATCTGTCACTTCCTCCGGAAGCACTGTCTCGTATTCAGGCTCTGCGTTGGCATTTGAAAGATATATCTCTGTAGGCATAAATGAGCAGTACTTTGTTATAACCTCTCTTGCCCTGTACTCATTGGCAAATTCAAGGCTGTCCTCATTAAGGTAAAGAGTAATCTCTGTTCCTCTCTCACTTCTTGTGCCTTCCTTCATATAAAACTCTGTTCCCCCGTCACACTCCCAGTGTACCGAAACAGCACCCTCCTTATAGGAAAGGGTATCTATTGTAACCTTGTCTGCAACCATAAATGCAGAATAAAATCCAAGTCCAAAGTGACCTATTATCTGATCTTCATTTGTCTTATCCTTATATTTGTTTAAAAAATCTGCAGCACCTGAAAAGGCTATTTGATTTATGTACTCGTTTACCTCATCTTCAGTCATTCCAAGACCGTTGTCTGTAAATTTAATTGTTTTTTCCTTGTCATTTACCACAACCTGAATTTTAAACTTATTGTCATCAGGAATCTGATATTCTCCCATCATATCCAGCTTTTTAACCTTTGTAATTGCATCACAGCCGTTTGATACTAATTCCCTGAAAAAAATATCGTGGTCTGAATATAACCATTTCTTTATTATGGGAAAAATATTTTCACTGTTAATGGAAAGACTTCCGTGCTTATCTGCCATTTTTTATAACCTCCATTCAATAGCGTATATATTTTCTATGTTTAATATGGTAACTCAACATTACTAAATTGTCAAGAAAAAATTAGCACTCATTTTAAATGAGTGCTAATAAATCTTTTTCCATATACCTGTCAAAGGCTTCCTCCAGTGACTTATCCATTGAAAATACTTTTAATGATGTGCCTGTTATACAGTCCATGCTTTCATTTTCAAATTTTATATTTAAAAACAGACCTAAAATATCCCCTGCGGCTACTAATGTATCCGTACTTTCCAATATGGAGAGAGTTAAATCCTCCGGAAGCTTTAACACTATTTTAAACCTTATTGGAGTTTTGCTGCCCTTTATCATGTCAAAGCACAGCTTTCGTATATCCTTCCATCTTGAAAATTCAGGCTTTCCAAGGTTTTCATATTCCTCATTTGTATAAAATCTTTTCTGTATTCTTCCGTCTATAGTATAAGTATTAAATGTAGTTACAGATGCCTCTGTCACAAAAAAGCTGTCAAAATCCTCCTTTAAAAACAGCTTTGATGTGAATCCTTTTTTATCTTTAATGTGTATATTTATCATAAACTCTCCTATATGCCTATTGCCCAAATATTTTTTATCTGGTCCTTAAATGCCTCGTACTTATATGTGGTCTTGCTTCTTATCTGACTGTTGGGATCTTTTACCAGAAATTCTCCGTCCTCATATCCGTATATAACAATATAATGACCCACTGCCGTGAATATTCCCGGTGACATACTAAGTATAAGGTACTCTCCATTCTCAAGTGCAGCCGCCATAGATGTTTCACTTAAACCTACAGTCCTGCAGCTAAGCCCAAGCTTTGCCACGCCCTCGTTAAACAAATCCCATGTAGTTCCTGCTCCATTGTAATAATATCCATTTTCCATGGCAAAATCAGCCATAGCAGTAGGGGTATACTGATTCTTCCCTGTAAGTGCCACCATCACCATTGACAGGCATGTGGGACCGCAGCCTGATATTCCCATCACGTCTTCACCGTAAGGATAATATCCCCATTTGTCATCCCACTGTATAAACAGAGGCATTTCACCCTCCTTATACATTCCTTCCACACTTAAAACCTTTTCATGTTCCTTTTTTATCTCTACCGGATATTTTACGGCAAAGTCGGCTACCTCACTGTTATTTGCCACTGCCTTTAACACATCATCAGGATATGCCTTATAGTTATCGTATATATATTTAATAATCTTATTTTTTTCCGCCTTGCCGGAAAGCTTTCCCAATACCTCAGTATCGCTGCAGTCATATATATAGTCCGACGGGCTTATATCAAGCGCCGTAACATAAGAATCCTCTGATATAACAGGTTCTGTGTCGTTTCCGTTTACAATATTATCCCCATTTTTCTCTGTGTCTCCCGTAACAAGATATACGATGGCTCCTATTCCAAATGCTATAATACACAAAAACATTGTCAAGGTTGCCATTGCCTTTATCTGCTGCCTTTTTTTTCTTTTTTGTGCCTTTATCCTTCTCTGTCTTCTGATTTCCTGCTCTTCCCTTATTTTTCTTTCTGTAAGCACAGGACTCTTACCCACTATGGGCTTTAAATTATTATCTCCCATAATATTATTATCTCCCATAATAATCTCCATTCCATTTTAACCTTTTACTTCATATATAATGTTATTTCCGTCTTTTCCGATTTTATCCACGGCACCTACATGATACAATATATTTAATGTTATTCTTGCAAGAGATATGTTGATATGTGCCTCCCTTGCAAACTCCTTTGACGTAAAGCTGTCACCAAGTGAATATGGAATAAACTGCATATAATCTTCTCTTCTGTCTATTGTCACCTCATCTGCCATATCAATGGGAAGCCTGTCATACTTTCCACCGCTTTTTTTTCTCCTTTTAGGAGACTTATTTAAAATATGAAATTCCAAAACATCAATAAGTGCAACCTTAAAATGAATATTATCCTCTAAAAGATATGCTTTTATTTTATAAAGCTCCGGAAAAATAAAATAAGGATTTCCTGTTACCGGAGACTTTCTTTTCGAGGTCTGCTCCCCTGTTTCCCTGTCTATCCATACAAGATATTTATTTCTGGGCACAGGATATACTACCGTTACATTATATTCTCTCAAAAAGCATTTAAGCTTTTCCCTCATTTTATTAAACTGTGCGGTTTGTATTTCTATTATTCCCTTTTCATTATATATATCTGCAACAAAGTTTTTTATAGGTATCTCATGCCTGTCCTCATTCTCCTCGTAATAATTTTTAAGCACGGCGTGGACTGTTTTTTCTCTCAACGTGCCTATACCGTGCCTGTCACGGTTTATGCCTATTACCTTTTCCTTTGCCCTGTAAAATTTTTCCTTATCTACCATCTTGCGTTTAGTTCCTCACTTTGTCCCTGAATTCTATACAAAATCAAAAAGGGAAAGCTGGTTTGTCTCAGGTAAATCTCCCATAATACCAAGGTCATCCATTAAGTCAATCACTGTCTTACTTACCTTTGTCCTGCCTCTAAAATCATCCTTTGACAAAAATGCACCGTCCTTTGCAGCCTCCACCACAGCCTCAGCAGCCTTATCACCCATTCCTCCTATGCTTGAAAATGAAGGCATAAGCTTATCTCCCACTATCTGAAATCTTGTTGCCTGTGCCTTATACAAATCTATCTTTTCAAATTCAAAGCCTCTTGCATACATTTCCTGAACTATTTTCATATCCTTAAGCTTATCCTGGTCTACCTTAGCCAAAGTGCCTGCATCATTCTGCTTTTTAAATTCCCCCATAAAATACTCCAGCTTATCCCTTCCCTGACACATAAGCTCATAGTCAAAGGCTGATGCCCTTATACTGAAATATGCAGCGTAATACGCCAAGGGATAATTTATCTTAAACCAGGCTATTCTAAATGCCATCATAACATATGCTGCCGCATGTGCCTTAGGGAACATATATTGTATCTTTTTGCATGACCATATATACCAGTCCGGTACATCATGTGATGTCATAACCTGCTCCCACTCCGGCTTTAGCCCCTTACCCTTTCTCACCGACTCCATAATAGTAAAGGAAAGCTCCGGCTCTATGCCCTTTCCTATAAGATAGGTCATTATATCATCTCTTGTGCATATTGCGGTAGAGATTGTTGCCTTTCCTTCCTGTATAAGAGTCTGCGCATTTCCAAGCCACACATCCGTTCCATGTGAAAGCCCTGATATACGTATAAGATCTGACATTGTTTTAGGCTTTGTATCAAGAAGCATCTGTATAACAAAATCTGTTCCAAACTCAGGAATACCAAGGCAGCCTAAAGGACAGCCGCTTATATCCTCCGGTGTTATCCCAAGTGCCTCTGTGCTTTCAAAGAGAGAAAGAACTCCTTTATCGTCAAACTTTACCGACTTTGCATCTACTCCCGTAAGGTCCTCTAACATACGTATCATTGTAGGATCATCGTGTCCCAGTATATCAAGCTTTAAAAGATTATGATCAATGGAGTGATAATCAAAGTGTGTAGTTACCGTTTTTGTTGTCATGTCGTTTGCCGGTCTCTGGACAGGAGTAAACTTATATATCTCCTCACCGTAAGGAAGCACTATTATTCCTCCCGGATGCTGCCCCGTAGTTCTTCTCACGCCGACACAGCCCTTTACTATTCTGTCTATCTCACAGGAACGCTTCTGTATGCCATGCTCCTCATAATATTTTTTCACAAAGCCGTATGCTGTTTTATCTGCCAGTGTACCTATGGTTCCTGCCCTGAAGGTCTGACCCTTTCCGAATATAACCTCCGTATATTCATGTGCCTTACTCTGATATTCACCTGAAAAATTAAGATCAATATCAGGCTCCTTATTGCCTTTAAATCCAAGGAAGGTCTCAAAGGGTATATCAAAGCCTGCCTTTATAAGATCTTCGCCGCAGCTTGGACACTTCATGTCCGGCATATCGCACCCTGAGCTTCCTGCATATGATTTTACCAGCTCTGAATCAAAATCACTGTAATGACATTTGCTGCAATAGTAATGAGGTCTTAAGGGATTTACCTCTGTAATTCCCGCCATGGTGGCAACAAACGATGAGCCTACAGAACCTCTTGAGCCTACAAGATATCCGTCCTCATTTGACTTCCATACAAGCTTTTGTGCTATAATATACATTACAGCAAATCCGTTTGATATAATGGAGTTAAGCTCACGCTCCAGCCTCTCCGTAACTACCTCCGGCAGCTTTTCCCCATACATAGAGTGTGCCGTATTGTAACATATATTTCTTAAAATTTGGTCTGAATTGGGAATAACGGGAGGTGCCTTATCCGGATGCACAGGTGAGATGTTTTCTATCATATCTGCTATTTTGTTAGTGTTGGTTACTACTACCTCATATGCCTTGTCACTGCCCAGATACTTAAATTCCTCCAGCATCTCCTCTGTTGTCCTAAGGTAAAGAGGTGCCTGCTCATCTGCATCATCAAAGCCCTTGCCTGCCATTATAATTCTTCTGTATATTTCATCCTCCGGATTTAAAAAATGTACGTCACATGTGGCGACCACAGGCTTATCAAACTTTTCTCCCAGTTTTACTATTTTCTTATTTATCTCTATAAGGTTTTCAACTGTAGTGTCCCCCTTATTTACCATAAACATATTGTTGCCTATAGGCTGTATTTCCAAATAGTCATAAAAATTTACAAGCCTTGCTATCTCGGCGTCACTTTTTCCTCCGTACACTGCCTGATACAGCTCTCCTGCCTCACAGGCAGAGCCTATTATAAGTCCCTCCCTGTTTGCAAGAAAATCACTTTTCGGAATTCTTGGCTGTCTGTTAAAGTACTTTATGTGGGAATTTGACACAAGCCTGTATAAATTAATTCTTCCGGTTTCATTTTTTGCCAGTATAATTGCATGATGGCTCGGCAGCTTTTTAATTGCCGTCTCAGAAGATTTACTCATATCATTTACCATATTAAGATTAGTTATATTCCTGTCTTTAAGCATCTGAATAAACTTTACAAATATTTCCGCAGTACAGCCTGCATCATCCACTGCCCTGTGATGATGCTCAAGTGTTACTCCCACTGCCTTTGCCACAGTGTCAAGCTTATATCTGCTTATTGAGGGAATAAGCACTCTTGCCAGTGATACTGTATCAACTATGGTACATTTAAAGTCAATTCCCAAATCACTTGCGTTCTTAAAAATAAAGGACATATCAAAGTCCGCATTGTGCGCTACCATAACGGCTCCCTCGCAAAACTCTAAAAACCTTGGAAGCACTGCGTCAACAGTGTCCGCCTCCATAACCATGGAATCATTTATGCTTGTAAGCTGCTCTATCTTAAATGGTATTGGCATCTGAGGATTAATAAATTCACTGAATTTATCAACTATAACTCCTCCCTGAACCTTTACCCCGCCTATCTCTATTATTTTGTCATATGCGGCACTAAGACCTGTGGTTTCTATATCAAAAACAACATATGTATCGTCAAGTGACTGACCATTTGCATCTGTAACTATATCCTTCAAATCATCTACAAGGTATGCTTCCACACCGTACAGCACCTTAAAATCCAGTGTTTCTCCCTTCGCCTTATAGCTTCCCTTTATCTTATCAAGAGCATGAAGTGCATCTGTAAAACCCTGCACACATCCATGATCCGTTATTGCCAATGCCTTGTGTCCCCACTTTATTGCAGTTTTAATAAGGTCTGATGCATCCGACACTCCGTCCATATCACTCATTTTCGTATGGCAGTGAAGCTCTACCCTTTTTTCCACACTTGTATCCATTCTTGACACTCTTGTATCCTTTGCCTTCATAATACCCGTCACGGAAGCTATGGATACCTCCTTATCATATGTATCAAAAAGTGCCATACCCTTTAAGCGGATAAACTGCCCTTCCTTTATATGCTCCATAATCTCAAGAAGGTTTTCATTTTTTATAAACATTTTTGCTTTTATGGTATCAGTAAAATCTGTAACGGCAAAGGTAACTATTGTTCTCTCATTCCTTATTTCCCTTGTATCAGCAGAAATAATCTGACCCTTTATGGCAACAACGCCGGATTCCCCTGTAATATCCTCTATCTTTACAAACTCATCATCAAACTCTCTGCCGTATATAACGTCAGGATTATCTGATTTGCTAAAGCTCTCACGCCTGAAAAATTTCTTTTCTCCTGCCTTATCCTGTCCCCCTTTATTTGCCTTAACCGTATTATTATTGTCAGAAGCCTCAGTTTTTTTCTTGTCCTTTGAAGATTCATGGTCTTTACTGTCATTTGCCTTTTTCCCTGCTTCATTTTCCCTTATTCTTTCCATAATCATGGCAACTTCATTTTCAACCTTTTGCTCCTGCTGCCTTCTAAAACGGCTTTCCTTGTATTCCTTGTACCCAATACTTATATTTACGGGAAGACCGCATCTTTTTACAATAATTTCCTCAACATACCCCTTAAGCTCAGCCTCCTTCGACTTTCCCAAAACACTGTCCTCAAGTGTAAGCTTAAGGGTATCATTATCCGAAAACTCCACATCACCCTTGCGCAGCATATTATACATAACTATATTAAAATCCTTAAGCTCTGCCATAATACTGTCACTATACTCATCCCACAGGGTTTTTGGACTGTACTGCTTTGACAGCACATACCTGTCATCTATAATAACCTTAACCGCCATATTTCCAAAGAGCTGCTTTTCTATTTCTTTTTGTACATAAAGCTTATCATATCTTGGGATAAGCCTCGTACTTACAATGTATATCTTAAGTGAGCTTTTGGAATGATTGGAGGCTATTTTTTCCACGAAAACAAGACTCATAAGCTCCTCTAAATCTGCCTTGAGTCTTAAATCGGGAAATACATTAAAAAATTTTTTATAATCCTGCTTTTCTAAAGTATTCTCCATTGAGACCTCCATTAGCTCCAGTTTTTAAGCTCCTCCTCCAAGGTAATTAACAGCTTATCCTCCGGTACCTTTTTCACTATAACTCCCTTTTTTATAAGGAGTCCCTCTCCGTTTCCCCCTGCTATTCCTATGTCTGCTTCCTTTGCCTCTCCCGGTCCGTTTACGGCACAGCCCATAACTGCAACCTTTATATTAAGATGGTCATATTTACCTGCTATGTCCTCCACTTTATTTGCAAGGCCTATAAGGTCTATTCTTGTTCTTCCGCAGGTAGGGCATGACACTACCTCTATGCCGCCTTTTCTTAACCCTAACGTCTTAAGTATGAGCTTTCCTGTTTTTATCTCCTCCACAGGGTCTCCGGTCAGTGATACCCTTATTGTATCTCCTATACCCTGATACAGAATAACTCCAAGTCCCACGGATGACTTTATATTTCCTGAATAAATTGTTCCTGCCTCTGTTATTCCTACATGCAGAGGGTAATTTACCAGCTTATCTATAAGCTCATGTGCCTTTATACACATAAGAACATCTGATGATTTAATGCTTATTACAATATTATCATACCCTAAATCCTCTATTATCCTCACCTTATCAATGGCACTTTCAACTATTCCCTCTGCCGTCACTCCTGCGTACTTTTCCACAAGATTTTTTTCAAGTGAGCCGCTGTTTACACCTACCCTTATTGGTATGCTTCTCTCCCTTGCAGCATCTACTACTGCTTTTACCTTTTCCCTTCCCCCTATGTTTCCCGGATTTATTCTTATTTTATCTGCTCCGTTTTCTATTGCTGCTATTGCCATTTTATAGTCAAAGTGAATATCTGCCACCAGAGGAATTGATATCTCCTTCTTTATTTCTTTTACTGCCCTTGCCGACTTCTCATCAGGGACTGTACATCTCACTATATCGCAGCCTGCCTCCTCCAGTCTTTTTATCTGGTCCACAGTTGATTTTATATCATCTGTTCTTGTATTTGTCATAGACTGAAGCATAATGGGATTGCCGCCGCCTATAACCTTATTGCCTATTTTTATTACTTTTGTGTTTTCTCTCATACTCCTTACCAGTCCTCTCTGCTTCCCTTAAAACAGTCTGCTTATATCGTTAAACATTACATATACTGCAAACATCATTATAAGTATCATGCAGGCAGCCGTCACAACACCCTCAAACTTCTTTGGAACAGGCTTTTTAAATATTGCCTCTATCAAAAGAAATACAAGTCTTCCTCCGTCAAGCCCCGGTATTGGAAGAAGGTTCATCATTCCCAAGTTAGCACTTATTAAAAGTGTAAGATTTGCTATATTTAAAAATACGTAGAAACCTCCGTCCTCCTTGCTTGCCTCATAGGTATCATCAATTATATCTACAATGCCCACAGGTCCCGTAAAGTCATCTGCACCAAGCTCCCCTTTAAATAAAAGTCCCAAACTTTTTACTACTGACTTTATCTGATATTTAATCTCTGCAAAGCTGTACTTTATTGTATCTAGGGCATTTGTCTTAACCCTTGCAGTGTTATATCCAAAACCTAAGGAATATCCCTCACCGCTTTCCTGTGCCGCCACCTTTATAACATACTCTTCTCCGTCTCTTGTAAGAGTATATTCTAATTCACTGTCATCAAGGGGATTTGTCTCAAAATATTCATAAAGCTCTCTTCCTGATGATATTTGTACATCACCTATTTTAGTTATAATATCTCCGTCCTTTACCCCTGCCTTATAAAATGCACTGTCCTCAGCTATGGCATCAAGACTTGCCGGGTTATCATCTGCCATATATGATATTCCAAGGGCATAGGTTTTTTTGTACTGTGGAGTCACTGTTACCGTATATTCCTTGCCGTCTCGCTCATAGGTAATCGTAACATCTTCCTTACTTACAGGATTCACATATAACTGAAGCATAAGCTCTCTTGAAAGAGTAATTGACTCTCCGTCAAATTCCGTAATCAAATCTCCCTCCTTAAGTCCTGCTTCATCTAAAGGAGAACCTTTTTCCACCTTACTTACCAACGGTTCATCATATCCTGCCAGACTCATTACAACAATGGCAAGAAGAAAAGCCAACAGCATATTAAAAAGAGGACCTGCAAATATAACTGCTATCCTTGCCCACACTGATTTACTCTCAAAGGAATTTTCATGGTCTAAATCCACTTCCTCCTCACCGTAATAATCCTCTCCAAGCATCTGACATGCTCCTCCAAAGGGAAATAATTTAAGCGAGTATCTCGTATCTCCCTTTTCAAAGGAAAAAAGCCTTGGACCAAAGCCTATGGAAAACTCAACTACTCGTATGCCGTTTTTCTTTGCAAGAAGGAAATGTCCCATCTCATGTATAAATATTAATAATCCAAAGATAATAATTGCTACTATTATGCTCATATAACCTCTCATTCTGCCGCTCTGTTAAGAACAGCCATGCTTCTCATTATTTTTCCATATAATTCATATTTTACGCCTTATTTATGAATTCTCTGTGACAAAATATCATATACTTCCCTTTCTGTCATTAAAATATCCTCAAGCTTTGGGGTTTCTTTCACTTTATGCATTGACATGGCATATTCTATGGTGTCTGCTATATCTAAAAATCCTATTTTTCTGTCAAGAAACAAGCTTACTGCCAGCTCATTTGCGGCATTAAACACAGTTGGCATGGTTCCTCCCCTTCTTCCTGCATCATATGCAAGCTTAAGCCCCTTAAAATTTTCCATATCGGGGGCAGAAAATGTTATACATGACAGTTTATTAAAATCTACTCTTTCACCCTTCAAATACCTTCTGTCAGGATAAGTAAGGGCATACTGAATAGGCAGCTTCATATCAGGAGTTCCAAGCTGTGCCATTATGGCTCCGTCCGTAAACTGTACCATGGAATGTATAAGACTCTGAGGCTGCACCACTACAGTAATATTGTCAAAATCCACATCAAACAGCCATCTTGCCTCAATAACCTCAAGTCCTTTATTTACCATTGTTGCGGAATCTATTGTGATTTTCTTTCCCATTGCCCAGTTAGGGTGCTTAAGTGCCTGCTCTACTGTTACGTCTGCCATTTCCTCCCTTGTCTTTCCCCTAAAGGGACCTCCTGACGCAGTGAGAAGTATTTTATCTGCCTGCTTTTCATTTTCTCCGTTTAAGCACTGAAATATTGCACTGTGCTCGCTGTCCACCGGCAATATTTTAACATTATGCTCTTTTGCCAACGCCATTATTATATGTCCCGCAGTAACTAAGGTTTCCTTATTTGCCAGAGCAATATTCTTATTCATTTTTATGGCTTCTATGGTTGGTCTTATTCCTATCATTCCAACCATTGCAGTAACTACCGTATCTGTTGTTTCAAAAGCCGCTGCCTCAATAAGACCTTCCATACCCCATACTATCTTTACGTCACTGTCTCTTACTCTGTCCTTTAGCTCCCTTGCACTGCTTTCCTCATAGACGCATACAAGCCTTGGAGAAAACTCTCTTATCTGCTTCTCCAAAGCTTCTACATTACTGCCTGCTGCCAGTACATCTATATTAAAATCCTTATTGTTCCTTACTACCTCAAGTGTCTGGGTTCCTATGGAGCCTGTTGAACCCAAAACCGCAATATTTTTCATTTTCCTCTTCCCCTTTTCTTAAAATCTTCCGAAATAAACTATAAGATAATAAATAAGAGGAGCCGTTATTATAACACTGTCAAATCTGTCCATTATCCCTCCGTGTCCCGGTATAAGATTTCCGTAATCCTTGATTTCATAATTTCTCTTTATGGCAGAGGCACACAAATCTCCTATCATGGAAATGAGACCACCGGCAGCACCTATAATTCCAAATAAAACAGGGGCATTATCAATTCCTGACAGCTTATCTCCTACCGCCAAACCATATATTGCTCCTATTAAGGCTGCACCTATAACTCCTCCCACAGCTCCCTCTATAGATTTCTTGGGACTTAACACAGGAGCCATCTTATGCTTTCCACAGGTAACACCTGTAAGGTAGGCACATGTATCACAAACCCATGAGCATATGAAAATCAGCCAAAACGTGTATATTCCGTCATCATTATAATTTCTTACCCTGTACATATATGACATAAGAACAGGCACATACATAACTCCAAAATATGACATCATAATCTTTTCTGCCGAATATTTTGGAAAGGTAAATACATACACCGCCATAACGGCAATCAGAAATCCTACGCCAAAGACTTCAAAATAATTATTGTCAGTAAATCTCAAAAGCAGAAAATATATTGCCGCTCCTATATAGCCTATTATTCCCAAAGGTGTTTTATGAATATCTGCAACTCTGTACAGCTCAAATAATCCTATAAGAGATATTGCAAATACAACTCCATATAATAAATCACCTCCCACTATAGCTGTCACTGCTATAATTACAACAAGGAATATTCCGCTTATTGTCCTTGTGAGAAATGATTTATTCATAAGTTTATCAAGTGCCATGTTATTAATTCCTTTCATATCAGTTTATTATATGAGACATATCAGTTGTCTTCCTTTACTCCTCCAAATCTTCTGTCCCTGCCGTTATATTTTTCTATCGCCTTTATAAGCTCCTTTTTATCAAAATCCGGCCACAAGACATCTGTAAAATAAAACTCCGTATATGCAAGCTGCCAGAGAAGAAAATTAGACAGTCTTTCCTCACCGCTTGTCCTGATTAAAAGGTCAGGGTCAGGTATTCCCCCCGTATCAAGATTATCTCCTATAATATCCATATTTATATTATCAGGATTAATTTTGCCATCTGCCACATCTTTTGCTATGGTTTTCACAGCTCTTGTTATCTCGTCACGGCTTCCGTAATTTATGGCTATTGTAAAATTAAGTCCTGTATTATTCTTAGTTACTTCCTCAAGATTTTTTATTTTTTCTCTGATATCTTGGCTTAATGCTGATTTCTCCCCAATAACCCTTACACGCATATTGTTTTTATTAGAACGCTCAATGCAGTCGGCAAGATAATTCCGCAAAAGCTTCATAAGTGCATCTACCTCATCCTTTGGTCTTTTCCAATTTTCCGTTGAAAAAGCATATACCGTAAGGTATTTAACTCCCAAATCCCATGCGTCCTCACATATGTCCTCCACTGCCTTTGCACCTGCCCTGTGACCCATGTTTCTCGGAAGAAATCTTTTCTTTGCCCACCGTCCGTTTCCATCCAGTATTATGGCTATATGATTTGGAACATTCATAATTCCCTTTCCTCGTTTCCATGTTATTTCTAAAAAGCCCGGCTGTCATAATAATTTATAACAGCCAAGCCTCCAATAGTTTTCCTCTATACTGTAAGAATTTCCTTTGACTTTTCTTCTATTGCCTTATCAACAGAAGCAATGTACTTGTCAGTAAGCTTCTGCACCTGTTCCTCAAGCTGCTTTCCCTCGTCCTCTGATATTTCATTTCCCTTAACCTGCTTTTTAAACATATCATTGGCGTCACGTCTTATATTTCTGACTGCAACCTTTGCATTTTCACCTTTTTTCTTTACTTCCTTTACAAGCTCTTTTCTTCTCTCCTCAGTAAGCTCAGGAAATACTATTCTTACTACCTTGCCGTCACTGTTTGGAGTAACGCCAAGGTCAGAATTAATAATCGCCTTTTCTATCTCTTTTATGAGGCTCTGCTCCCAAGGCTGAATCTGAATCATTCTGGCTTCAGGCACTGACACATTTGCCACCTGCTGAAAAGGTGTAGGTGTTCCATAATAATTTACCTTAAGCTTGTCAAGCATATGAGGATTTGCTCTTCCTGCCCTTATAGTTGCATATTCATTAAGCAGTGCATCTAATGACTTCTCCATTTTTTCCTCAAACTGGTCTAATCTTGCATCCATTTTTAATTCTCCTTCACTAATTAGCTTCTTTAATAATTTTATTCCACAGTTATTTTTGTTCCCGTGAAATTACCTTTTACCGTATTTATAATACTGTCCTTTTCATTAAGTCCAAATATAAGCATAGGCATTTTGTTTTCCATACAAAGCACTGACGCTGCAAGGTCTATAACTCCAAGCTTTTTATCTATAACTTCATTGATTGATATCTCATCATACTTCTTTGCATTTGGATTTTTAGCAGGGTCACTGTCATATACTCCGTCTATTGATTTTGCCGACAATATAATATCAGCATCTATTTCCACCGCACGAAGAACCGTTGCCATATCCGTTGAAAAGTAAGGGTTTCCTATTCCTCCTGCAAAAAAAACAACCATACCTCTGTCAAAATATTTATTTGTTCTATCCTTGGAAAACAGCTTTGTAAAACTTCCACATTCAAAAGGCGTCAGAACCTGTGTCATCATGCCCTCTGTTCTAAATATTTCAGACACATATATACAGTTCATTACAGTGGCAAGCATACCTATGGAATCTGCCTTTGTCCTGTCTATTTTCTCGCTGGAGCGTCCTCTCCAAAAATTTCCTCCTCCTATGACTATACCTACCTGTACTCCCATGTCTGTAACGGCCTTTATCTGCTTTGCAACCCCCACCACAGTAGCCTCGTCAAAACCTGTATGCTTATCTCCTGCCAGTGCCTCTCCGCTAAGTTTAAGCAAAACTCTTTTAATATCTCCCATCTTAAACTCTCCTTTTCTTATTTTTCAAACGTATCGTCAAATAATGCCTGATAATCAATATCTGCATAGCACTGTGAGCAAAAGCCCTCTATTGCCGCACCGTTATTAATCTGCACGGAGCGTGACTTGATATTTCCCTGAATAACTGCAGTGGCGTCTATTATAACCGGACCATGTACATCTATATCTCCTTTAACGGCACCGCCGATTACAGCACTTGTTGCATATACATTTCCTATAATAACAGCACCGTTTCCTATCTTGACACTTCCATCGCTTTTAATATCTCCCTCTATTTTAGAGTTATTTGCAAAGATTTCTCCTGCCTGTGAGGTGCCCTTCACTGTACCTGCAATAACTAATTTCCCTCTGCATGACACCTCTCCTGTTAATTGCCCGTATATGTTAATTGAACCGCTTGAAGAAATGTTACCGTTTATAGCTGTTCCCTGTGTGATTTCCGTCACATCATCACTTGGAAGATAATCCTCCCGGACTTCCCCTGTCTCTTCATTTCCCAGTAAATTGCTTATTGCATCTAAATCAAAACCGTCTATTGAGTCATCATCATGTATATTTACCATGTTGTTGTCCATATTTTCCTTTTCTTTTACATTCTCAGGATTGGCAGCTTCATTATCCCCGGTCGTATTTTCGTCGGAAAAGGGATTATTTACTTCCTGAGTAAGGTCCTCTTTAAATTCCTTAAAAAAACTCATCTCTTCATCCTCCAAGTATTTATTTTACCCTATGATTTACGGGCGGTGCAGCTTTAACTTCTGCATCTGTCGCAACTCCAAAATACATACAGGTATATTGTACCATATTTTTTTTAATATGGTACAATAAATTTACTTTTTATAATTTTTTTAATAATTTTTCCATTCTTTATAAGAAATCCAATCTTCATAGGGATTCATATGGCTTAACTTGTCCACTGTCTCTTTTTGTGATTTATACAGCTTAAGAATATTTTCCTTTTGCAGCACCTGACCTTCTCCGTATGGTTCTTTTCCGTCCTTTATTTTTTCAAGGTCAGCTTTTTTGTAATATCTGCCAAAATAAAATAATTTGTCTGTTCTTCCTGCTTCTTCACACAGACCGGTAACTATCCGGTCTGTCATCACATGGTGCATATGACCGTACTCGCCATCAGGATTGTGGGTAACTATAAGCTCCCAGTTTTTGGCATTTATTATCCGCTCCATGTCATCTGTAATTTTGCCATATACCCTTGACCAATCATCTCTCCTGCCATTCACCTTATCAGGATATGACAGTATAATGCCCTGATTTCCCGTTGCTTTAATTATTTTGCTAAACTCCCGGCTTCTTACATCATTATTTCCGTTAGTAATGCACACTACATAATAGTCGTCCTCCAAAAGATGAATTCCTCCCCACAGTGTTTCATCATCAGGATGTGCCACTATCATAAGCTTCTTTGCCTTAGCTTCCCTTATTTCTTCTATGGTTTCGTTCTTCACAGGCTCTACCCAATATGCACTGTTTTTATTAATATACAATACCGATATTGCACCTGCTGCCAGCAATATTACACTTATTATTATTAATCTATATTTTTTTAACCTATATTTCATTTTTTCTCCGCCTCTTTATAAACACAGCAAATTCTGCTGCAGCAATCACCATAAATACTGACATTCCTGCTATGCTTATTATTTTTCCCGTCTCAAAGCCGGGTGCCGTATATTTTATTTTTATATGGTGCTTTCCCTCTTCTATATTAAAGCCTATAAAGTCTATATCTGAGTGAAAATATTCCACCTCTTTTCCGTCAACAAATATGGTAAATTCATTGTCATAGGGAACTGAAAGGTGAAACCAGCCATCTTCAGTAACATCTATATCTCCCTCTATAATGTCTCCCTTTGTAGTACTTTTATTTATGATAAACTCATCCACATTGTCTATTGCTTCTTTTATGTCAGTGTAGTCCATAGTATAACACTTTATGCCGCTTATACTGTATACACCTTTTGACAGAGTAATATCCAAGGTTTCTATATCCTCATCTAAGGATATAACATATTCAAAGGAATAGTTTTGATTGTGATACTTCCAGCCCTTTTGGGTAAGCTTATTTTTAATATCGTTTACAGACACATAAACATCCTCCGATTTTCCCCCGATATCATTATTTACGTCAAACTGTATAAATAAAAGCTTTCCGTCTAAAGGGCTGCTAAGCTCAAGGGACAATTCTGTTTGCTTTTTTAAATCCACCATATAACCATCCGATGTCTTTTCTATCCCCTCCGTATTACCCTGCACAGTGTATTCAAGGGTTATTTCTTCTATCCCTGTATCTATATGGGAATCTTCCGGCTGTATAACCGACTTGTCCATATCTGTCACGGAATATTTCATGAGTGCCTCTGCCGTGTATGGGTACTTAAGGCTGTTATATTTATCGGTGCTTATAACCCCGGATGATGAAAAGCCTATAGGGAACACATTATCTGACTGATAAAGATATATGTTATGCCCCTTGCCTATCTGCTTGTATCCCCATGGAATATATGAGCTTTCAGTAATATAATATTTTACTCCCATATACATATTAAAAAGCACATTGCCCGACGTAGTCAGACCTGAATTATTCCTGTAGGATACCTCATTCCTTATCTGGTTTAAATAAAAATCCTTATAATATCCGTTGCTTGTTGAGGAGTAGATGGTTGTCTGACAATATCCGTCGGACATTATTCTGTTGGCCGTTCTCCATTTATTGAAACCGTTTCCAAAACGGTATACACTTTCCTCCTCCTCTATAGCCTCCTTAACAAAAGCCTTTACCGTATTATATATTTCCTCCTCCTTGTAATCTTTTACAGGCATATTGTCATTAAGATTTACTGCAAGGCATGTAATAAATGAACATACTGCCACAGGTATGCATACGGCATAACTCAAAAGTCTTTTGTAGTATACTATAAAGCCAATGAGAATAATCAGTGTTTCTGCATACAGAACAAACTTTTCATACTTTCCAATGCCTGTAAACATCAGTGCTATATTTACAACAGTTCCTGCTATAATCACTGTTTTGATTACCTTATCCTTTAAAAATAAGCTTCTAAAAAGCTCCGCCGTAATTATCATACACAAAGGCAAAAACGGTATTAAAACCTTTCCGTCAAGGTAAAGACCTCCGTTTAAAAGGTAAACAACCACAGGAAATACACATATAACAGAAAGAATCACTGCAAGGAATCTGTTTGCCTTATCTTTCTTTATAATTGCCTCCACTATGGCATAAAAAGAAAATACTGACAACCCCATTGAGTATGGTCCGAAAAAAATAAAATCCGCCCGTATCTCAGGCATAAGAATATTCCAGTCAAATCCCCCCGTATCCCCTGATACTGAGGCCGCCCTGCCGCTCAGCAGTGCAAAAAATGTGGGTACCAGTAATATTCCCGCCATAGCAGCCGCCACTATCAGCCCTCCTGCAACAGGAAATACCTTTTTTATCATATCCCAAAGCTTTATCTTTTCATTGCCCTCAAGATACAGCATACATGCATATATGCCTATTACAAGAAAACAGCCTACACTAAAGAAAAAGCTTGTTGTTACAATCATAAAGCTGCTTATTATCACTGGCAATATTCCACCGTTTTTCCTGAAATATCTTCTTACAAATATTAATGCAAGTATTAAATAAGGAATATAATCAACAAACATTATATGCCTGTGGCTGTGAAAAATAAGGGGTGATGATGTTAAGAATAGTACAGATGTAAAAAATGATACCTTCTGACTATATTTTCCCCTAATCCATATATAAAACAGCCACACAGCAGCAAATACAGAAAAAATATTGATTCCTATGATATAATCCCTCATCTCCACAAACGGAAGAAGGTATGAAAGATATAAAAAAGGACTGTGAAGCCCATAATAAGCATAATAATATATATTTTGCCCTCCCCCTGCTTCAAAGGCAAAGCTTGGAAAAAGCTGACCTGTCTCATAAAATCTGTTCCTTAAATACTCGGGAATAATCCAATGCTGGCTGTCCCAGTCCATTGTTGAGCCATATATATTAGTAAAGCCCACAAGGCACACAATAACTGCCGCATATAAAAATGACAGTATGGCAATATTAATAATATCTCCCTTAATATACTTTCCCTTCATTATCTTATCCCTCTCATATCCCTCTTAATAATATTCAACAAGTATATTACTATTTTTTAATATTTTTATCAAGCTATATTTATATTTCCATATTTCAAAATGTAATTAAAAATGATACAATATATTAAAATATATACAATTCGGAGGAAATATGCATAAATCAACTATAAAAAAGATTATTGGAATTCTTGCAGCAATTACAGTGGTGATGGTAATTGGAATTTTAATTAAAGAAAATAACAATAAAGATAATAATGACAATAACAATGTTTCAGAGCAGCCCTCTACTGCTAAGCCTGTTATTAAGGACTTTGCCGCTCTTAAAGATGTCACTGATAAATGCAGTATAACAAAATATTTTACATATGGTACAAGCTTTTGCCTTGAGGGCAGTGTTACAAATTCTCAGATAACAGGCATAGAAGATATGTCTCTTATTTTAAGACAGGCATATACAGAGCCTGACGGCAGTATTGTATCTGATGACTTATATGAGTTTGATGTTTTTTACACACTCTCTTCAGATAATATTTTCTTTTCATCATATGAAAGCATAAATAAGGGAATATACCTTGACAATATAAATGAAGGTGAATATTGTATGCTGTTAAAAATAACATTTAATGACAGCTCGTATAAATACCTTACCCTAAATGACAATACTTCCGAAAATGACATATGCTACTATACAATGACTAAAAATAATACAAACAAAAAAATTGATATTGCCTTCAATGAATTTAACAGTCAGGAATATATGTCCTTTAACGTAACTCCTTCATCACTCCCCGAGGATGTGTATGACATTGTAATAGACCCGGGACACGGAGGCACCGATTCAGGCTCTGTAAACGGAACATATTATGAAGCTGATATAGTCCTTGACTATTCTCTTGATTTAAAAGAAGCCTTGGAGGCTGAAGGATTTAAGGTTAAGCTGACACGGGACGGCTCTGAGGATAAAGACACACCCATGGCGTATACAATGTATGATACTGATGGCAGGGTCAATGTGGCGGGTGCGTCTTCTGCAAAATACTGTCTTTCCCTTCACCTAAACAGCAATGCTGAGTATGTTGCAAAGGGAGGCGTTCAGGTATATGTATCATGCCGTGCTGACGCAGCATTTGCCAAGATTCTTGCAGATAATATAGTAAGCAGCTCGGGAACAATACTTTCTACCATGAATGCATTTAAAATATCAGATGGTGTCTATACAAGAGCTTTTTCACAGTCTGATGTAAATGAATCCATATCAGAGGCACGTGCAGGAGGATATGAGCCGTACAATGTTACAACTGATACAGATTATTATTATATGATACGTGAGCTTGGGGGGATAGCCACCAATGCATATGTAGACGGACGCAAAAGTACCTACGGTGCCAACCTGTACAAGAATTCCAACATGGGAATTGAAAGCTATATAATAGAGCTTGGATTTATCTCTATTGATGAGGATTTAAATCATATACTTAACAACAAGGAATCTTATATAAAGGGTATAGTAAATTCATTTACCTCCATGTAATTATATATGTAAAGGGTGCCATTGGCACCCTTTACATATATCTTTTTTCAAAAGCTTCAACCTCCATTGGCTTTGCAAAATAATATCCCTGAAATATATCGCAGCCTATAGTCTTTAGAAACTCTACCTGCTCTACTGTTTCCACTCCTTCTACAACAGCAGGCATATCAAGCTGTTTAGACAGCTCCACCATTACCTTTAGGATTTTCTTCGCCCTCATTTCATCATTAGTTTTTCCTAAGAATGCCATATCTATTTTTATAACGTCTACCTTTATATCCTTTAACATATTAAGTGATGAGTATCCGCTTCCAAAATCATCCATCTCTATAATAAATCCCTGATTTCGAAGACGTTCTATAAGTTCAAGCTGCTTTTCAAGATTCATCATAATAGCCGTTTCTGTAATCTCCAGCTTAAGGTTTTTGGGCTGTATTCCATACTTATCTATAAGCTCTGTAAATATCTTATAAATATCAAGAAAGTAAAAATCTCTTGGTGAAATATTTACGGATATGTACATATTTGTAATTCCCTGATTCTTCCACTCTCTAAGCTTAATACATGCAAGCTCCCAAACATACTTGTCAAGCCTTGCTATCATTCCGCTTTTCTCCAATATGCCTATAAACCCTCCCGGCATAATAAGCCCTTTTGTGGGATGAAGCCACCTTACCAGAGCTTCAGCACCTAAAACCTCCCCGTCTTTATTCATCTGAGGCTGGAGATATATTGTAAACTGACCTGTATCTATGGCATTTTCAATCTCACCTGCAAGCTCCTGCTCCTTAAGTGCATTGTCCCTTAGCCTTTCATCATAATAAGCTGCTTTTTTCTGAAAGTCACCCTTTATGGTTTCTATTGCCATAAATGCCCTGTCACACATACTAAGCACTGACAAATCCCTGTTCTTTACCTCATAAATTCCTATATGTATATTTACACGATAGGAAATATTCGTATCAATGTATACTGCACTGTGTAATTTTTCTAATATATCCTCCTCATTAAAGTTACTCTTTTTAATAAGCATACCGAACCTGTCATCTCCAAGTCTTCCGTACACATCTGCCATAACCTTGCCGGACTTTAACAGTCTTCCGAATTTTTTAAGAATTTCATCGCCTTTTTTCTTTCCGAATATGTCATTAATAATCTTAAAATTTTTTATATTAGAGCAGACTATAAAATACTCCTCCAGAGGATTTTCTTTTATATGCTTTTCTGCACGATTGTAAAAATATTCTTTATTATATATATCTGTAAGACTGTCATGGGATGCCATATATCTTTCTTTTTCATGTTTTTTTACTTCTTGGGTATAATCACGAATAATAATAAAGCTTCCTAAATATTTTCTCCTGTTATCCTCAAGTCGGTTGCACTGTAAATTAAAATAAAATTTCATTCCGTGTCTTACATCAGTAAAATTATACGTACAATTATTGCTAATATTTAATTGTCTGCTACTGCACCACTTAGCAATTGTATCAGCAAGCTTTTCTCCTTCTTCCTGAAAAGGTGCAAAAAATTTATATGCACTTTTATTGGCACTGACCCACTTTCCATCTATATCAAAAAGAATTACTGCATCTGCCATATCATATACTACCATTGAAAGTGTTTTATTTAAAAGTCTTTTAGGCTTATGGACAAGTGAATAATAATATATCATTATTGCCACTATGGCATAGCTTAAAATTGAGCTGTCTATTCCTCCTCCCACTACTATAAACATTACATTCCCCAACACTACTACCAATATCATAAACAGCACTGTTATATACTTATTTTTATACAGGTACGGAACTCTGATGATTTTATACATAAGAGTTATTATGGTAAATATAATAAGCATATACGTTATTGCCAAATGAATGTAATATGGAAGGTATCCCTCTATGATATAGTATACATAGCCTTTTTGCACCGTAGCTCTTTTGCACTGAAACCCATGGAGAAATATTACATTTACAATCATTGATATGGAGTCTGCTGCAAGAATCAGCTTCATTGCTTTTATCTTAACATAGTCCTCCATAGAGTTTCCTATATACTCCATAGAAAATCTTAATATGTAATATAAAAGCCAGTCTACAGTGGCAAACAGCATACCATACACAAGCATACTAACCGTTTTATTCTTAAAAAACACTAATATTAAGTTTTCAATAACTGCAAGAAGTGCAAATACCAGTATCTTTCTTACTGCTATTGCCATCTTACTGTTTTCCCTGTATGCTTTCACTGCACACATAATCAGTACTGCTGTTTCAATAAAGAAAACCGTACCATAATAAATTCTCATTATTTCTCCTTATCTCTGTGCCTGCCTTATTAGCTTAAATTGTATATGATGTTATTATGCTATGTAACATTTTTCCAATAAACTTATTGGTAATTTTATCATATTTTATGCATAAAAATCAACGGATTTAATATCAAAGTTTTCCGACTATATTATAATATGTCCCTGCACAGAGCAAACCCCCTAAGAGCCGGTTTCGGAGTCATTTCATCTGACCATAGTAATCCATATGCATTATACCCGTCTACATTTTTTCTCCATGAATTTCCATCATTGATTCCCCACAGTGTAACTGCTGATATATTACATCCCTCCTCTTTTAAAGCCAAAATTGCTGACATAAGGCTTCTTATATATTCACCCTGTTCTATATATTGCTCAGTTGACGGCTTATCACCTGTTTTTATCTTTGGAATTCCCACATCAAGCTCCGTTATCTGCACTTCGTATCCTGCATCCGAGTATGCTTTCATAACAGAAGTATATTTTAACACATCCACCGTTATATCAATATGCCCCTGAAAACCTATTGCATCCACAAAATCATGTACATTTGCTCCGTTGTCCCTAAAAATACTTTCCAGTCCCTGTGCAACTGTTTTCTCCTTGTACAGCATATTATAATCATTATACACAAGAGTAACCTGCTTCATATTATCTGACTCATTAAGTGCTTCCCTTGTATACAGAAAAGCATAATATACATAAGAGCTTCCTAAAATTTCATACCACTTATTATCTGTTTCCTTTACATTATATGTACCATCACCATTGAAGGCTTCATTAACCACATCAATAGTATAAATAAGTTCAGGGTAATTTGTATCAAAATAAGAAACCACTGCTTGAATATAGTTCTCCATTCGTTTCTTCATGATTTCCGGAGCAGCAAGGCTCTTTCCCGTATCATAATCCTCATAAAAAAACCAGTCAGGAGTCTGATTATGCCACACCAATGTATGATATCTCATCCTTAATCCATTATCCAAGCAATACTGAATAATATTTTGGCATGCTGAAAAATCCAACTCCACATAAGCCTGATTTTCTTTTACATTCTTAATGCAGGATGACTTGTTTAAAACAGCGTCAGGTTTCATCTCGTTTTCACATGTGATGCTTGAAAAATTTTTAGTAACCGCCTCCTTATACTTTTCACCAATAGTTGTGTTATTCAGGCACATTCCCAGTATAATGCTGTCACCATAGATATCCTTTAATGGCTCCGGCTCCTCCACTATCAATTCATCTGTATCAAATCTCCAGTTTGAAATACTTACATTACCGGAAAATATGAAAAACAAATCCTGCACGCCGCTGAAAATATCTGTCTCCTCCACAATATTCACATATTCACCATTTGTATCGGGAATTTCAATATAGCAGGCTTTCTCATTTTCTTTATTCCCGCTGCATACCTTTATATATGTTTTTTCTTCTGCTTTTACATTTACGGTAATGCTTCCTGACACCGATTTAAAATCAACATTTGACACCTTTATCCAATCACCGGCTTCTGCTTCCACATAAGCCTGATCTTCGGTCCGTACTACTATAATCCCTCCGTTATCACACATTGTTGACGCCTGCACTTCCTTATATGGATTAAAATTCTTTCTCTGGTCTACACCCTCATACGTTCCTGTCACTGTCCCAAATTTGCCATTCTCAAAAATAACCTTGTCAATATGGGTACTCCGATAGTTCCCTGTAATTTCCATTGCTTTTTCCACAGTTCTTGCATGATAGGCAAGATATAATTCACCTCCAAACTCAAAAACTGCATGGTGGTTATTTCCGCTTAAGCCAAAGAACACTCCCGGATTTTCAAACATCTCTCCCACATATTCAAAGGGACCTAAAGGATTGTCACTGACCATGTACTGAATTGCACCTCCATGAAGTCCGAGACTGTTTCCTTCTGTATTAAAGTTTGAACAATAAGAATAATAATATCGTCCATCAATTTTATTTATCCCTGAATCCTCAAAAAGATATGGCACATTAATTTTTGTAACTTCACCGTCAAGACTTAATAAATCTTCTGAAAGCTTTACTACTCTTGCCGTTCCCGGATTGACAAATTCTTCACCGGGAATTCCCCCTCCAAAATATAAATATCCCGTTCCGTCATCATCAATCAGAATTGACGGATCAAAAAGCCACACAACATCCTCACAGTTAGGAATGTCTCTTGTAATCAGTGGTTCCCCTAGAGGATCTGTCCATGGTCCTGTGGGACTGTCACTTGTAAGTACACAAATACCGTTGCCTCCATTTGCAAAGAATAAATAAAATACTTCTTTTCCGTCTACGGTTTTATGTGCTGCACATGGTGCCCATGAATTAGATGCCCATTTTGCCGCTCCGTCTTGCCCGGCAATTTTCATTGCTCCATGATCCGTCCAATTAACCATATCCTCTGACGAAACACAGTTAATCGTTTTTATTAGTCCGTATGTATTTTCCTTAACTCCACCGTTCTCATCATACTCCACTATATCGTCAGTCGTATAAATATATATCTTTCCGTCATATTCCATAACACCCGGATCTGCACCAAACCTTTGGGTATAAATAGGATTACCTGCATTTTCTTTTTTATAGCTTTCTGACAAAGCTAAATCAGAAAAACATTCTTCTGCTGACATTCCTTCCTCCTCCGTTTCCATTACATTTTTAATATTATCTTTTTCTTTGTCCCTGTTTTTAAGCACAATATAAGCAGCACACAAAAGCAACAGCAAAGCAAAAATACCAACCCCAATCATCGTCTTTTTCCTAATGCTAATCTTTTTCATACTAATCTCCATTCCGGAGCGTTTCACCAGTACATATTTTTAACCCTAATTGCTTTATTAGAAAGGATTCTCTGAAACATATCTCTGTGCCTCGGGCTGGTTATAATTTATTTCCTGATGTGCTACTCCTATAAGCTTAAAAACCTCATACAACGGCTTTCCATAATGTCCAAATGCCACTGCTCCGTGATGAGGATAATTTTTCTCAATTAAAACATATCTGTAAAATCTGCCCATTTCCTTAATGGCAAACACTCCAATGCTTCCAAATGATTTAGTTGCAACGGGAAGTACCTCACCTTCCGCAACATAAGCCCTGAGAATATTATCCGACGTAGACTGAAGTCGGAAAAATGTAATATCTCCCGGTATAATATCTCCCTCCAAGGTTCCGTTTGTAACCTCCTTAGGAAGACTTCTCGCCATAATCATCTGATTTTTCATTTCACATTTTAAAAGCTTTCCTGAATATGTATTTCCACAATGGAATCCCATGAATACATCTGTGTGCTTATAGTCAAATCTGCCGCTGATGGACTCACTGTACATATCCTTTGGCACTGAATTATTAATATCCAGCAGTGTTACTGCATCACCACTGACACAAACTCCTATGAATTCACTTAAAGCTCCGTATATGTCCACCTCACAGGACACAGGAATTCCCCTTCCGGTAAGACGACTGTTTACATAGCATGGCACAAATCCAAACTGTGTCTGGAATGCCGGCCAGCATTTCCCTGCTATTGCAACATACTTTCTGCAGCCCTTATGACCTTCCACCCAGTCAAGAAGGGTCAGTTCATACATTGCTAATTTTCTTAATATTTCCGGCTTCTTATTTCCTTCCCCTAATTCCTTTTCCATATCGGCAACCACATTAGGAATACGCGGGTCATCTGCATGCTTATTAAAGCTTTCAAATAAATCAAGCTCTGAATTTTCTTCAATCTCTACTCCAAGATTATATAACTGCTTAATGGGAGCATTACATGCAAGAAAATTTGTGGGTCTTGGACCAAATGAAATAATTTTCAATTCTGAAAGACCTATGACAGCTCTTGCAATAGGGATAAATTCATGAAGCATATCCGCCACATCCCAGGCATCTCCTACCGGATATTCAGGAATATATGCTTTAATGTTTCTAAGCCTTAAGTTATAGCTTGCATTAAGCATTCCGCAATATGCATCACCTCTTCCCTGAATCAAATCATTTTGACTTTCCTCCGCTGCCGCCACAAACATTTTCGGACCTTCAAAATGCTTTGCAAGAAGGGTTTCAGATATTTCCGGCCCAAAATTACCCAAATATACACACAATGCATTACAGCCTGCCGACTTTATATCCTCAAGTGCCTGTACCATATGTATTTCACTTTCCACAATACAGATTGGACATTCATAAATATTCTCTTCACCATATTTTTCTGTATAAGTTTTCACCAAAGCTTTTCTTCTGTTTACCGACAGACTTTCAGGAAAACAATCCCTGCTTACTGCCACAATACCTATTTTTACTTTTGGAATATTATTCATAATAAAACCTTCTTTCTTCATAATCTCTCTTCAGGGATTTTATAATATATCATATATTTCTTTGCAGGCAGGATATATCTGCCTGAATATCTCATATTGTTTCTGATATTTTTCAACTAGTTCCCTCTCCGGTTCAATGGTTTCCACTACCTTAACCAGCTTACCCGCTGCCTCCTGTACATCTCTGTATTCGCCGCAGGCTGTTGCCGCAAGAATCGCTGCCCCGTATGACGGCCCTTCTTCATTATTTGGTATATCTATTTTCAAATCAAGTACATTTGCCAATATCTTTATCCAATATTTACTTTTTGCACCTCCTCCGCATATCTTGCTTCTTTCCACATTAATGCCAAGATTTTCTGCTATTTCCAGCATATCCTTAAATGCAAACGCAACTCCCTCCAAAACTGCCTGCGTCATGTCTCCCCTGGTGGTGTTCATAGACATACCTATAAAGGTTCCTCTGGCATTTGGATTATTATGGGGTGAACGCTCTCCCATGAGATATGGAAGAAAATATACATGATTCTCTCCAAGGCTTCCCATATTCTCCTGCTCCTGCATATACTCCTTTGTCTTTAATATGTTTTCCATCCACCATTTATTGCAGGAGGCGGCACTTAACATACACCCCATTAAATGATACTTTCCGCTGCCGTCACAAAATGAATGGAGTGCATTATTCTCATCTACATAAAATTTGTCTGATGATATAAAAATAGTTCCGCTTGTTCCCAAAGAAATATTGCACCCTCCTTCTCCTATGATACCGGCTGCCACTGCGGCCGCAGCATTGTCACCGGCTCCGGCCGCCACCCTCATGGAAGCAGTCATGCCTGACAGTTGAGCTGCTGAATCCGAAACTGTACCTACACACTCATAACTTTCAAATACTCTCGGAAGCATATCTTCTTTGATACCGCATATATTGCACATTTCTTTTGACCAGCATCTGTTTTTTACATCAAACAGCAGTGTTCCCGATGCATCTGAAACATCTGTTGAAAATACGCCGGTCAGCATATATACCAGATAATCCTTGGGCAGCATGATTTTTTTTATCCTTCGGAAATTTTCCGGCTCATGCTTCTTAAGCCATAAAAGCTTGGGTGCGGTAAAACCTGCAAATGCAATATTTGCCACGTAATCAGATAACACTGATTTTCCGATTTGTTCATTTAAATAATCGCACTCCTCCTTTGTTCTTCCGTCATTCCATAAAATGCACGGGCGGATAACCTCATCATTTTCATCAAGTATCACAAGCCCATGCATTTGTCCGCCAAAGCTTATTCCTGCAAGCTGTGTTTTATCTACTCCATCTGTCAGTTCCCTGATGCCTGCAAGGGTTTCACTATACCAGTCTTCCGGATTTTGCTCAGACCAGCCTGACCTTGGAAATGATATGGGATATTCCCTGGAAACTGTTTTCACTGCTTTTCCATAGCTGTCCATAAGCAGCAGCTTAACCGATGATGTACCTAAATCAACTCCTATATAAAACACTCTCTCACCTCCATATGTATGCATTTTTCTCCCAATAGCTTTTCACTTCTTTCATCCGGCTGCTGTCCTCCTATATAAATATCATAGTTTTGGGATATTACCGGATTTCCTGCTTGGTCATACACCTCAAATGCTTCTTTTGCAAGCTCCATTTGTATTTTCTTCTCTTCTCCCGCTTTCAGAGGTACCTTCTTAATCTTTTTAAGCTGTGGATTAGGTGACCATTCTTCCCTTGCTTTAATATATACCTGTACAGTCTCCACCCCATCCATGCTGCCTGTATTTTTTACCGTTACATTTACTTTTATCATGTCTTTTTCCAACATAATGGAAGGATTACTGTATTGAAATTTTGTGTAAGACAGACCATAACCGAATGGATAAAGTGCTTCATTCTTCATATATCTATAGGTTCTGTTTTTCATGGAATAATCAGTAAACTCCGGAAGCTCTTCCATTGACTTATAAAAGGTAATCGGAAGCTTTCCTTCAAAATTTCCTTCGCCAAATATTAATTTTGCAATGGCTTTTCCTCCTCTTGCTCCCGGATACCAGCCCTGAATAATTCCGTCCAGATTTTCTTCCTCCCAGTTAAGCGTCATTGCACTTCCCGTCATATTTACAAGAATTACAGGTTTACCGCTCTCCTTTGCAATTTTTAAAATATCATGCTGAATACCCGGTAAATGAAGATACGGCTTATCTCCCATACCATAATCACTGCCGGTGTCTCCCTCCTCACCTTCCAAGGTACCATCCAGCCCCATTACTGCAATAACTACATCACTCTCTTCACAGATTTCTTTTATCTCCCCAATACGGTCATTTTTATAAGCCATAGTATTTATCTGATCCCTGAAAAAATGGCATCCTTCTGAAAACAGCACCTTGACTTCATCACCTGCATAGTCCTGTA
>CALWSG010000027.1 GCA_944384155.1 uncultured Lachnospiraceae bacterium | reverse complement strand
CCTATTTCATTTGTTTTATGTACTCATAAATATATCATTCTCCTCTATAAACATATCTTATTATTCAAAATTATCTACAAATCTTCCGATTTAAAGGTATTATATCCCTCATAGTGATAACTTGCATCAATGCCCTTCATATATACTTCTCTATCTTCTATCTGATCTGTCAAGGCATTCTTTAGCAATACCTTAATTTCTACATCTTTAACAGGGCTTCTCTCCATAGCAAGTAAGTAATCTTCTTTTTCGACCTTATTCCAATCTACTACTAATTTCAATTCTTTTTTTAAAATCAAATCAAGCCATATACGTGTACTTCTTCCGTTTCCTTCTCTAAATGGATGTGCAACATTCATTTCAACATATTTTTCAATAATTTCATCATATGTTGATTGAGGCATAGCATCTATATGCTTTAACGCAGTTTCCAAGTACATTACAGGTACAAATCTAAAATTACCCTTTGCTATATTTACTGTTCTTGCTTTCCCTGCAAAATCATATATTTCATCAAATAAAAACTTATGAATTTTCGCAAGCCCAGAAAATTTTCCAACTTCAAATTCTTCAACAATATTACTTTCATATAATTCAATTGCTTTTATTTTGCTTATTCTCTCTTCTACTCTTGCAAGCTCTGCTGAATTATTGATACCTAATTTATTTTGTAGAGCCATATTTATCCTCCTTAAGCACTAATCTCTCTATCTTCTAAAAGGTCTGCCATTTCTATTGCCGTATCATGCATATACACCTCCAATTATTCATACTACCATGTGTTTTCTCTTTTTAGCCTTTCGTTCTGTCTCAATAATTTTATTATACTCTCTTTCCGGCATAACGCAAGCAGCTTTATTCCAACCGGAATATCGAAACTTTTATATTCCCTTGGGTAGATTTCCGGGAAAAGTATCTTTATTGATGGAACGAAAATAGAATCCGTCGCGAACAAATACACTTTTTAGTGCCAGAATATAAAATAGCACAAATTGAACGTGAACTATGCTTAACATAGATGTATAATAATGAACATACGGGGGAATGGATATTCTCCTACGGCAAGTTATAATTCAAGCAGCAAAACTTTGACTTTTACCAATGGCTATGGTCAAATGTATGTAACTGGAATTATTATCTAAAATTCTATTGTCATAGGGCTGCCGCTTTAAAGATTAAAAAATTCTTAGTGCGACAGCCCTTTTATGTTTATGTTAAATAGTTTGAGTGGTATATATACAATATCTCATTTTGAAGATTTGTGCAATATATATTGCTGCATATATTGTCACAAAAAACAAATTTAAACAATATTTTTTACAATTTAATATATGGGTATAAACTTAGTAATGTATTTGCCTAAATTAAAAGAACTATTGCTGCTTGAATAAAACTAAATGGTGGTACAAAATTACAGGGCAGCCGGTATTTCTTTCCGGTTACCCTGTTTTTTACATTATATGTACTGCTTCATTCCGTCTGCCTTGTCTCTTATTGTAAAAATAGCTGTCTTTACGTTTTCTGCATACTCCAGATTATGATTGCTCTTTTCGAGCACCTGCTCTGCACTTGCAGTTACTTCCTCTGTCACCGCCGAAAGCTGTGATATATTTTCAACTATCTTATTGTTTGAATCCGACAGATCCTCTATCTGACTGTTAATAACTGCCACATTGTCTATAAGCTGTCCCATGTTTTCGTTTAATCTTTCAAAGGATTCTGCCGCCTTAATAATCTTTTCTCCCTGACTGTTATTTTCTATAATTGTGGTTTTTACGGATTCAACCACCTCTCCGGCATTTTCATTTAATTCCCCTAATATCTTTGAAATCTGTTCAGTTGAGCTTCTTGTCTGCTCTGCAAGCTGTCTGATTTGCTCTGCCACAACGGCAAATCCCCTTCCTGCTTCTCCGGCCCTTGCACTTTCAATAGAAGCATTAAGTGCCAAAAGATTAGTCTGATTTGAAATCTGAAGAATCATTCCGGCTATATTTTCTACCTCTTTCGTCTTATCCTGAAGCTTTTCCATTGCTCCGGAAACCTCTGTATTAGTTAATGCAATTCTCTCTGACTGTTTTTTCAGTTCCTCCATAACCCTTAGATTTTCTTCTATGCTGTCATGGGACTCACCTGCTATATCAACTGTCTTTCTTGAACGCTCCGCTGTTTCCGTTATTGCCCTTTGTATAACATGTGTCATATTATTCTGTTCTTCTATGCTTTGAGCCGTCATGTTAGTGGCAGAGGATATTTCCTCCATACTGTTTGCAACATTTTCAGTCACAGTCACAAGCTCATCTACCAAAGTTCCGCTTTTATCTGATTCCTCATGAACAGTTTTACTCACATCTAAAATATTTTCAAGAATTACCTTTTGCTTACTGTTTTGCTCTGCAACAGCACCCAATGCATGGTCACTGAATAGCTTTGTTGTGGCACCTACCTTATACAGCACAAAAAGCATCATATATATACATACCATTCTGATAATTGAGTCAACATCAATACTTGCCGCGTCTTTAACTACTCTTATTATTATAACTGCTGTATATATAGCCGTATAACATATACACAGCTTTCCATATACCTTTTGGTCGTAATACGGAATCTGTAATGCCAGAATTCCTAAAATTACAAAATAAATAAATTCTGCATCTGTCTGCATGCCGAGAAGAAGAAACTCCAATACTACCTCCAGTGCAACAGCTATTTTTAAGGTGCTTCCTGACTTATTCTTAAAATGAATAATAATATTTGCTACTACAAAAATTACCACCAGTGCTATGTTGCCTATTGCCGTAACGGCGGTTATGCTCTTGGACATTAGCTTAAGCATAAGATAACAAAAAAATATAATCCATATACATGATGCCGCCAGTATATATAACCTGTTCATCTTTCCGTATCTCTGTGCCAAATCATTATAAAGGAATTTGCTGTCATTTCCCATATCTTTCCCTCCTGTATACTTTTGTCTGAAATTTTACATATATTTTCTTAATTTAAAGTATATCATTAATAATTACGGCTTTCAATACATAATTTTTATTAAAATAAATATTTTACTTACATTTTAAACATATACATAATCATTTAACACAGGCTGAAGTCCCTCCTCCGAAATATCTTTATACATTTCATCAAAGCTTCTTCCGTCTGATATTTCAAACTGCTCGTCTCCTGCCTCTTTTATATCCTTGCCCTCATACTTACTCTCATGATCGCCTATACCGGTAGATACTCCTGCCGAAACCTTGGTAGCTGCTATTTTTACTATGCCGTCCCTGAAATGCTTTTGTTCCCTTGATGACACTGTAATCCCAACAAATGGCATAAATATACGGTAGGCACATAATACCTGACAAAGCTGTCTCTCCCCCACATCAAGAGGATTAATTTTATCATTATTTATTATAGGTCTAAGCCTTGGACATGACAGTGAATATTCCACATGGGGATATTTTCTCTGTAAGTAATATACATGTAGTGCACTTGCAAGTGCGTCTTTTCTAAAGTCTGCCAGACCTAAAAGTGCCGAAAAGCCTACTCCCCTCATGCCGCCCATTATCGCCCTCTCCTGTGCCTCAAAACGGTAAGGAAAGACTCTCTTATGTCCAAGCAAATGCAATGTTTCGTACTTATCTGAGTCATATGTTTCCTGAAACACTGTCACATAATCTGCGCCGCATTCATGAAGATATCTGTATTCATCACTGTTTACAGGATATATTTCAAGCCCTACATTTCTAAAATATTTGGATGCAAGCCTGCAGGCCTCCCCTATATATTTTACATCACTCATACCCCGGCTTTCTCCTGTAAGTATTAGTATTTCCTCTATTCCGGAGTCCGCTATCACCCTCATCTCTTTTTCTATTTCTTCGCTGTTAAGCCTCTTTCTGTTTATATTGTTATAACAGTTAAATCCACAGTAAACACAGTAATTTTCACAGTAATTGGCTATATAAAGCGGAGTAAATATATATACCGTATTTCCAAAGTGCCTGCTTGTTTCAATCTTTGCCCTCTGTGCCATTTTCTCAAGATAGGGCATTGCCGCAGGTGATAAAAGTGCCTTAAACTCCTCTATGCCGCAGGTTTCCTTATTCAGGGCACGCCTTACGTCATCCTCTGAATATTTATTGTAATCATATGACTTCATCTCACTAATTACTTTATCCATAATGTCAGAGGATATCTGCTCCATGCCCTCCATATATTCCATATGGTTTGCACGGCATGACGGCTCCCTTTCCAGCCTGTGCTTTTTCTCAAGTGCCTTCTCTCCCAGTTTATCTGAATCTACAAAAAATTGATTTTCCGACATTTCATTTCTCCTTTTTAATCTAATCACGCAAGAAGCCTGTCAGTGGGTCAGAAGCCTCCGCACCTCTCTCAAGAACTCTTCCTATTCCTGCAAGATATGCTTTTCTGCCTGCCTCTATTGCACTTTTAAATGCAGCTGCCATTTCCGGTATGTCCCTCGCTGTAGCTATAGCGGTATTTGCCATAATTGCAGCAGCTCCCATCTCCATAGCCTCACACGCCTGTGATGGTCTTCCTATTCCCGCATCTACTATTACGGGAAGGTCTGTCTCATCAATAATAATCTGTATAAATTCCTTTGTTGCAAGCCCCTTGTTTGAGCCTATGGGTGAGGCAAGAGGCATTATTGATGCCGCTCCTGCATTGGCAAGGTCTCTTGCCGTATATAAATCAGGATACATATACGGCATAACAATAAAGCCTTCATTTGCCAATATTTCTGTTGCCTTTACTGTTTCTGCATTATCCGGCAGAAGATATTTACTGTCCTTCATTATCTCTATTTTTACAAAGTCTCCACATCCAAGCTCTCTTGACATTCTTGCTATACGCACTGCTTCCTTTGCATCCCTTGCACCTGACGTATTTGGAAGAAGGGTTACGTTATCGGGTATGTAGTCAAGTATATTTTCCCTTTCCTTTGTGTTTGTTCTCCTGACTGCAAGGGTAATAATTTCTGCCCCTGCATTGTTTACTGCTGCCTTTATTAAATCAAGGGAATATTTTCCGGAGCCTAATATAAATCTTGATGTAAATTCCTTTCCCCCTATTTTAAATGTATCCTTCATCTTTTTTCATCTCCTATAATTAATTTTATTATTGTGTTAGCCTGATGTGCACCGCATATCATCACCCTTGGCGCCATCAGTCCTGCATTTTCCTTAATTTCTGATACACCGTCACCGCATAAGTAATAATGTGACGTGATTTTTCTTGTCTGTATTGTATTGCCTGTCTCGTACCCTGCCATACCTGACGCCCCCACAAGATATTTTTCAGGAAACTTTTCAAGCACTGCGTTCGTAAGCATTGCCTTTTCCTCCGGTGCATCAAATGCTTCGCATATATAAATATCATCTTTTAAAAGCTCATATACGTTTTCCTCTGTTATCTTTACAAAATCCTGTTTTATAATTATATACGGGGAAAATCTTCTTATTTCCGCCTCCATGGCTGCCGGCTTTTCTATTCCCAGCTCACATAATGCATACTGCTGCCTGTTTATATTTGACAAATCTACTCTGTCAAAATCTATAAGATGCAGCTCTCCAACTCCGCATCTGGCAAGTGCTATGGCTATTGACGAGCCTAAGCCTCCAAGACCACACACTGCCACCTTTGCCTTTGCCAGCCTGTCCTGAACATATTTTGTATGACGGCTCTCAAGAGACTTTCTTATGTCCTCCTCAGCAGGAATAACTATATTCTTCATTAATCAGCCTCCTCCCACAAAACTTACTATTTCAACAACATCACCGGAGTGAAGCACAAAGCTTTCGTATTCTGACTTTGGAACTATTTTCTCGTTACATTCCACCGCTATTCTTGATATACAGTAGCCATTATTATTTAAATATTCCATAAGTTCTATAGATTCTTCATTAATAATTTCACCGTTAATTCTAATCATATATTCCTCCTTAATTTTTAGTCTATGGTTAAGTAAAAAGAGTTTAGCCTAAAGCAAAAAAGCCGCACGAAAAGATACACCCAAGGTGGTGTACCCCTTCGTGCGGCTTACGCAACACTCTGATTAATATAATATTTTAATATATTAAATTTGTCAATAGTTTTTATTTTACTATTCCCACAAGACTGTTTATATCATCTATATTATGCCTTATCATGTAATCCTCTATTCCCTTTACCACTTCCTCGGTAGCTCTTGGATTCATAAAGTTGGCTGTTCCAACAGATACTGCTGATGCTCCTGCAAGTATAAACTCTATTGCATCTTCTCCGTTACATATGCCTCCCATACCTATTATTGGAATATTTACTGCATTTGCAGCCTGATATACCATGCGTACTGCAATGGGCTTTACAACAGGACCCGACAAGCCTCCTGTCTTATTGGCTATTGCAAAGGTTTGCCTCTCAACATCTATTTTCATTCCCGTAATTGTATTTATAAGTGAGAGAACATCCGCCCCGCCTGCCTCTGCTGCCTTTGCCATAACCGTAATATCCGTTACATTAGGACTCAGCTTCATTATAACAGGCTGCTTTGCATATCTTTTAACTTCTCTTGTAATAGCCTCCACTGCTTTAGGGTCCTGCCCAAAAGCAATGCCCCCCTCCTTTACATTAGGACATGATATATTTATCTCCAGCATATCAACAGGCTCATTTGAAAGACGTTCCACAACCTCCACATAATCCTCTGTTGTTTTTCCGCATACATTTACTATTATCTTTGTGTCAAACTGCTTAAGAAATGGAATATCCCTGTCTACAAACACATCTATTCCCGGATTCTGAAGTCCTATGGCATTAAGCATGCCTCCATATACCTCAGCAATTCTTGGGGTAGGATTTCCTTGCCACGGCACATTTGCCACTCCCTTTGTTACCACGGCACCAAGCTTGTTTAAATCCACAAATTCACTATACTCCATACCTGAACCGAAGGTTCCGCTTGCCTCCATAACAGGATTCTTAAACTCAACACCTGCAAGGTTTACTTTTGTGTTCATCAGATTTCCACCTCCCCTGCATAAAATACGGGACCGTCTGCACATATTCTCTTATTGTGAACATGAGAATGGTCATCTGTTTCCCTGCTCTTACATACACAGGCAAGACAGGCACCTATACCGCATGCCATTTTTTCCTCCAATGATATCTGAGTTTCTATATTATGCTTCTCTCCAAAAGCCTTCACTGCCCTAAGCATTGGTGTTGGACCACAGGAATATATTACATCTGCACTCAGCCTGTTTTCCTCTATGACATCTATTACATTTCCCTTTGTTCCAAAGCTTCCGTCCTCTGTAGCTACATATAAATCTCCGTATTTTGAGAGGTCATCCTTTAAAAACATCTTGCAGTCCCTATATCCCGCAACTATTGTTATTTTACAGCCGTATTCCTGCTTTAGTTCCTTTGCAAGCTGAACCATTGGCGGTATGCCTATGCCTCCTGCCACAAGAAGGGCAGACTTATTCTTTTTAAAAAAGCCGTTCCCCAAAGGACCCATAACGGGAATCTCCTGACCTTCAGTATATTTGGAAAATTCCTCCGTTCCCTTACCCACAACTCTGTATACTATACGAATTGCTTTTTTCTCCCTGTCTGTCTCACATATACTTATTGGACGCGGAAGTATTCTTGAACCGTCCTGACAGTAAAGAGAAATAAACTGACCGGCAGCAGCCTCACCTGCAATATTCTCTGTTGAAAGCCACATACTGTACACTCCGTCTGCAAGGCATGTCTGGCTTACAACCTTAACTGTTTCCTTGTATTTCATTTTACTCTCCATTCCGGAGCGTTTGAGCGACGGGGCGAAGAGAAATCCGCACAGGCGGTTTCTCTTCTGCCGTCAGGCAAATTTGTGACGCTCCGACACAAATTTGGGTGTGAAAAATAAGATATCCAGTTTATTTTTCACGCTACTCTCCATTCCATCTTATTTATTAGGCGTTGCTCTTTATATATTTGATGTGATGTCTTCTACCATATCAATTACTGCCTGCCTTGAAGCTTCTGCAAAGTTTTCTGCTCCGAACTTTGCGTACTTCTCCTGCCTATATGCAGCTATTATTCCTCTTGAAGAATTTACAATAGCTCCAAGTCCGTCATCATTAAAATACGGCTTTAAGTCAGATGCCTTTCCCCCCTGTGCACCGTATCCCGGAACAAGAATATATGTCTTTGGCATAATTTTCCTTAAAACCTTTCCCATTTCAGGATATGTTGCACCTACAACTGCTCCCACATAGCTGTAGGAATCACCCATATGCTCCTCTCCCCACTTTGCCACATACTCTCCTACTATTTCATATAACGGTCTGCCGTCTACAAGACGGTCTTGAAATTCACCGCTTGACTTATTGGAGGTTTTTACAAGAACAAATATACCTTTGCTTTCCTCTTTGCATACATCTATAAAAGGCTTTACTCCGTCTGTTCCAAGATATGGATTTACAGTTACAAAATCCTCGTCAAAAGGAACATATGTCTTGCTTCCAACCTGAACCTTGCCCACATGTCCCACTGCGTAAGCACTTGAGGTTGAGCCTATATCTCCTCTTTTTATATCCCCTATTACCACTATATCCTTTGATTTTGCATAATCTACAGTTTTCTTGAATGCTTTTAAGCCCTCTATGCCAAACTGCTCATACATAGCTATCTGAGGCTTTACTGCCGGAATCAAATCACAGGTTGCATCTATAATTGCCTTATTAAACTGCCATATAGCCTCCCCTGCACCTTCTAATGTCTCTCCAAATTCATCAAAGGCTTTTTTCTGCACATGCTCAGGTACATAATTTAACATAGGATCAAGTCCCACTACTACAGGGGCATTAAGTTTCTTTATTTTTTCAACAAGCTTGTTAATCATCATAATCTCCATTCCGAAGCGTTTATGGGATTGGGTTTCCATCATGGCTTATTTGTGACGCTCCGGCACAAACAGCCGTGTTAAAAATCATCATATCAATTTGATTTTTGTACTACAAATTAAATATACGGAAACTAAAATATATTAGGTATTGTTGCAAATCCCTTTTCCAAATCTTCATCTGTCGGTATGTAGTCTGACATCTGACCGTCATTAAACTTCTGATATGCAACCATATCAAAGTAGCCTGTACCTGTCAGTCCAAATACAATAGTCTTTTCTTCTCCTGTTTCCTTACACTTTAATGCCTCATTGACTGCCACCTTTATGGCATGACTGCTTTCCGGTGCAGGAAGTATTCCTTCTACCCTTGCAAACTTTGTTGCAGCTTCAAATACCTCTGTCTGCTCCACTGATACAGCCTCCATAAGCTTATCGTCATAAAGCTGTGAAACAACGGTACTCATTCCATGATATCTTAAGCCTCCTGCATGATTTGCAGACGGTATAAATCCGTTTCCAAGAGTATACATTTTTGCAAGAGGACATACATTTCCCGTATCACAAAAGTCATAAACAAATTTTCCTCTTGTAAGGCTTGGACATGATGCAGGCTCCACGGCTATAATTCTGTAATCAGCCTCTCCTCTCAGCTTTTCTCCCATAAACGGTGATATAAGACCTCCAAGATTTGAACCGCCTCCTGCACAGCCTATAACTATATCAGCCTTCTCTCCCAATTTATCAAGCGCTGTCTTTGTCTCAAGTCCGATAACGCTCTGATGCAGCAATACCTGATTTAAAACGGAGCCGAGAACATATCTGTATCCCTCCTTGGCAGTAGCTGCCTCCACAGCCTCCGATATGGCACAGCCAAGGCTTCCTGAGGTTCCCGGAAACTGCTCAAGTATTTTTCTTCCCACTGCTGTTTTATCTGATGGAGAAGGTGTCACGTTGGCTCCATATGTTCTCATAACCTCTCTTCTGAAAGGCTTTTGCTCGTAGGAGCATTTTACCATATATACCTCACAGTCAAGACCAAAATAAGCACAAGCCATTGACAATGCCGTTCCCCACTGACCTGCTCCCGTCTCAGTGGTAACTCCCTTCAAGCCCTGTTTCTTGGCATAATATGCCTGAGCTATGGCTGAGTTAAGCTTATGGCTTCCCGATGTGTTATTTCCCTCAAACTTATAGTAAATTTTAGCAGGAGTATCCAGATACTTCTCAAGAAAATATGCACGTACAAGAGGTGAAGGACGATACATTTTATAAAACTCTATTATCTCTTCAGGAATATCAAAATACGGTGTTGTATCGTCTAATTCCTGCTTTATAAGCTCATCGCAAAATACAGGTCTTAAATCCTCAAAGGCCACCGGCTTAAGTGTTGCCGGATTGAGAAGGGGCGCCGGCTTATTTTTCATATCTGCACGAACATTATACCACTGTCTTGGCATCTCGCTTTCTTCAAGATATGTTTTATAAGGTATATTTTTTTGTGACATTTTTGTCTCCTCCTAACTTTTTATTTTTCACTTAATGATACTATACTTTATTGTTTTTTTCAATGGTTTTTCTTTTGAGACACGCCCCTATACCTTGACATTTCCCTATATAAAAGTTATAATTTTAATACTTTAAAGTAAAAAATAAAATTAGGAGAGATTTGTTTATGAAAAAGAAATTGTTAAGCCTTTTAATGGCTGCATCAATGATTGCCTCCCTGACAGGCTGTGGAAGCAATGATACCAACGGAAAATCTTCAGATGATGGTACATACACTGTTGGAATATGCCAGCTTACCCAACACGTTGCACTTGACTCCGCTACAGAGGGATTTAAAGATGCCTTGAAGGAGGAATTCGGTGATAAGGTAGTTTTTGATGAACAGAATGCACAAAATGATTCTGCCACATGCTCCACTATCATTAACAGCTTTGTTTCAAAAAAGGTTGATTTGATTTTGGCAAATGCAACGGCTTCACTTCAGGCTGCAGTAAACGGAACAGGTGATATACCTATTCTCGGTACTTCCATTACCGAATATGGCGTGGCTTTAGGTATAGAGGATTTTGACGGAACGGTTGGCCACAATGTATCCGGTACCTCAGACCTTGCACCTCTTGATAAACAGGCTGAAATGGTTAAAGAATTTTTTCCGGATGCCGAAAATATAGGCTTACTATACTGCTCTGCCGAACCTAACTCAAAATACCAGTGTGATACGGTTAAAAAATATCTTGAGGAAATGGGATACAAATGTGAAGTTTATACTTTCTCAGACTCAAATGATATTTCTGCGGTAGTTACAAAGGCTGCCTCTTCAAGTGATGTAATCTATACTCCTACAGATAATACAGTTGCCTCAAATGCCAACTTAATTGACAGCATATGCTTAGATAAAAAGGTTCCTATTATTGCAGGTGAGGAGGGAATTGCCAAGGGCTGCGGAATTGCAACTCTTTCCATAAGCTATTATGATTTAGGCTATACTACAGGAAAAATGGCTGTGAAAGTTCTCAAGGGAGAGGCAGATATATCTGAAATGCCTATAGAATATGCACCTAACTATACAAAAAAATGTGTTAAATCAAGATGTGACGCTTTAGGCATTGCTATTCCTGAAGGCTATGAGATAATTGAGGAATAATTATTATTCACATATATGCAGCGGGAGTACATAAGCTCTCGCTGTTATCATTTAAACAAATTTATAATAACGAAAGGATATTTTTACTATGGGATTAACTTTAGCAGCTTTGGCTGATGCCATGCCGGGCGCCGTTGCCCAAGGGCTTATATGGAGTATCATGGCAATAGGAGTATACATAACTTATAAGGTGCTTGATATAGCTGACCTTACGGTTGACGGCTCATTGTGTACGGGAGGTGCCGTTTGCCTTATGATGATTGTAAACGGTCATGATGTGTGGGTTGCACTTATAGGTGCTACTCTTGCAGGTGGTGCCTGCGGTCTTGTGACGGGGCTTTTACATACTGTTATGGGAATACCTGCACTTCTTGCCGGCATTCTGACGCAAATATCTCTTTACTCCATTAACCTTAAAATACTGGGTCAGTCAAACAGAGGTCTTATGGCAATAGCATATGATTTGCCGGTTACTTCAAGGGAGGTAAACGATGCTCTTATATTCCTCGCCATAACCGCAGTTCTTATTATTGTGTTTTTATACTGGTTTTTCGGAACAGAAAGAGGATGCTCCTTAAGGGCAACAGGCTGCAACGAAAACATGGCAAAGGCACAGGGAATAAACACTAATGTAAATAAGGTTATAGGTCTGGCAATTTCAAATGCCCTCGTGGGTCTTTCAGGTGCCCTTCTCACACAGTATCAGGGTTTTGCAGATATTAACATGGGACGTGGTGCCATAGTTGTAGGCCTTGCTGCCGTTATTATAGGTGAGGCGCTTTTTGGAAGATTATTTAAGAACTTTGCACTTCATCTTCTGTCTGTTGTAATCGGCTCTGTCTTCTATTATATTGTTCTTCAGACAGTAATATGGCTTGAGTTTGACCCTGACCTTTTAAAGGTTCTTCAGGCAGGCGTAGTTGCAGTATTCCTCGCTTTCCCTTACTGGAAAGGAAAATATTTCAAAAAAATCAAGACTTCTAAAAAAGGAGGTGTAACAAATGCTGGAAATTAAAAATATTCATAAAACCTTTAATCCCGGAACCATAAATGAAAAGCATGCCCTAAACGGTGTAAGCCTTACACTGGATGACGGTGATTTTGTAACTGTAATAGGGGGAAACGGTGCAGGTAAGTCAACTCTTTTAAATGCCATAGCCGGAACATGGCAGGTTGATGAGGGAAATATTATTATAGACGGCATAGATGTTACAAAGCTTCCTGAGTACAGACGTGCAAGATACCTGGGAAGAGTATTTCAGGACCCTATGAACGGAACAGCCGCTACCATGGAAATACAGGAAAATCTCGCCCTTGCAAAACGACGTGGAAAAATCCGTACCCTGCTTCCCGGTATAAGCGGAAAAGAAAAAGAAGAGTATAAAGAGCTTCTTAAAATCCTTGACCTGGGACTTGAAAGCCGTCTCACTGCCAAAGTTGGTCTGTTATCAGGCGGTCAGCGTCAGGCACTTACACTTCTTATGGCATCACTAAAAAAGCCTAAGCTGCTTCTTTTAGATGAGCACACTGCTGCCTTAGACCCTAAAACGGCTGCCAAGGTTCTGGAAACTACCGATACCATTGTAGCACGTGACAGCCTTACAACACTTATGATTACCCATAATATGCGTGATGCCATAGCCCACGGCAACAGACTTATTATGATGATGAACGGTAAAATTATATTTGATATAAAAGGTGAAGAAAAGAAAAAGCTTACTGTGGAGGATTTGCTTCACAAATTTGAAACCGTAAGCGGAGAAGAATTTGCAAATGATAAGGCTCTTTTATCATAAACCTTAAAAGTAAAGAGGATATGCCAAAAGCTGTATAAGCTATGACATATCCTCTTTACTTTATGCACTGTATACAATATCTCCTGCAACTATTGTTTTTACTACCCTTCCCTTTACCTTTCTGCCGTTGAAAGGTGTATTTCTCCCCTTTGACGCAAACTCATTTACATCTATTGCATACTCTGCCTCATGGTCTATTATTACTATATCTGCCACCTTTCCCTCAGATATATCACCTTTATCTATACCTAATATTCTTGCAGGGTTATAACTCATTTTTTCTGCCATTTCCATAAAAGTTATAACGCCTTTATCTACCAGTTCTGTTATGGTAAGTGCTACTGCCGTTTCGCTTCCAACAATTCCAAAAGGAGCCTTTGCTATACCTCTTGCCTTTTCATCTGCGTGGTGTGGTGCGTGGTCTGTTGCAATAACATCAAACACACCCTCCTTAAGTCCCCTTCTTAATGCTTCAAGATCCTCTCTGCTTCTTACGGGAGGATTCATTTTATAATTGGCATCATCTGATACTATATCCTCCTCGCAAAGTGTAAAGTGGTGAGGACATACCTCCGCCGTTACTTTAAGACCTTCTGCCTTAGCCTTCCTTACCATTTCCACGCTGTCCTTAGTTGAACAATGGCATAAATGAAGCCTTGCACCTGTTTCCCTTGACAGCATTATATCTCTTGCAGTTATAATATCCTCCACTGCATTTGTAATTCCCTTTACGCCAAGCTCCTGTGCTTTCTTTCCTGCATTTATGGCTCCTCCCTCAACAAGATTAATATCCTCGCAGTGGGCAAAAACAGGTATATTAAGCCTTGCTGCTTCCTTCATTGCCTTTCTGTATATTCCTGAATTCATAACACTTTTTCCGTCTTCACTTATTGCAAATATACCTGCTTCCTTCATTTCTTCTATATTTGTATTTTCCCTGCCTGCCTGTCCTATTGTAACAGCTCCCACAGGATATACATTTACAGGTGATACCTCCGCTGCCTTATTTACTATATATTCCACCACTTCCTTACAGTCGGTGGCAGGATTAGTGTTCGGCATTGGACATACTCCCGTAAAGCCGCCTCTGGCTGCTGCTTTTGTCCCGGTCTCAATGGTTTCCTTATGCTCAAATCCGGGCTCCCTTAAATGTACATGCAAATCAATTAGCCCCGGCATTACAAGCATTCCCTCTGCGTCTATTATATTATCTACATCTGTAAGATCCTTAACACTTTTGCTGCTTTTTAAAATAATACCATTTTCAATAATCAAATCTCTCACTTCGTCTGTATTGTCAGCAGGATTTATTACTCTGCCTCCTTTTATAAGCATTTTCAATTATATCCCTCCATTCAAGCTTCAGTCTGCTATAATATTCTCCATTACGGAGTCTTTTACCCAGCGGGGCAACGCAAATCTTCTATTTGCATCTTCCATCAGGACTTTTTTCTTAACACCCTTAACACATCATTCAAAATGTTAGGATTACTAATATATTTCTCCAATTCATCACTGCTAATCCACTTATATTCTGAAAGCTCCTCTGACAATATAACAATATCAGATTCTGTTTCGCACAAATATGCAAGTCCCACATATCCTGTATCTCCCACCTGATATGTCCATGTATACAATATCTTTTTGTCATTAACTACAAGAAATGTCTTGTCCAAAACAAGCTGCTCTACAGCTTCATCAGGACTTTCTCCTATGTCTACATAGCCGTCTACAAATTCCCACTGATACGGCTCGTTTATACGGTCATCATACCACTTTTTTACCACCATATACATATCATTGTGCTTTATAATACCCTTAACTATTATTTTTGTATCCTTCATATATTCCTTCACTCCGTTCCGCTATTAATTTTTGCAATTATACATCATATAAAGAATAAATTCATTATACACTATCCCACAAAGGGTGTCATTATATTTGCTTTACATTTTTTCAAAATTTTTTACAAAAATCTGTTGACAAATAAGCACTGATAATGTATACTATCCAAGTGCTTAAGAAAAGTAATTTTATTAAGCCTTTGCGCGAGTGGCTCAGTTGGTGGAGCACGACCTTGCCAAGGTCGGGGTCGCGGGTTCGAGTCCCGTCTCGCGCTTTTTTATTTGCAGGTGAAAGCATTGTTTACAATGCTTTCACCTGCCTTTTATAATTGTTCTTATATTCTGTGAAGATTTTTAAGTGATATATCCATAATAGGTGCAGAATGGGTAAGTGCTCCGCTTGAAACATAGTCAACACCAATATCTGTTATATTCTTAATATTTTCCTTTGTAACATTGCCCGAACATTCTGTTTCCGCCCGTCCGCCAATTATCCTTACTGCCTCCTTCATTTCCTCTGCTGTCATATTGTCAAGCATTATAATATCTGCCCCGGCTTCAACTGCCTCATGTACCATTTCAAGGCTTTCAACCTCTACCTCTATCTTCCTTACAAAAGGAGCATATTCCCTTGCAAGCTTTATTGCATTTGCCACACCGCCTGCGGCACCTATATGATTATCCTTTAACAGCACCCCGTCTGAAAGATTATACCTGTGGTTGCAGCCGCCTCCTACTGTCACTGCATATTTTTCAAATATTCTCATGTTAGGTGTTGTCTTTCTTGTATCAAGCAGCTTTGTTTTAGTGTCCTTAAGAAGCTCTGCTACCTGATTAGTATATGTTGCTATTCCGCTCATTCTCTGGAGATAGTTAAGAGCTGTTCTCTCTCCCGACAATAAAACCCTTATATCGCCTTTAACTATAGCCATAAGCTCCCCGTTTTTAACCCTGTCACCATCTTTACAGTAGAACTCCACATATGTCTTTTCATCTAAAAGCTCAAACACTCTTTTAAACACATTAAGACCTGCCACTATGCCGTCCTGCTTGCATATTAAGTCCACCTGTCCTAATTCTTCTTCCTTCATCACTGCATTTGTGGATACATCCTCGCTGGAAATATCCTCCTTCAATGCCATCATTATCAGCTCATCTGCCTGAAGCTTCATTGTAATACTGTTCATTTTAATCTCCATTCCGAGAACGTATTTTATTTAAAAATGCATAATGGAAACAAGGAATATTTGTGACGTTCTCTGCACAAATATCCGTATTTGTATATGGATTAAGTTGTCAGGTCTCTATGTACAATCAACTAAAGATAATCCGGCACCCGCGGAGGCTCATTATCAAGTCCCGATATTTTTCTTGCGGCCCTCTTGGCAAATACAAGGCTTTCAAGAAGGGAATTACTTGCCAGTCTGTTTGCCCCGTGAACTCCGTTGCAGCTTGTCTCTCCCACGGCATATAAATGCTCCATATTTGTTCTGCTGTCAGAATCCACTCTGACTCCTCCCATAAAATAATGCTGTGCCGGTACCACCGGTATACATTCCTTAGTAACATCATAGCCCTCCTCAAGACAATGCCTGTATATATTGGGGAAATGTGTAAGAATAGTTTCCCTGTCTATGTTTTCCATGGACAGCCAGACATACTCGGTACCGTCCTTTTCCATCTGCCGCCTTATCTCTGCTGTTACCACATCTCTAGGGAGAAGCTCGTTTACAAACCGCTCATGGTTTTTGTTGTACAGTACTGCTCCCTCACCCCTTACAGATTCAGATATCAGAAATCTTCTTCCCGGTTTTTTTGAATATAGAGTTGTTGGATGTATCTGTACATAATCCAAATGTTCAAGCTCTATACCATGCTTTTTTGATATCTCAAGGGCATCTCCGGTCAGATGGGGAAAATTAGTGGAATGCTTATATAATCCTCCTATTCCGCCTGTTGCCATAATAGTATCTTCTGCTTCTATTATAATGGTATCTCCATCCCTGCTTACCGCCTCTATGCCCTTACATACGCCGTCTTCCACTATTATATCAGTCATTGTGGTATATTCCATAATAATTACATTTGAAAGCTGTCTTACCTTCGCCAAAAGCCTGCTTGTAATTTCCTTTCCCGTAATATCAGCATGATACATTATTCTCGGCTTTGAATGGGCACCCTCTCTAGTATAAAGATATTTGCCGTTCTCCTTTTCAAACTCCACCCCATAGCTTATCAAATCATTTATTATTTCATTAGACTGACGTATCATAATATCAACAGACTCTTTTCTGTTTTCATAGTGACCTGCCCTCATTGTATCCTGGAAATAGCTGTCATAATCCTCCTGACCTCTTAGAACACATATTCCTCCCTGTGCCAGAAAAGAGTCGCTGCTTTCAACATCGGACTTTGTTATCATTACAATTTTTTTATCCTGTGGAAGATTAATGGCACTAAATAAGCCTCCCACTCCCGTACCTGCTATTACTATGTCTGCTTTCATTAAAGCCGGCTTCCTTTCCATTTTGTATTATATATGTTAATTAATTAACAATTTTTATTTTCCTGCAAGTATAACATATATCCTTTCTTATTACAAGATAATATTTTATTTTGCTCTCACATAATAATTCTTTGGAACAGGTATATCACTCATATCAGGTCCTATATAAAAGCCTGTGTGAGGAGGCTGGTTATATGCCGTATTCTGCCATGCTATTCCAAGCCTGTACACAGAATCATGCATAAACGTATAAAACCTGTGGGTTGTAATATCCGTAGTTGTATATACTCTTAAGAAAGTACTGTCCTTTCCCCTGAACACTGCCTCCTCTCTCCAGTCACCGAAAATACTTGCCTGAATACATGGATTTCCCTTTGTTCCGTTATTTGACAGCACCTTATCCGTAGATAAAATAATATCCTGCTCTTCCGTTTCCCAGTTCCACTTATATATTTTGGGTATGCCTACATTTGTTTCGTAACCGTACCAGTCATGGTCAAGAAGCTCTCTCAACAAATCTCCGTCCCACCAAATGGCAAAATTAATTGATTCAGGTGCCTTACCACATACTTTTTCCCCGGTGGCATAATTATAAATTCCGTCACCGTCCATTATCCACATCTGGTTTCCTTCATATCTTGGATCAATCTTGGCACATAGCCCTCTGCCCGTATCTCTTCCGGTAAATTTTCCGAATGTTATTTTTCCTGTTCCCCCGTCTCTTGCCTCAAAGCCGTAAGGCACATTTGCATGCTCGTGTATTCCGAAATAATCGTATCCCTTTGTATCTTTTTTAAATCTCCCCACATGCATTGCATCTCCATGCTCCAGTCCCGTTGAGTACAGCCCGGTCCCGTCATGATCTATAACACAGGCTCCGTATAAAATCTCATCGCAGCCATCTCCGTCAACATCTGCCACTGCCAGATTATGAAAGCCCTGATTCGTATAATCAATGTTTTCATGTGCATCTGCCTTAAATTTCCATCTTTTTACAAGCTTTTTATCCTTAACATCATACGCAGCAAGATGAGTAGGTCTTCCATGGTCATAATATCCTCTGCACATAACCACACTTGGGTGTACCCCGTCAAGATATGCCACACAGGCGAGAAATCTGTCTACTCTGTTTCCCCATGAATCACCCCAGTCTGCCACATTTCCCCTTGGAGGATCATAGTCTACCGTATCTATTATTTCTCCATTTCGTCCGTCTATAAGAGACAGATACTCGGGACCGTCTATTATAAATCCGTCCTTATTTCTGTAATCTGCATCCCTTTGTCCTATTACATTTCCCAGAGCATCCGTGGTTCCGTCAGCAGTCTTTACCACCATTTCCGCATATCCGTCACCGTCAAAATCATATACCATAAACTGTGTGTAATGGGCACCACAGCGTATATTTTTTCCCATATTGATTCTCCACAGCATTGTTCCGTCAAGCTTATATGCATCAATATAAACAATTCCCGTATATCCCTTATGTGAATTATCCTTGCCGTTACAGTCCCATTTAAGAATTATCTCATATTCCCCGTCTCCATCTAAATCTGCCACGGAAGCATCATTTGCCGTATATGAGTATGTATGTCCGTCTGGAGCAGTATAATCTTTTGGCTTATTTATAGGAATATCAAAATAATTATGTTTAAGATTTTTTGCAGTATAGCCCCTTTCCTCCTCCACGCCGTCTGTTACCTTTTTAATAACATAAACAGTATCTATTGTTCCCTTCCTGTGAAGGTAATTTGTGGCACCTGCCAAGGGCTCATTATTTATCTTAGCCCCGTTGGCATATATATTAAAGGCGGCACCCTCCTCATATTCCCAGCCGTTTAACCGAAAAGCTATAAACATGCCGTCCTTTGTCCTTACAGCTATGGCTCCTCTGTCAAGGTACTCCATCTGACGCTTTCTAAGAGGTGATTTTATCTGAGACTCCCCCTCCGCCATTTCTGAATAACCGCCAATATTAAGTGCCTTTACACCGTATGTATATATCCTGTCAGTAACCAATGTATTATCGGTAAATTCAAGCTTTTCTCCTGCACTTACCTTTCCTATGTATTTATAGTTGCACAGAGGCGTCTTTCTGTATATTTTATACAGCACAGGAGTACTGTCCATTGATTCCACATCCGGCTCATGCCATGTTATTTTTGTCTCGCTCTCTCCTACAGTCTCTACCTTAAGCTCCTTGACCTGCCTGCTGTATACATTATGATCCTTTACTGATACAGTTATCTTTTCGCTTTTTTCTCCCTCAAATCCAAGCTCGTCTGCTATGGCAGCTCTGTAAGAATACACCTCTCCCAAAATAACCTCAGTGTCAGTGTAGCTTGGTGAATTTATGCAAATCTTAACGGTATCCTCCCCTGAGCCCTCATGGGTTTTATATACAACAAACCTGCTCCATAACGGCTCCGCATTAAATGTAAGCTGCACACTGCAGTTCTGTAATGTTACTGCTGCATTTGCTTTAAGCTCTTTAGGTATGTCATTTATCTTCTTTGACAGCTCAATCCCCTGTATACACACGTATTTTCCAATAAATTCAAGGTCTATAACATTTTCTGTCACCTCCGCATGATAATTTCCATAACATATACTTCTGTCAGTAATCCATATAGGAGGCTGCTTTATATTATTAATTACTGAATAAAGATTTATATCTCCGTCATCATTTAAATCTCCCGCATATATTCTTACATTATAGCTTCCGTTTTCAATTTCTCTTATTTTATATGAATTTTCACCTGTCTTTTTTATATTAAGCCCTCCGCCGTCTGTTAAAATATTATTTGCAAACTTTATTTTATGCATCTTATACCCTGCCTTTCCTTTACTGATGTTATTTTCTAAATATTGTAAATAGTATACTCTATTACCACATAAACCGCAACCTTCCTAAGCCAAACTTAATGGGCTGTTTTTCAAATCTTTTCTTGTTTTTTTCCCGCAAATGTACTATACTTTTCAGAGAAATATTCTCAATTATATTTACGGCAACAGAGATTAGTGCAAAAAATGTACACGGAAATGAGGATTAACATGAAGTTTGTAATTCAAAGAGTTTCACAGGCAAGTGTCACTGTAGACAATAAGCTTGTTGGGCAAATCGGCAAAGGCTTTCTTGTATTTATAGGAATCGGTCAGAATGACACAAAAGAAACTGCCGACAAAATGATAAAAAAAATGTGCGGTCTGCGTATTTTCAGCGATGAGAACGATAAAATCAATCTGTCACTTTCCGATGTAAACGGCGGACTTCTGCTTATATCCCAGTTCACTCTTTATGCAGACTGCCGCAAGGGTTTCAGACCGTCCTTTACCCGTGCCGGTTCTCCTGACATAGCAAATGAGCTGTATGAATATATTGTTACTAAATCCGGAGAATACATTCATACTGTGGAAAAGGGGGTATTTGGTGCCCATATGAACATAAGCCTTGAAAATGACGGTCCATTTACTGTTATTTTGGAAACCGATAACGAAGGAAACATTATATAAATTTTAGAAAAGAGGTATATTTTATGAAAGTATTACTTATTAACGGAAGCTCAAGACCTAACGGCTGTACATACACTGCTTTAAGTGTTGTTGCTGAGGAATTGAACAAAGAAGGCATTGAGACAGAGATTGTTTTTCTTGGCAATGAGCCTGTAAGGGACTGTACTGCCTGCATGTCATGCAGAAAACTTGACGGAAAATGTATATTTGATAATGATATTGTAAATAAAATTATTGATAAAGCTAAGGAAGCTGACGGCTTTGTGTTTGGCTCACCTGTCTACTATGCCCACCCAAGCGGACGCATACTTTCCGTTTTGGACAGAGTATTTTATGCAGGAGGCTTTGCATTTGCCCATAAGCCTGCCGCAGCAGTAGCCTCTGCAAGACGCGGCGGAACAACCGCAACATTTGACGTGTTAAATAAATACTTTACTATATCACAGATGCCTGTTGTTTCATCAACTTATTGGAATATGGTGCATGGTGCCTGCCCTGAGGATGTAATGAAGGACGAAGAAGGCTTACAGACAATGAGAAATATAGGATTAAATATGGCATGGCTTCTTAAATGTATAAAAGCAGGAAAAGACAGTGGTATAGAAACTCCTGTGGCAGACAAAAGTCACAGGACCAACTTTATACGTTAAAAGTTATCTTATTTTTTCTTTATAACTTTACTGGTAAAAAGATGCCGCTTCAGGGCCAATGTCATTTAGATAAGGCATTGGCTTCAGGGCGGCACCTTTTTTATAAACTAACCTTTTTATCAAGAAACTTTCCCGACAAAAACAACGCTCCTATTGTTATTGCAAGCCAGTATATTAATTGAGGTACTATTTGCAGCATCGCTTCTCCCATTCTTGTTACATTTTCATAGATATCAGGAAGAAATTCTGATATTTTTGATACTAATAATGTTAGTAAAATAAATATTATTACACTTATTACTCCCTTATATTTTTTATTTTGAAATATGGTGGAGCTTAATGTTATTGACATATATGCAAGTGCAATAACAGCATAAAAGCTTATAAGTATAATTGCAACATTTACAAGTACCGTCAGCCAAAATTCCTCAGGTGAGTAACCTGCCATATTAAACAGACCGTCAAGAAAATCTGTAAACAACTGGGTCTCCGGAAATACATTTTCAAACATAGCCATATCTATGCAGGCCAAAACACTAAGCAGTATTACAAAAAACACACCTGTTATAAATATTGACAGCAGCTTTGAGCCTATAACACTAAATGATGATATAGGTGTCATAAAGGTTAAATAACCTGTCTTTGACCTAAGCTCCTTAGAATAAGAGGATACACCAAAGAAAAACAGGCAAAAATATGATACGCATGCCGCTATTACCAGAAATGCTGTTGCCATAGCTGTGTGATCCCTGTTTTCTAAAAGGGCACTAATCACAAAGTATATTTCAAGCCCTATGATAATACCAAAAAGTATTACCGTACCCATTATATTTTTTCTAAGCTCATATTTTGTCAATCTCAACATATCATTTTCCTCCCATTAATCATTAGCATAAATTTCTTTATACATATCGACTATTGACATTCCCCGCTCTTCCCTTAGGCTTTCTGCATCCCCTTGGGTTACAACTACCCCTTTTCTTATAAAGATGGCATAATCAATAATCTTTTCAAGCTCATCTACCAGGTGGCTTGACATTATAATTGACTTTTCCCGGGTGGCATTGTTTACAACAGTATTTATTACCTTTTCCCTTGCTATAATATCTATTCCGTTAAGAGGCTCATCAAGCATTATTATTCTGCTGTCCCTTGCCAGTGTTATTGCAAGCTTTGCCTTTGCCACCATACCTGATGACATCTTACTGATTTTTTGGTTCGGCTCTAAATCCATTTCCTTTAAAAGATAATAATACTTGTTCTCATCAAAATCAGCAAAGAAATCTCTATAATAATTTCCTGCATCCTTACACGTCATATAGCTGTAAAAATAGCTTTCTGTAGGCATATAAGCTATATGTGCCTTTGAGTATATTCCTATCGGCTGGTCCTCAAAGGTTATTTTCCCCTCCGTAGGCTTTATAAGCCCTGCCACTATCTTCATAAATGTAGTTTTTCCGCTTCCATTAGGTCCAAGCAGCGCATATATCTTTCCCGGCTCAATCTCTGTTGATATATCTGCTATGGCTGTGGTATTAATGTACTTTTTAACTAAATGCTCACACTTTAACATAATCAATCCTCCGTATTGCTTTCATTAAAATATGTTTCAATATATTTAATCATTTCTTCCTTATTTATGCCTAATCCCTTCATTCCATGTATATAATTCTCTATATACTCCCGTGCCATTTCCTCTTTCAATGAATAAAATTTATCCTCATCCTCAGTAACAAATGTGCCAAGCCCCCTCTTTGTAAAACAGATTTTCTCTGCCTCCATCTCATTGTACACTCTTACTGCAGTATTTGGATTTATCTGATATAAAACTGCCAGCTCTCTTGTTGATAAAAGCTTCTCCCCAAGCTTTATTTCTCCTGATACTATACGATGCTTTATATCATTAATTACCTGAAGATAAATGGGACTGTTGTTTTTAAATTCCAATATTATCCTCCTTTTCACTTAAGCTACTTCCTATAGGGAACAACTGTATTGCTGTTCTAGTTAAATAGTACACTATTATTTTATTGTTGTCAATATATTTTTTTCTTAAGTTTCCATATTTTTAATTTATAATGCCAAAAGCACCCTGCTGCTGCAAAAAAGCTTGTCCGGAATTAATTATTAAATCCAAACAAGCTTTAAACAAATCCTTCAATATTAATTTTCTAACCGAGAAAATCCTTAATTTTCTTACTTCTCACAGGGTTTCTAAGCTTTCTTAAAGCCTTTGCCTCTATCTGTCTTATTCGCTCCCTTGTAACATTAAATTCTTTTCCTACCTCTTCCAGTGTACGCGGATGTCCGTCCTCAAGTCCAAACCTTAAAACTATTACCTGCTTTTCTCTCTCCTTTAAATCCTGAAGCAGTATATCTATGTGCTCTCTTAACATTACAGACTCTATGTTTTGCTCAGGTGTTACAGTCTTATCATCCTTCACAAAATCTCCCAAATTAGAATCATCCTCCTCGCCTATAGGCGTTTCCAAGGATGCCGGCTCCCTTGCTATCTGCATTATCTCCAAAACCTTGTCCTCTGTCATTTCAAGTGCTTCTGCCAGCTCTGCCGTGGACGGTTCATAGCCAAGCTCCAGTGTCAGCTTACGCTGCATTTTAGACATTCTGTTTATGGTTTCAACCATATGTACAGGAACACGTATTGTTCTTGCCTGATCTGCCAAAGCTCTTGTAACTGACTGTCTTATCCACCATGTAGCATATGTACTTAGCTTAAAGCCTTTGTCATAATCAAATTTCTCTACACCCTTTATAAGTCCGAGATTTCCCTCCTGCACAAGGTCAAGAAAGCTCATTCCTCTTCCCGTATATCTCTTGGCAATACTTACAACTAAACGAAGATTAGCTTCAATAAGTCTCTCCTTTGCTGCCTGATCTCCTTCTGACTTTCTCTTTGCAAGCCTTAACTCCTCCTCAGCAGTTAAAAGGGGCACTGTTCCTATTTCCTTAAGATACATTCTCACAGGATCCTCTGTTCCTATTCCCTCAAGCAAATCCACCGCATCAAGGTCTATATTTTCCTCTTCCTCAAAATCCTCATCTGTAGGCTCAAGCAAAATATCATCATCATTAAAATTGTCATCAACAATAGTCAGTATATCTATCTTCTTATCTTCCAGATACTGATAAACAAGCTCCATCTGCTCTACTGACAATTCCATTCCTTTGAAAAAATTATTAATGTCCGTAACCTCAAGAACACCTTTTTTGCTGTTTCCAAGTGCTACTAACTTATCGAGATTTTCTAAAAACTCTTTCTCGTTCATTGCAAATTCTCCTCTTTCCCACAAGTACGTATAATGTAATGGTACTAAAGCCAATTCACTTTTCTGCCTTTTCTCAAATTTCTTCGTATATAACGTCATCAGAGTGAAATTGTGCTATTGTATTTTTTATTCATGCTGCCCCATTATACACAAAAAAACAGCCGATGTAAACCGGCTGCATAAAAAAATTTACGTTTTGGCTATTTTTTTATTTTTTTGTCGAATTAAAGTACTTTTTTTGGCTATTTTTTTCTGTATATAAGATTTTCTCCAGTCACTACATTTATTGCCCTGCAATGATTTCTTATAACTGCCTTTTTCACTGAACCTCCAAATTCACCGTCTACCACCCAGTCTATTTTGTCCTCTGAATACACTTTAAGCAGGGAAGTCTTAAACTGACACACAAGCCTGCTTTTCTTTCCCAACAGAAGTGCAGAGATTATTTCCTGAAATTCAAAGGGTGAGGAAGGCTGCTTTACAAGCGTTACCTCAAAAAGCCCGTCATCAAGCCCTACATTTTTTCCTGATATTCCCTTAAAGCCTCCTACTGAATTTGAATTACTTACCATACCATATATAAAGTCTCCCTCCAGCTTTTTCCCATTAGCTATAAGCTTTATATGATATGTGCTTGTTATTGTAGGTATAAACTGCTTCAGTCCCTCTACTATATATGCCTGATGCCCTAAAATATTTTTAAGGTCCTGTGGTGTATTATAGGATACATCAGTAAATGCACCAAACGCCGCTACATACACAAAATTTCTATCATTAAAGCTGCCTATGTCAACACTTTTCTTTTTACCATTGACTGCCACATTTGCTGCACTTATAACATTTTTGGGAAGTATGATGCTGTTTGCAAAATCATTTGTTGAACCTGACGGTATGTACCCTATAGGCACTCTCTTTTCATAATACCAGTCACTTCTCATAAGCCCGGTAATAACTTCATTTAACGTGCCGTCACCGCCGCTGCATACTATAAGGTCAAAGCTTTTGCCTCTCTTTTCCACCTGATGCATGGCATCTTCCCTTGACTGGGTCTGATACGCCTCAACACGATACCCTGCCTTTATAAAAATATCTATAATGTCAGCAAGATGCTTTCTGATTTGTGCCTTACCTGATTTAGCATTATATATAAACAGTAACCGTTTCACTCTGTACCCCTCTTTCTTTTTTAATACAGATTACCTTCCGCAACAGAATTTATACTTCTTTCCTGAGCCGCAAGGACATGGGTCATTTCTTCCTATCTTCTTATCCTTCACAACAGTATGTGCTTTCTTCTGCTCTCTATACAATTCTTTTCTTCGTTCCTCATCAGGTATAAGAGTATTCCATGCCTCAAGTGTGTACAGCCACTCTGCCTTTGCATCTACCATATTTTTATATAAAAGCTCTATATCATAGCCTAAATTTACAACTGTATCTTCTGTCATATCTTCTATAGGATTAGGATTCTTTAAGCTGTCATTAATTCCATCTAAAAATCCTACCATAATAAGAAGCTCAACATTATATTTTTCCGCAAGCTCTTTTACAGTTCCCTGAACGACGTTTTCCGGTTCTGCTAAAATCTGCTCATAAATTCCTTTTTCATAATTAAAGTAGTTTGCCCAGAACATATCACTTTCCTTCTGTGATTTTCCTGCTCCATAGGCAAGACTTCTCCATGTTTCTAATAATGTATACTCTTTCTTTTCTTCGTTCGCCATATTATAATTCCCATCCTTTTTTCTTATTGGATAAACACATTTGCCATAGAGCACAGTGAAGCATTGCTCTTCACGGGCTTCGCCCTATAAAAGCACACGGAAGTATTTTTACCTTGTGCAAGCACAACTCAAAACATACTTCCGTGTGCTTTTGCATAGCTCATTGCATACGTGAACATTATACATTATTTTTATGTTAGTTGCAAGAGGAAAGATGGGGCTGTTATTTCGCTCTGCATTTCGCTGTATATTGATTTTCCTTTGGCTTCCATTTTAGCATTTATGTCAAAGAAGCTTTCCATATGCTTTTTTGTTTCCGAGCTTCCATATGTAAATATTATCTTTTCTCTGCTGCCTATCCCCATACATGTTTCTTTCATGTATTCTGCCACCAGCTTTGGAGCTGTTTTATTGTATTTCATCTGCAAATATAGGCTATATACTATTGCTCTTTCCTGATTATTCATCCACTCTACGTCTCCTGATATAAGCTTTTGGCATTCATCTTTCGTTATTTTGTTGGATGATTCATATGTTATTCCGTTCCATACGGATTTTTTTACTATATATATGTCATTTTCATTCATTTGTTCCATTCTTACAACAAATTCTTTATTTTTTGAAAAGCTGATTTCCCTTACAAGTCTGTAGTCTATATGAACCTCTTTGTCTGATTTGGTATAATACTCCTTCAATACCCCGTATTGTTCTTCTGTTATTTTCCTTTTTCTGCTTTTATACATTTCAAACACTGTCTATCAATCCCTTCTCTTTAATGTAGATTTTTCCTTATTACGGTATTTATTCTAAATAATACCTGTGAATAAACAGTGTTTTAGTTGTGTTTTTTTAATAAACTTTATAAAAATCTTAATAACAAAACACTCCTACCGTGGATTTTGTTTCCACCATAAGAGTGTTTTTCATACTATTTTAAGCTATCCTTCTTATCCGTATCCTCTTTCTTGTCTGTACCTCTTCCTTTCAGCCACTTTGCCGTCCACATATAAATATATATAAGCACAGGAAAAAATACAGTACAAAATATAGCTGCATTAAATATTTCCCCTGCTCCCGGCTTTGCCATTAATGCGGATATGAATGCCCATATATACATTAAAACCAATAATATAACTACTGCTATAGCCAGTACTTTCTTTATTTTTTCCACACTAATTCTCCGTTCTCAAGTACTTTCTATCTGTAAATAATATCATGTCTTCCCGGACCATTTGATATCATGGATATTTTAACTTCAAGTTCTTTTTCTACAAACTCAATATAGTTTCTGCAATTTTCCGGAAGTTCTTCATACTTACTGATTCCACGTATATCACATTTCCAGCCCGGCAATACCTTATATACAGGCTTTGCCTTTTTAAGCCTGCTTGTTACAGGGAAATCCCTTGTAACCTCTCCGTCTATATCATACCCTACGCATACAGGTATCTCATCAAGATATCCAAGTACATCAAGTACGGTAAATGCAACCTCTGTAGCTCCCTGCATCTTACAGCCATATCTTGATGCAACACAGTCAAACCATCCCATTCTTCTTGGTCTTCCTGTTGTAGCACCAAATTCTCCTCCGTCTCCGCCTCGTCTTCTTAGCTCATCGGCCTCATCGCCGAATATTTCGCTGACAAATTCTCCTGCACCGACTGCACTTGAATATGCCTTAACTACAGTTACAATGCTCTTTATTTCATAAGGAGGTATACCTGCACCTATGGCTCCATATGCTGCAAGTGTGGAGGACGATGTTACCATTGGATAAATTCCAAAATCAGGATCTTTTAAGGTTCCAAGCTGCCCCTCTAAAAGAATATTTTTCCCCTCCTTTATTGCTTCCCTGAGAAAGGCCGCCGTATCACATACATATGGTTCTACCATATCCCTGTATTCGTGCAGTGTATTTAAAAGCTCCTTTGGATTAATAGGCTCCTTGTGATACAAATGCTCGATAAGAACATTTTTCAACTGACATACTCTTTCTACCTTTTCCTCTAATATATCTTCATCAAACAGCTCGGATACCTGAAAGCCTATCTTTGAGTACTTATCTGAATAAAAGGGTGCAATACCTGACTTTGTTGAGCCGAAGGATTTGCCGCCCAGTCTTTCCTCCTCATACGCATCAAATAATATATGATAAGGCATAACAATCTGTGCCCTGTCGGAAACTAAAATCTTAGGCTTTGGCACTCCCTTTTCTACAATATCATTTACCTCTTTAAACAGTGCCGGAACGCTGAATGCCACTCCGTTTCCTATTATGCTTGTTGTATGATTATAAAATACTCCTGACGGAAGTATATGTAATGCAAATTTTCCGTAATCATTTACTATGGTATGACCTGCATTGCTTCCTCCCTGAAAACGTACAATAATATCGCTTGTCTCTGCAAGCATATCTGTTATTTTTCCTTTACCTTCATCTCCCCAGTTAGCTCCTACAACTGCTTTTACCATTTTATTCCTCCGTTCCGGCTGCTATACCGCCTTTATATAGGGTTTTAATATTCTTCTTAACCCTGCACGAATAAGTATATCATATATTTTTATATAAGTAAATTTAATAATATTTATATTATATATAACGCATACTTATATGCTATCTAAGCCTAAGCATCTCTAAAAGTGTATTTCCCGCCGTTGACAAGTAATTTTTCTCTGATACCACCACAGTCATATCTCTCTCGTCTATGGTTTCCTGAAATTCCAGCCTGAAAACCTCTCCTCTTTCTATATACGGCTTTGCAAAATCCTCCACCACTATACCTATGCCAAGATTTCTTAATACAAACTGTACAATAATATCACTTGTTGCAAGCTCAAATTCAGGCTCCGGCTTTAACCCGTACCTCTCAAAAAATATATCTGCTGCCCTTCTTGTACTTGTCTTTTGCTCAAGACATATAAGCGGCATTTCCATCACTGTATCTATGGAAAGCTTTTTACCCTTGTATTTTTCATATTCACTTCCCCCTATAAATATTGTCTTGATTTTTCTAACCTTCATACATCGTATATCCTTATCCGTATCAAAGGGCGTTGATACAATACCAAAATCTATTTTTCCCTCTTTAAGGTTTTTAAGTGTCTCTGGCGTAGGTGCATTGGTTACGCTTATTTTTATGTTTGGATAAAGCTCATGATATTTTTCCAAATATGGCAGCAGATAAAACTGCAATGACATATCACTGGCACCTATAACAATCTCTCCGGAATCAAGATTAAGCATATTTTTGTATTTTTCTTCTCCAAGCTTAATTAATTCATATCCCTGCTTTATGTATGAATACAGTACATTGCCTTCCTTTGTCAGCTTTAATCCCTTTGAGGTTCTGACAAATAAATCTCCGCCAAGCTCCTTTTCAAGATTTTTTATTGCCTGACTTACGGCAGGCTGCGTTATACATAAGGTCCTTGCCGCTGCCGATACACTTCCCGCCTGTGCAGTTTCATAAAAAACCTTATAGTATTCCATATTCATTATAACTTCCTCACTTTTTTCTCTTCCATTTTGTGGTAACACTTTTGTAATATTGCCTTAACGGAATATTATTTATCTTTTATTTGACATTTTTTTCAAATTGATTATACTAAATGCTATTAGTATTAGCAAATACTAATTAGTATTAGCAAATACTAATTTACAATTAACCTGCAGACAACTGCTTTATAAATTAGAAAGGAATGTGTTAAAATGAAAAATTTATTTGAAAACACCGATGGCATCTTGGAAGCAGAAAACATACTAAAAAAACATTTTACATCAGACATTAATCAAAGCACCATTATAGGCAGCCTCCCTGTATCGCCGGCGGATTGCGGCTACCTCATGGATGAATTATTTGAACTTATACAATCAGGACGTTCAATAAGCTTTGTTGAAAATATTCCACTTTGTATTTTAACTGCTTGGACATTTGCCGTTAAATATGAGTACACCTGTCCTGAGCTTAAGGAGAAGCTTATTGATGCAGCTAAAATGATACAGCAGCATCATTACAGATTTTACATTGATGTATTATCAGGTGCCATGGCTGAATATTCTATTAGTGATTTTGGCTATGGTCATAATACAATCACCGAATTAAGCAAAATTATTCGTTTCCATGCAGGAGAAGGATATACAGAAGGTATCTGTGCTTAATATCACTGCATCTTATATAATGTGTCTGTTACAATCAAAAAAGTATCCCAGTCATTTTCATGACTTTTGGGATACTTTTTTTGCAGCGTTATATATTTTTTATTGTCCATCAAAACTGCCCTGACGCTTTACCTCTGTTACCACACTGTCATTATTGAATATTACCATAACACCTCCATTATCATTAACGTGTTGAAAATAATACCCGTATACTATACTATAATCAGCTTGATTCCTCTGCTTTTCAAGTATTACATAGCTCAATTTTCCTTCTCCCAATATATCCTGAACCTGCGGCAGTGTCATATCCTTCTTAACTTGATAATAATAGTCCTCCATTGTATATTCGCTTTTTATTTCATCTGTCTCTATATTATCTATCACCACATTAATAAAGCTCCACTCATTTTCCCTCATGCCAAGGTCAATATAATAATCTCCCTCTTCCATTTTCCATATGTAATCTTTACATATACCTGATGCTTCTTCTGATGTCATCTCCTCATATTCATTTCCGCATAATTCCGTTAGACTTGCCAATGTGGTTTCATCTACCTTTATTTCCATAATATCCTTTATAAATTTGTATTCCTCAGGATATTTCTCACTCATCATTTGTAAAATATCTGTTTTCTCAGCTACAGGTGTAGTCTCAGATGTTTCGGCAGCTTTATCATTATTATCATTATCCGTACCTTTTTTTAGTAAAAATGCTGCTCCACAGATTACCACAACCGCCAAAACACAAATTCCTGCTATAACATACTTTAATTTCTTTTCCATACGCATCCCCCTTTAATACATAATATAATATATTTCACTATTATAAACCGTAGTTTCTTTGTGACCTTCGCCATATCTGTCAACATAATTATTTGTCAAATTATATTTTACTGAACATTTAGATATTTATCATAAATTTTATATTCATTTCCTTCTTCTTTGTTAAAGTGTATCACTTATTCTGTTTTTTGTCAATTTATTCTTTTTTTATTCTATATCAAAAAACTTTCCCTAAAATAATAAAACGCCGGCTTATGCCGACGTTTTATCAATCATCTTATACATTTATCTCTGCTGTTATTCCCAAAATATCCTTGTTTTCTTCAAGTATAGGGTTTACAACCTGACTTAAGAACTCATCTACCTGCTCAGGTGAGCGTCCCACATAATTTTCAGGATTCATTGTTTTCTTTAAATCATCAAGGCTCATATTAAAGGATTCATCTGCTGCTATAAGCTCAAGAAGATTGTTATCCAAACCTTTCTCCTTAACATTTCTTCCCGCCTCCATGGATAATGTACGTATTTTTTCATGAAGCTCCTGGCGGTCTCCGCCTGCCTTTACGGCATCCATCATAATATTCTCCGTTGCCATAAAAGGCAGCTCACTCATTAGTCTCTTTTCAATTACCTTAGGATATACAACCAGTCCGCTTGCAACATTTAAATACAAATCAAGTATGCCATCTACGGCAAGAAATGCTTCAGGTATGCTTAATCTCTTGTTTGCAGAATCATCAAGGGTTCTCTCAAACCACTGTGTAGCTGATGTTATGGCAGGATTAAGTGCATCTATCATAACATATCTTGCAAGTGAAGCAATTCTTTCGCTTCTCATTGGGTTTCTCTTATACGCCATAGCCGAAGAGCCTATCTGATTCTTTTCAAACGGCTCCTCAACCTCCTTTAAATGTTGTAAAAGACGTATATCATTTGAAAACTTATGGGCACTTGCCGCAATACCTGAGAGAATATTTGCAACTCTTGTATCAAGCTTTCTTGAATATGTCTGTCCCGATACAGGAAAACACTTCTTAAATCCCATTTTTTCAGCTATCATAGGGTCTATCTTATTTATCTTTTCCTTGTCATTTTCAAACAGTTCCTTAAAGCTTGCCTGTGTTCCGGTAGTTCCCTTTGAGCCTAAAAGCATCATATTGTCGAGAACATGGTCTAAATCCTGCAAATCCATTACAAGCTCCATAAGCCATAATGTTGCTCTTTTTCCCACTGTAGTAGGCTGTGCCGGCTGAAAATGGGTAAATGCAAGAGTAGGCTGTGCTCTATATTTATCTGCAAACTTTGCCAGCTCTGACATAACATTAACCAGCTTTTTTCTCACAAGCTTCAATGCCTCTGTCATAATGATTACGTCTGTATTGTCTCCCACATAACAGCTTGTTGCTCCAAGGTGAATAATACCCTTAGCCTTTGGGCATTGCACTCCGTACGCATATACATGGCTCATAACATCATGGCGTACAAGCTTTTCTCTCTCCTTTGCCACATCATAATTTATGTCATCTGCATGTGCCTTCAATTCTTCTATCTGCTCATCAGTAATATTTAAGCCAAGCTCCTTTTCTGTCTCAGCAAGAGCTATCCAGAGCCTTCTCCATGTTCTGAATTTCATGTCAGGAGAGAAAATATACTGCATTTCCCTGCTGGCATATCTCTCTGACAAAGGGCTTACATATCTGTCATTACTCATATATCCATTTCTCCTTATTATCAAATGTAAATCTGTTTATTACGTAAATTAACATATAATAATTTTAATGCTCTATGCCTGATATTCTCCTCTTATATCCTCTGTAGGAGGCTCCATAGGATATTTTCCCGTAAAACAGCCTGTACATATAGGAAGACCGTTTACCATCTCACTTAACCTTTCAAGCTTTAAATACCCTAAAGAGTCTGCACCTATTATCTTACATATGTCATCTACTGTTCTGTTGTATGCTATAAGCTGCTCTCTTGACGGAATGTCTGTGCCGAAATAACACTCATATAAAAACGGCGGTGAGGATATTCTTACATGTACCTCTGCTGCCCCTGCTTCTCTTAACATACTTACTATTCTTCCGCTTGTTGTTCCTCTTACAATAGAATCATCTATCATAATAACACGTTTTCCCTTTACGGCTTCTGTCAAAACATTTAGCTTTACCTTTACGCTTGACTCTCTGTTGCTTTGCTTTGGCTTTATAAAGGTTCTTCCAACATAACCGTTTTTTACAAATGCAGTTCCGTAAGGTATGCCTGATTGCAATGAATACCCCAGTGCAGCGGCATTTCCCGATTCAGGCACGCCAACAACCAAGTCTGCCTCCACAGGAGAATCCATTGCAAGAAACTTTCCTGCCATAATACGTGAGTGGTATACGCTGGAACCATCTATAATACTGTCTGGTCTTGCAAAGTAAATGTATTCAAATATGCACCTGGCTTCCTTTTCCTTTGGAAGACATAATGAAGTGTCTGAAATAATTCCCTTCTCGGTTATGGTAACTATCTCTCCCGGCTGTACATCTCTTACATAATCAGCTCCTATTGTATCAAGGGCACAAGTCTCAGATGCCAGAATATATGCATTGTCACGCTTTCCTATGCATAGAGGCTTAAATCCAAATGGGTCTCTTGCACCGATAAGCTTTCTTGGACTCATTACTATAAGAGAATATGCACCTTTAATTTTCATCATTGCATTTCTCACTGCCCCCTCAACATTGCCTGAGTTTATTCTTTCCCTTGCAATATGATATGCAATAACCTCTGAGTCTATTGTAGTCTGAAAAATAGCACCTGTATATTCAAGCTCTCTTCTAAGCTCCGGGGCATTTATAAGATTTCCGTTGTGTGCAAGTCCAAGAGTTCCTTTAATATAATTAAGCACCAGGGGCTGTGCGTTTTCTCTTGTACTGCTTCCTGCCGTGGAATAACGTGTGTGGCCAATACCTATATTTCCCTTAAGCTTTTCCAAATCATCAGGGGTAAATACTTCATTAACCAATCCCATTCCTTTTGAAAGAATTACCTTTCCCTTTGGCCCGTTAGTGTCACTGACTGCAATACCGCAGCTCTCCTGCCCTCTGTGCTGTAACGCAAACAGTCCGTAATAAACAGTGGAAGCTACGTCATTTCCGTCAAAATCATATATGCCGAAAACACCGCATTCCTCATGAAGACTATCATCAGCTTCTCTATTTACTTCATTATATAAGTTATTCATTCCATTCCTCTCTCTAAACTGTGTGATTAGTCAAACTTCGCGGCCTGATTTTCAAGCCGCGAATATATAATACTTTTATTTATATCTTACAGTCCAAGACGCTTAAATACTTCATTGTAAGCTTCTTCCACATTTCCCAAATCTCTGCGGAAACGATCCTTGTCCAGCTTCTCATGAGTATTTACATCCCAAAGTCTGCATGTATCAGGTGAAATCTCATCAGCTAGAATGATGTCATCATGATACCTTCCAAACTCAATCTTAAAATCGATTAACTCCATGCCTGCATTTAAGAAATATGCCTTTAACACATCATTTACCTTAAATGCATACTTTGTAATCTTATCTATCTCTTCTCTTGTAGCAGCACCTATAGCTATGGCAAAGTAGTCATTAATCATTGGGTCACCAAGTGCATCATCCTTATAGCTAAACTCTAATGTTGGAGCTAAAAGCTTTCTTCCTTCCTCTATTCCAAGCTTTTTGGAAAAGCTTCCTGCAGCAACATTTCTGACAATAACCTCAAGAGGTACAATTTCAACCTTCTTTACAAGAGTTTCCCTGTCACTTAATTCCTCCACAAAGTGGGTAGGTACTCCTTCTTTCTCCAGAAGCTTGAACACATGGTTTGTCATTCTGTTATTAATTGCACCCTTTCCCACAATAGTTCCCTTTTTTTCTCCGTTAAATGCAGTTGCATCATCCTTATAATCAACAATTAATAAATCAGGGTCCTCTGTCTTAAATACCTTCTTAGCTTTTCCTTCATAGAGCTGTTCTAACTTTTCCATTTGTCTGCCACCTATCCTTTTTAACAAATTTAGGCGTGGTAGGAAAAATACCTGCCACACCTTGTTAGTATATAACAATATTAAATTTAGGTCAATAAAATTTTGTTTTAAACTGTCATATTAAATTTTTACATTTATAAAAGCTTCATATTAAAAAAATGCCACAGATTTACAATAAGCTTTTATACAATTCTATAATCTGCTCCAAAGATGCATCCTTTGGATTTCCCGGTGTACATGCATCTGCCACTGCACTCTCGGCAAGGAACTGAATATCCTCCTCCTTCACTATTTCCTTTAAATCAGCAGGTATTCCTACGTCCTGCGAAAGCTTCTTAACTGCGTCAACCGCTGCTTTTCTATACTCGTCAGCCGTCATGCTTTCTGTTCCCTCAACACCCATAGCCTGTGCAATATATTTATATTTATCTCCTGTTGCATCCGCATTAAATGCCATAACTGTAGGAAGGAGAATTGCATTTGCCACTCCGTGAGGTGTATCGTACACTGCACCAAGTGCATGTGCCATGGAGTGTACTATACCAAGACCTACATTTGAAAATCCCATTCCTGCCACATACTGTCCAAGTGCCATATCCTCTCTGCCCTTTGGTGTGTTTTCCACCGCATCTCTTAAGGAGCGTGAAATAATTTCTATAGCCTTAAGATGGAACATATCTGATAATTCCCATGCACCCTTTGTTATGTATCCCTCTATAGCATGTGTAAGTGCATCCATACCTGTAGCTGCCGTAAGTCCCTTTGGCATAGATGACATCATATCAGGATCAACAACTGCTATAACAGGAATATCATGAGGGTCAACACATACAAATTTTCTCTTCTTCTCCACATCTGTAATAACATAGTTAATAGTAACCTCTGCTGCAGTACCTGCCGTTGTAGGAACTGCTATAATAGGAACACACGGCCTCTTTGTAGGTGCAACTCCCTCAAGGCTTCTTACATCTGCAAACTCAGGATTATTTATTATTATCCCCACTGCTTTTGCAGTATCCATGGAAGAGCCTCCACCTATGGCAATAATATAATCTGCCTCTGCCTTCTTAAACGCCTCAACTCCTGTCTGAACATTCTCTATGGTTGGATTAGGCTTAATATCTGAATACAGCTCATATGGCAGTCCTGCTTCATCCAACAGTGACGTTACCTTTCCCGTAACACCAAATTTTACAAGGTCAGGGTCAGAGCATACAAATGCCTTCTTATACTCCCTTCTCTTAGCTTCATTAACAATTTCTTTAATAGCTCCTGCTCCGTGATAAGATGTCTCGTTAAGTATAAATCTGTTTGCCATTACAAATCCTCCAATCTGCCACAAATAGGCTGTAGCCCCTGTCATTTTTTGTAATATTTTAATATTTTTATTGTCCTTTTAATGCTTTTATTATACACAATATACAAATAATATTCAAGCTAAATAATTCTTCAATCCTTTTTTTACATTTACATATACATTGACAGTCACAACTAAAATTAACATTAAAACAGACATCCCGTCACAATAAAAATTGCTTATTCCTATTCCTGCCTGTTCTATAAGCTTCTCTGCCGCCTCTGTGTCACTGACTATTGCAAATAAAATATGTTCACACACTAAGGCTGTAATAACTGCAATTATTAAATCACTACAAATATATTTATATTCATAAAGAAAAATATCCTTCTCTTTATAACCAAGAACATACATTAGTTTAATATTATACCCTCTTACTTCATCATTATGCCTTATGGTTTTGATTGTAATGTACCATATGGTCACCAGTACTGCAAGCATGGCTGACAGTATAAGGTTTACCATTATATTTAATCCTCCCTCATTTCCAAGCTTGTCATCAGAAAATATATATCTTAATACCTCAAGCTTCCCCTTACTTTTTATATTATAAAAAAAATATGTAAAATTGCCTGCTGCCAATACTCCCATAACATTAAGACTGTATATTATTATTTGTTCTAATGTATTATTGGGATTTTTTAATTTTTCTTTTATATACAAATTATTCATTTTGTTCTTCTTCCCTTTGCAGCATACCGCTTTCCATATAATATACTTTATCTGCATATTTCTTTGCTTCATTACTGTGAGTAACCATTACAACTGTTTTTCCAATTTTTGTAAGCCCTTTAAGATACTCCATAACTGTTTTTTCATTTTCCTCATCAAGATTTCCAGTCGGCTCATCTGCAAGTATAAGCTCTGGATTATTTGCAAGTGCTGTGGCTATGCATACTCTCTGCTGCTCACCTCCAGATAACTTGTCAGGATATTTATCCTTAAAGCTCTCCATATGAAACCTCCCTAACAGTTCTTCAGCAATGTTCCTATATTCTGCTTAAGTAAATATTAATTCCCGCACATACAATAATAAATGCTGCAATAAAATTAACAAAAAACTGAATTCCGTATATAATTTTCATAGCATCAGTAAATTCTATGGTATTACTTGTTGATACGATAGATCCATATTTTATTATACCCTCATTCTTTACAAACTCCTGACATACCAGCTCCAGATTTGCTGCCACACTATCTACATTCTCTGCCTTGTCTACTATTACGTTAATTTCATTATAATAATATTTTTTATACTCGCCCACCTTCTTATCATAGTATACTGTAGCAGTAAAATCCGTCATTTCCTTCATCATATCTTTTGAAATCAGTCCACTGGCATAACTGTCTGTCTTTGCATTGTTATATACTCCCACAACCTTAAATGTGTATTCTCTGCTATCTAATGTTTTTTCTTCACCCGTGTCAGGGTTAAAGCTTTCTTTATCCACATTTATAGTGATTGTTTCTCCTATAAGCTCTTCCCCATCCTGATACTCTTTTGCTCCATTATTTGTATATGTACTGCTATCTGTTATATACTTACATATTATTATTTCATTATCCTTAAGCTCATTTATACCCTGCGTTATCATATACTGCTCCATAGCCTTCTCGGAATATGCTTCCAGACCTGCTCCCTGGACATGACCTTCAGCATAATCAATAATATGTTCTTCATTTCCTTCTTCTAAATAACTGACTATTTCATCACCGACAGCCTCGTATTCTTTTTCAGACAACTCTATTTTAACTGTTCTGGCAATCATTTTTTCAAGCGTACTATCCAGATAATTATGTATAAGCATTATAAAATTATTTATCAAAAATATAAGTATAAGAGAAACTGTCATCATTACTATAGGCTTTACTATGCTTTTTTCCTTCTTTCTTTTTACCTTACCCGATTTGTTCTCCTTCATTATATTATCTTCCCTTCCTTTTTCAATATTGTATAAGGTATTCACCAGAATATGAATACCTTATACAATTAGAATTATTATCAATAAATAATTAGTTACAATTTACCTTATCAATCGATTGATATATGTATTGTATCATATTCTTTTCTTGATTTTTTCAACATGTCATAAATGACAGGTTTAATGTAGTAATTGGCAATCTTTTATTTTGTTTTATTACTTTTAATATATTATTTATAGATTATCAAAAGAATATATAACTCCTTTTCTAACTATCTAATAATGCATTGAGGCAAAATAACTGCAAACACTCCCAGTACCACACTTGCAATAACATATACTAAGGCTGTAAATGTATCACCTGATTTTATT
>CALWSG010000026.1 GCA_944384155.1 uncultured Lachnospiraceae bacterium | reverse complement strand
TAGCCTCTGCACCCTTCATAACTGTCTCAACAGACGGATCAGGCTCTACCCCCTCAAACAGCTCAACCTCCATACCAGCTTCCTTAAGATAATTTACTATTTTATCTAAGAAACCAAAACGCTTCATTGAACCGCCGCCTACAACTACGATAGCTTTTTTTCCAACTAATGTTTTGAGATTTTCCATAGCACCCTTGCCATGATATAAATCTCTTGGTAATGTAAATCTTGCCATAAAAATACCTCTTTTCTCATATTTTTTTGTTGGTTTTCAACATAATTATCATACCACAAATGAGGTGATTTTTCAATTAAGTTGACAAAAATTTCACAATTTTTTACATTAAATGTCGTGGTAATTTTTAAGTATTCCTTTAAGGTATTTTTTATACTCCTTAGCTGCACTTTCAGGCTCTGTAATTGTAATCCCTTCCCCTATTCCTGTTATCCAGCCGTAAAACTGTTGACTTACATTTACCTTAACTCTTACCTTAAAGCTTCCTCCGCTTTCCGCAGCAACAAAAATATCCTTGCCAAATCTGTCAAGTATAACTCCTATCATCTTATCCTTGCATTTTAAGGTAATATCCTGTTCTTTTCCCCCAAACATTCCAAAGGTTTTCTTTGAAAAATCTGCCGTATCAAATTTGGTAAAGTACTCTTTTCCCTCCCTATCCTCATCTATAAGATTAATTTTCTTTATTTTATCAACCCTGTAATGCTTTACAGTCCGGGAAGTATTATCAAATGCTATAAGATAATAATTTTCGTCCTCCCATGTAAGTACCCATGGACTTACATTATAAAGTCTTCCGTTTTTCTTTGGAATAAGTTTTTTCTCCGTACTCCACTCACAATACTGAAATGTTATTTTTTTATTTTCCGAAATAGCCATATGAATATCATCTACATTGTAATATATGCTTTCATTCATGGTTTTTATACGGTTGGCAACATATACCTGCCTTTGCAGTGACTTTGCCTGATTAGTACTGCAAAGCTTCTCCAGCTTCTTAATAAGCTCACCTGATTTCTTTGTTGTCATAAATTTTGAGGACTGTACCGCATCAACCAAAAGCTTAAGCTCCGGTAATTCAAACTGTCTCTCTCCGATATAATATCCTGACGGACGTTCTTTTTTTGCCACAATATCAAGACCGTACACCCTCAGTGCCTCAATATCGTCATATATACTTTTTCGCTCTGCCTCTATGCCGAAGCCTTTAAGATACTTAAGTATATCACTCATTGACATAGGGTGATTTTCATCTGTTTTTTCCAGAAGCCCTTTCATTAGGTATAAAATTTTTAACTTTTGATTTGATGATTTAGCCATATTATTCTATGCCTGCCTTAAACTCTCTTACATATTCTGCTGCCTTATTCTCGTTATATCCGCATGATTCCATAAGATTTATAAAATGTGAGCCGACTATTGCACCATCTATTGTATCTAAGAAAGGCTTTATATCTTCAGGAGTTCGTATGCCAAAGCCCATCATCACAGGTATATTCGATACACTCTTAACACTGTTAAGGTATTCCTTAACATTTTTGTGAAACTGTGCCTCCTGGCCTGTTACTCCCATAGAGGATACACAATATACAAATCCTCTTGCTCCTTCAAGAAGCATTGGTATACGCTCCTTTGACACAGGAGCCACAAGCTGTATTAAAATAGTTTCATCTCCTGCATTTTTTAATGCCTCCCTAAGCAAATCCTGCTCCTCAAAAGGAAGATCCGGAACTATCAGCCCGTCAACTCCCACTCTGCTGCATTCCTTTGCAAAATTGTCTATTCCATAATGCACAATAGTATTGTAGTACAGCATAAACACTAAGGGAACTTCACATTCACTTCTTAACTCCTCTGTCATTTTAAAGCATTTCACAAGATTTACGCCATTCTTTATTGCTTTGTATGATGCATTCTGTATAACAGGCCCGTCTGCCACCGGGTCTGAAAAGGGAATACCCAGCTCTACAGCATCTACTCCTGCCTCAAACTGTGCTTTAAGTATTTTCTTTGTACTGTCCATGTCAGGAAGCCCTGCGGTAATATATGTAATAAATGCTTTTTTGCCCTGTTCTTTTAAATAATTCATTCTTTCTTCTATACGATTCATATTATTCTCCATTCTCAATTATTTACTTATTCATGTCTTTTCCTTCCAGATATGCTGCAACTGTATGTACGTCCTTATCTCCACGTCCTGACAGACACATAACTATTATGTTATCCTTTGTCATTTTCTCTGCCATCTTAAATACATACGCTAAAGCATGGGCACTTTCTATGGCAGGTATTATTCCCTCAAGCTTACACAGCTCCATAAGGGCATCCATACACTCCCTATCTGTAATGGAAACATACTCCACACGTCCCGTATCTCTAAGATATGCATGTTCAGGTCCGATTCCCGGATAATCAAGTCCTGCTGATATTGAATGAGCAAGCTGTACATTTCCATCATTATCCTGAAGCAGATATGAACGCATTCCGTGAAGCACTCCCGGTTCCCCAAGTGCCATTGCACTTGCATGCTTTCCCGTTTCTATGCCCAGTCCTGCTGCCTCAACACCTACAAGCTTAACCTCACTGTCATCAATAAACTCGGCAAACATACCTATGGAGTTGGAGCCGCCTCCACAGCAGGCAACAACTGCATCAGGAAGCCTTCCCTCCTTTTCAAGAATTTGCCTTTTTGCCTCTTTGCTTATAACACGCTGAAATTCCTTTACCATTTTCGGGTATGGATATGGACCTACGGCAGAGCCAATAACATAAAATGTATCCTCAGCCTCCTTTGCCCAGGTTCTTATAGCTTCATTGGTTGCATCCTTTAAGGTTGCACTTCCTGTTGTTACTTCTACCACCTCTGCACCCAGCATTTTCATTCTGAATACATTAAGGGATTGTCTTTCTATATCCTCTTTTCCCATATAAACCTTACACTTCATATTAAAAAGCGCCGCACCTGTTGCCGTTGCCACTCCGTGCTGCCCTGCACCTGTCTCTGCTATTACCTTTGTTTTTCCCATACGCTTTGCAAGAAGAATCTGTCCTATAACATTATTTATTTTATGGGCTCCCGTATGATTTAAATCCTCTCTCTTCAGATAAATCTTTGTTCCATATTTCTCAGATAAACGCTCTGCAAAGTATAGGGGATTTTCTCTTCCTACATACTCCTTTAAATAGTATTCATAATCCTTAATAAAGCTTTCGTCCCGAATTGCCTCCTCGAATGCCTTGTCAAGCTCTGAAAGTGTATTCATTAAAGATTCTGAAACATACTGTCCTCCAAATTCTCCATAATATGCTTTACTGTTCATTTTATCCTCCATTTCTGCTGTATTAATTTAAACTTCTAACAGCTTTTACAAACTTATCTATTTTTTCCAAATCCTTACCCTTTTTTAATTTATCATCATATTCTACTCCGGAGCTTACATCAACCACGTTAGGCTTAAGAAGCTTTATTGCTTTCCCTACATTTTCAGGATTTAATCCTCCTGCAAGTACATATTCCTTGTCTTTTCGATTAAAGTCTTTAAACCTGTCCCACGAAAATGTATTTCCGCTTCCTGCCACTGCCCCGTCAAGCACAATGCCGGATATTTTTTTGTCATTTAAAATTTCTGAAAGCTTACTTTTTTCCCTGCTGTCAACATTAAATGCCCTGTATATTGGCAAATGACAGTTTTCCTTCACATTCGACAATAATGCTCCGTGAACCTGCAAAATATGAAAACCTGCATTTTCAATCTCAATAACCTGACTTAAGGTTGGTGACACCGTAACTGCCACAGCCTTTATTGTGTCAGACTTTTCTTTAAGGTATTTCACAAGCTCTGCTGCTTTTTCCAAGGTATTATTCCTTCTGCTTTTTTCAAAAAACACAACAAAGCCTGCATATTCAACATTAAGCCTTATAAGACTGTCAATTTCCTCCTTTAAGGTTATGCCGCATATTTTTATTTTCACACTATCATCCATTATTATATACCTTTTTCCAGCCCAATGCCTTTTCTTTTGGGTTTTCGCTTTCCATAAACGCTCTTCCTATAAGAAGTGCATTTGCTTTACTTTTCTTTAAAAATCTTATGTCATCATCCGTTGACACTCCGCTTTCCGACACAAAAACAGGACGTTTTCCATTATACCCTATTTTTATCATAAATTCATCCATATATTTTGCAAGTCTTTCCGTGTGGCACAAGTCAATAGTAAAATCTTTAAGATTTCTATTATTTACTCCCACTATCCTGGGCTGAAGCCTTAATGCCCTTTCCATTTCATTCTCACTATGTACCTCAAGAAGAACGTCCATTCCCAGCTTATATGCAAGCCTGTAAAACTTTTCCATATCCTCATCATTTAATATTGCTGCAATAAGAAGTATACAGTCAGCCCCTATAACTTTTGCCTCATATATCTGATATTCATCTATTATAAAATCCTTTCTTATAATCGGAAGGTCTGAGATAGCTCTTATTTCTTTAAGATATTCCACTCCGCCGTTAAAATGGTCTTCCTCCGTAAGTACGCTTATGGCATCTACAGAATTGTTATACTGGTCTATTCTGTCTGTCAGCTCTATCCTTCCGTCTATAACTCCCATACTTGGGGAGGCCTTCTTAAATTCACCAATTATAGACAGACCTTCTTTTGCCAATGCATCATAAAAGCTTATGGATTTTCTTTCACTTTCCAGTGCCATATTTTTAATAACTTCCTCTGATATTTTTTTCTTATGCTCTGCGAGTCTTTTTCTTTTATCTGCCACTATTTCATCTAATATTCCCATTTTTTACCTTTTAACGCTGCCTTTCTTATATTTTGTCTATAAAATTTTCTATAAGCTTTTTTCCATGCTCCGTATAAACAGATTCAGGGTGAAACTGAAGTCCGATAACAGGATATTCCTTATGCTCTATTGCCATAATCTCCCCGTCCTCTGTCTTTGCTGTAACCTTAAGACAATCAGGAATAGTATCCTCCACTATGGCAAGTGAATGATATCTTGCAACCTTTATCGGAGAATTTATTCCTTCAAATATTCCCGTTCCGTCATGCTCTATTACTGACTGCTTTCCGTGGAAAATAGTTTTGGCATATGACACTGTAGCTCCAAAGGCTTCACCTATTGTCTGATGTCCCAGACATATACCAAGAATCGGCTTTTTACCGCTAAAATATTTTACTGTGTCAAGGCATATACCCGCCTCCTTTGGTGATTTTGGTCCCGGTGACAAAACTATTTTGTCAGGATTTAATTGTTCTATTTCCTTAATTGTAATTTTATCATTTCTTACAACCTTAATATCTGTTGTAAATATTCCCATATATTGATACAAATTGTATGTAAATGAATCGTAATTGTCTATAAGCAGTATCATAAATAAACCTCCATTTCTGCACACTATCTTTCATTGCCATTTCAATACTACATTTTTGTATTGTCATCTATTAAGGTTTTTGCCAGTGCCATAACCTTATTGCAGCACTCCTGATACTCGTTTTCAGGTACGGAATCTGCTACAATTCCTGCACCTGCCTGAAGATATACCTTATTTCCCTTTTTTATCATGGTTCTTATGGTAATGCAAAAATCCATATTTCCGTTAAAATCAATATATCCCGTTGCCCCTCCGTACAAGCCTCTGCGTACTGTCTCCAGCTCATCTATAATTTCCATTGCTCTGATTTTCGGTGCTCCGCTTAATGTTCCTGCCGGAAGAAATGATGATACAAGGTCAAATGGATGATATTCCCTGTTTTTTCTTCCCTCCACCAATGACACAATATGCATTACATGTGAGTAATTTACCACGTCCATAAACCTTGTAACCTTTACAGTTCCAAACTCCGATACCCTTCCCATATCATTTCTTGCAAGGTCTACAAGCATTACGTGTTCGGCCCTTTCCTTTTCGTCCTTTAAGAGACTGTCTTTTAACAATAAATCCTCCTCTGAATCTGCCCCTCTTCTTCTCGTTCCTGCTATAGGACATGTCTGAATCTTGTTTTCCCTTTCCTTTACTATCATTTCAGGTGAGCTTCCTATTATCTCAAACTCGCCAAAGTTAAAATAGTAAAGATATGGAGAAGGGTTTAACTCCCTCAGCTCTCTGTATAAATCAAAGCCTTCCTGACTTGTTTCTACAGTCCACCTCTGGGAGAGAACGGTCTGGAAAATATGACCTTCCTTTATGTATTCCTTTATTTTCATTACCTTTTCACTGTATTCCTCCAAGGTATCTGACTTTTTAACAATAACTCCGTCATGAACAAATTCTTTCTTTTCTTCCTCCCTGTCAGTTAAAGCCTTTTCTAAAAGCACTTCCGCTTCACATTGTGCAGCCTTTTTTCCTTCCTCTCCTCCCTCATATAAAATAACTGCTGAAAGTGTTTCTGCCACATGGTCTATTACAATAAATTTAGTGGCTAACATAAGCTGTACAGTTTCTATGCCTATCTCGTCAGGATTATTGTCCGGTAAAACCTCTGTATACCTTATATAGTCATACCCAAGACTTCCCACAAGTCCGCCCATAAATGCCAGCTCTCCCGGCTCTCTTTCCACATGAAAATGATTATAGTAATCCTTTAATATATCAATGGGATTACCCTCTATTACTTCTTTTTCCCCATTTCTTCCTTTTATGACTATGCTCTGACCACTTGAACAGATTATTTCCTCAGGCTCCACCCCCATAAAAGTATATCTGTCATAATCCTTATCATAGCTTTCAAGAAGAAATCCTATTTTATCACTTCCAAGGTTTTTATATATTCCCATTGATGTTTCATTGACTATACTGACTGTTTTCCTATATACCTTTAAATTTCTTGTTCTCATATTATCCTCCATTCCGGAGCGTTTTACACAACAGGCATGATGCAAATCTTCAATTTTCATCTGCCGTCAGGGTTTATTTGCGACGCTCCGGCACAAAAAAAGCCCCCGATTATTGAATTCCTTCAATAACCGGGGACGATTATTACCGCGGTGCCACCCCTATTTCAGCAGAATTGAGTGGCCCTTAGAAGCTTATTATAAAAAAAGCGTGCATTCGATTAGAATACACGCCACCAATCCTTACTGACTCTTTCAGATACCTTCATATCCTGCCCCTATAACGTGAGGACACGTCTTGGCATACTTGAAAACAGCATTGACTATTGTTCGTTCAGCCTTGAATCTCACAAACCCATTCCTTATAAGCTTTAGTACCGGCTTCCACCAACACCGGCTCTCTGTAACCTCTCTTTATAAGTACTCTTTTGCTCATCGACTTATGTTATTAATTTTAAAGTTATTTTATCACTTTTTTCCACATTGTCAAGTGGTTTTTCAGACATTAATTTACATATTGATTATATTATTGCCAAATGATATCATACTAAAGGTTACTTTACAAAAAAGAAGCAAATTATTATATGAGGAAAATCGCTATGAAATCATCAGGATATAAAAAAACATTAGTAAGCTGTTTTATAGGATATATTGTACAGGCAGTGGTTAATAATTTTGTACCCCTTTTGTTCCTTATGTTCCAAGACAGCTACAATATACCTTTATCAAAAATTACACTTCTTATAACAATTAATTTTATCATACAGCTTATTGTTGATTTACTGTCTGCAGGCTTTATAGACAAAATCGGTTACCGTGCCTCCATGCTGATTGCACATATATGCTCTGCCGCAGGCTTTTTATGTCTCACCATTCTTCCTGATATAATGCCCGACTCTTTTACAGGACTTCTTATATCAGTCATTATATATGCCATAGGCGGGGGTCTGCTTGAAGTTATTGTAAGTCCTATTGTGGAGTCGTGTCCTACGGAAAATAAAGAAAAAGCAATGAGTCTTCTTCACTCATTCTACTGCTGGGGACATGTTGGAGTTGTGCTGGTTTCCACCATATTTTTTAATACTTTGGGAATCTCCCAATGGAAAATTCTTTCCCTTATCTGGTCAATGATTCCCATATTAAATATCTTTCTTTTTATTAAGGCTCCTATGTCTGCTCCCATTGAATCCGGTCAAAAGGGCTTATCTATTAAGGAGCTCTTTTCCGACAAATTATTTTTAATATTTTTACTTATGATGATATGTGCCGGAGCCGGCGAGCAGTCCGTCAGCCAGTGGGCATCTGCATATGCGGAAATGGGGCTTAATATTGACAAGACCATAGGAGACCTTGCAGGTCCTATGATGTTCGCACTTATGATGGGACTGTCAAGATTTTTCTATGGAAAATACGGCCACAAAATTAACCTTGATTCATTTATGCTCTTTAGCACTTTGCTGTGCATATTATCATATATCTGCATATCATTTATTCCAATCCCTGCACTTGGACTTTTATTCTGCGGAATATGCGGTATGTCTGTAGGCATTATGTGGCCCGGAACCTTCAGTAAGGCTGCCGCAGCCATTAAATCAGGCGGTACTGCCATGTTTGCCCTTATGGCACTGGCCGGAGATCTTGGCTGTTCGGCAGGTCCTACTATTGTGGGAACAATATCTCATATATTTAATGATAACTTAAGACTTGGCATACTTGCTGCCATAATATTTCCACTGGCAATGCTTTTTTCCATACTGATTATTAGAAAGACCGGAGCCGGTTTATCCAAGTATTCCGCTTAAGTCTATAGTATCTATAAGCAATATTATATCAGAATCGCCTATCCTCATATATGTTCCCTCATCGGTTTCACTGCCCAAATAAAGTGTCAGTGTTGTTTCCTCCTGTGCTTCTTCACTTTCAAGGTAAGTGAGAATAATAGTATATTCAGGTATTATAAGTCCGTATTCCGTCAATGCATCGTCTGACGGCTTATAATCAACCGCTTCATTTACGGCAATTCCTATTATATCACTTACTGCCTGGCCAAAGCTGCTGCTGTCCACTGCTTCTTTTTCTCCCTGCTCATTAGTTTCTATATCAGTTACTGTCCTGTACCATGTAATATATGATTCCAATTCCTCATCATCTAACGACCCGGTATCCGACTCAGCTTCGGTGTCCTCCACTGTATCAGCTTCAGTCTCAGCTTCCGTTGTTATCTCATATTCAAATATATAGCTTTTCTCTGCCGTAGCTGCTGCCATGCCTGTAAGATAATCTGAATTTATCTCAGGCATCTCATCCGGAAGAAGCAAATCATATAAATCATAATTAAAAGCATCTACAATATCTGTTTCCACCATATATATACTGTCCATGGTTTCAGTTACCATATAGTATCCGTCTGTTATGGAATTGTAATTACCGACATAGTATGTGTATAAATTTTCTCCTGCCTTAAATGATACTGTAAGCACTATATCATCATATGATTTTTCCACATCTACCCCATAGTCCTCAAGGTTTACGCTTTCGCTGTCAATTTCATCACTTGATGTAAGATTTGAAAGCACTGATACCATATTTTCTATCTTTGACTCATCAAGAGGAAATTCATTGTCAGCTCCATATATCCACTCTGATTCCTCCTTAATAAGCTCTATATCCTGAATGCTGTCTGTATTTTCTTCGTCTTCTTTTGACGAAAACACAATTTGGGTAATATCATCAGGTGAAATATCAAGTACTTTTTCCCCTGTTTCTCCGCTCTCCAAAGAGGCTTCCTCCTCATCTCCATTTATTCCGGATGATACCACGTATGCCAATATAAAAAATACTGCTACAGTAACCATAAGAATCATACTTCTTGTTCTCTTGCCAATTTTCTTCAATACTTTCACCTCCTACATCTTTCTTCTCTGATAGCATACTGCTCCTCCCCAGATAATCAGTGCCAGCGGAATAATTCCTATAAGTATTACCTGCCACTTAAATGCAGTGCCGCTGTCTATTGTAAGATACTCAGTATCCAAACTTTTTGCACGTATGGATATGGTTTCGTCTCTGTCAAGCATATACTCAAGAGAATTCATTACAAAATCAGCATTTCCTCCCGATGTCACCTGATTAATGCTGTCATCCATAACATAAACAGAGCCTATATACACCATTTTTCCTGTTGTCTCCTCATTTTCCTCCTGGGCTATAGCTGCCACATAGAACGGACCGTCTATATCTCCGTCTTCCTTTTCATATGTTGTAATATTATCGCCTGCAACCTTTGAATACGCATAATCCGAAGTGACAAGAAGTCCCTGAACCGTAACATTTCTTTCGTCTTCTGATGTATCAGCTTCTTCCTGTGTATTATCAGTTTCTTCAGTTTCCGGCTCCTCTTTGGAGTTATCTTTTCCTGTAGGGGTAATAAGCTCTATACCCTGTGCCATCGGCACCATCACATAGTAATTGGCTAAAGGCTCTGTTATACTATGGCTCTCATAATCCGGAAGCAGATATGTTTGATACAGATAGTAATAGTTATCATCTCCCTCAACAACTAATCCGTTAACCGGATTCATTCCATAATAATTCATAAGGGAGATAAGATTAGCCATATCTGATGTCACACTACCTGCCATAATTAATATATTTCCTCCGTTATCAAGGTATTCCTTAAGCATTGTAAACTCATCCTGAGAAATATCAGATGATGGCTCTAATATTGCTATAGCATCTGCATCCTCCGGAATCTGCCCCTCCTTTAACAGACTTAATGAATTAACAGTAATATTTTCATTTCCAATATATTCGGTTATGGCAGACGAATAATCTGAAAATGTTACCTCTCCGTGTCCCGACAATGTATAAACTATAGGAAGGTTTTCATTAGTCACGTAATCAATGGCTGATGTTACCTGATTCTCCACGTCAAAGGAATAGCTGCTTGTATATGACCCTGTTGAAGAATCATATGAGTAGTCTGACACATATATTGATGAATACGGTATATACCTGCTGTTTTCCCCACTTACCACAATCAGACTGTTTTCTTCTGCCTCACTGTCTGTATACTGGCCGGCAAAATTAGGATAAAGTACAGGATCCTTAAGCTCTATTGTTATATTATCATTCAGTGCAGTATATCTCTCCAAATATTCATACACTGACATATCATATGTTGTTTCTGACGCTATAATATATATGGTAATATCCTCATCTATTCCTTTAACTATCTGCTCTGTCTGCTCTGATATTGAATAAAGCTCCTCTGAGGTAGTATCAAACTTTACCTTATCCGACGGAAGGCTGGTTACAAACAGATTTATAAATACCACAATAGCTATTGCCACCGCAGTGATTGCCGTAGTATACATTCCTATTTTAAGCGTCTTTTTCTTTGCTGCTTTTGTATTGCTGCTTATCTCCTTATTTCCTGTAAGCTTCACTAGCTCCACCTCCTTTTCTCCATTGACTGGATTGCAAGGAATATAAATAAGAAAATTACAGTGATAAAATACACTACTGCCGTTAAGTCAAATATTCCATATATAAAGTTATCTGTTATTGCAAACAGAGAAATCTTATTTAATACCTTGTGAAGAAGTCCCTCAAATGACGTTTTACTGAATAAGTACAATATAAACAGTGCTGCCTCTGCCACTATTAATATTCCTCCCGCAGCATATTTATTTTTTGTGAGAAACCATACTGCAATTCCTATCAGCAGTATTATCACGGCAAATGATATATATGAGCTTACGGCATCTGTAGGTATATATGTTGCAAGACCTGTCATAAGATAACATACAAGTGCAGCAACAAATGTAATAACTGCTGCCACAAGCTGATTCTCTGTTAAAGATGATATAAATAATCCTATTGCCGCAAGTGCAAGTCCTAAAAGATAATAAGCAAATATTGAACTATATGATGTTGCCATAACCACATTACCGTAATTTGATAATATAACAGGCATAATTAACAGCTCTGCCACAGGCACTAAAAGCACTATTGCCATTGCCAGATATTTTCCTATTACTATCTGTGTCATTGACAATGGCAATGCATACAAAAGCTGGTCTGTTTTTTGCCTTTTTTCCTCTGCCACTGCTCTCATTGTAAGTACGGGTATTGTAATTAAATAAAAAAATTCTATACTTTTTACTACATACTCAAAATAAGGATATCCGTTTTTAAAACAATATATCATTATGTAAATCCCTGTTATAAATATGGTAAATGCTGCAAAAACATAGCCTGTCATACTGTTGAAATATGAGGCAAGCTCTCTTTTTAATACCGCTGTCATTACATTTCCTCCTCCTCTGCCTCATCTTCGTGATACTCCTCCTCTGTGCTGCTTGCAGTAAGCTCAAGAAATACCTGCTCTAATGATGCCTTTTCAGGACTCATCTCAAGAACCGTTATGTTTCTTTCGCCAAATGCCTTAAATATACTGTCCCGTATATCCTTTCCTTCTATTGTATTATTCTCATTATACAAAGGTACCTTAAACCGCGTTACCTCACCTAAATGGGTATCAGTTTTAGCATTCTCACTGCTCCATATATTCTTTTCTGACGCCGGCAGTCCTGCCATAAGCTTATCCATAACCTCTATAGCAGTTTCCATGCCGCATCTTACCAACACATTAAGCATTGAACCTTCCCTGAAATGCTTTGTAAGATTTTCCGGGGTATCATCTGCTATAAGCTTTCCCCGTGAAATAATAAGTATTTTGTCACATATTGAGTTTACTTCACTTAATATATGACTGCTTAATATAACTGTATGATTTTTCCCCAGCTCTTTTATAAGTGAGCGTATCTCAATTATCTGCTTTGGATCAAGCCCCACGGTAGGCTCATCTAATATTATTACAGGAGGATTCCCTACAAGTGCCCCTGCAATTCCCACTCTCTGCTTATATCCCTTTGACAGATTTTTTATAAGTCTGTCTTTTACATTGAGAATAGATGTTTTTCTCATTATTCCTTCTATTGCTGAAGGGATTGAAGCTTTCTTTATTTTTTTTGCCTGCGCCACAAATGTCAAATACTCCTTCGGCGTCATATCCATATAAAGCGGCGGCTGCTCCGGCAAGTACCCTATCTGCCTCTTCGCCTCGTATGGCTCCTCGAAAATATCGTGACCGTTAATACATACTGTACCCTCCGTGGCAGACAAACACCCTGTGATAATATTCATTGTTGTAGACTTACCTGCACCGTTTGGACCTAAAAATCCGTATACCTGATTTTCCTCCACGTTGAAGGTAAGACCATCCACAGCCTTTTTTCTGCCATAAACTTTAACCAAGTTTTTTACTTCGACCACTGTGATATCCTCCTATTTTGTTTTACCGTACCATTCTATTAAACTTAAACGAAAATATTATGATAATTATGTGAAAAAAATATGTTCTTTTCACATTTATTTCTAACACCTACATCCTATAATAAAAAAAGACACATGATTATTTAACCAAATGTCTTTTTCCTTATTCTGTATCAGTTGAATTTATGCTATAGTATCGCCGGTCCGTTTCCTATATCAACCACATAAAAATCTGCATTATACCCTATCTTTTCCTTATAAGCCTTTCCTACATTCTCTATTGCACTTTCCACTGCCTCAGTTTTAATTATACTTACGGCACAGCCGCCAAAGCCTGCTCCTGTCATTCTGGCACATATAACTCCCTGCTGCTTTCTGGCTTCCTCCACAAGAGTATCAAGCTCTACTCCCGTAACCTCATAATCTTCTCTAAGGGAATCACCTGACTGATTTATAAGATTTGCAAATGTTTCTATATCGTTATTTTTTAATGCCTCCACTGCCATAATAGTTCTTCTGTTTTCATACACTGCGTGCTTTGCACGCTTCTCCATTACCTCATCCCCTATAAGATACCTGTTTTTTTCAAATTCCTCCTCTGTAAGCTCTCCAAGGGAATTAATTGGAAGCTTTGTCTTCAGTCTTCTTAAAGCTTCTTCACATTCGCTTCTTCTTTCATTATATTTTGAATCTCCAAGTCCTCTCTTTTTATTTGTATTGAGTATAACTATTTTATACCCGGCAAGATTAATCGGTGCATAAGTATATTCAAGTGTTGCAGTGTCCAGGAAAATTGCCCTGTTTTCCTTTCCCATTGCTATTGCAAACTGATCCATTATTCCGCAATTTACACCGTTAAAATTGTTTTCAGAATACTGACTCGTCAAAGCTATATTTATATTGTCAATATCAAGTCCGTATAAATCCTTACATATAAATCCTGTAAGTACCTCTATTGATGCTGACGAAGAAAGTCCTGAACCGTTTGGTATATTTCCGTAAAATAATATATCCATACCATTGTCTATGGTATATCCCTTCTCCTTCAATGCCCAAATAACTCCCTTGGGATAATTTGTCCAGTCATCTTCCTTTTTGTATTTAAGTGACTCTACACTGCATTGAATTACTCCCAGACCGTCAAAATTCATGGAATAAAGCATTAGCTTATTATCATTTCTTCTTCGTGCCACTCCATATGTTCCTATAGTTAATGCACATGGAAATACATGACCGCCGTTATAATCTGTATGCTCCCCAATGAGATTTACACGTCCCGGTGCAAAATATACCTTTTCGGTTCCATCTGACTTAAACAATTCATCAAACTTTTCAAGCAGCTTTTCCTTCATTATATAATCCTCCATTCCTTCTGACTTTCTATATGAAAAATAACTATTATTATGGATACATACTATCACAGTATTATCATACTTTCAATGTATTTCTTCCATACATTTTTTATAAAATAGCTACTTAAAAATCTCCTAATCCCATACATTAAAAAGGCATACCGTAAATGTAAAACACCACTTACAATATGCCTTATATTTCATCTTATTAAATTAATTATTTCACTACTACGGCAGCCGTCACTTCTGTCTCTATATCCTTTCCTTTTCCGCTCGGAACAGGAACCGAAAAGTTAGGTGTTCCATCAGGATTCCAGTATACTCTTGATACCGAAGCATTTCTTCCTGCATCATAAAGCGGTTGATATCCCGGATCCACCAGATATCTCTCCTCCTGCCTTGCATGGTAAACCATAACATCATTGCCGTCCTCATCATATGTGAAACTGTTATGTCCCGGTCCAAACTGTCCTGTTGCTCTTGAACTTTGGAATACAGGACATGGTGACTTTGTCCATGACTTAGGGTCAAGTAAATCAGCGTTCTCATCTGCCGTACATAAGCCCATGCAATATAATGCATCTGTTCCGCTTGCAGAGTATGCCATAAATATTTTTCCGTTTCTGACAAGTATTGCCGGTCCCTCACATACAGGAAAGCCGTGAAGCTCCCAGTTGTATGTAGGCTCTACCACCCTGCATATACGGCTTGAATCTATTGTCCACGGATTAACCATTTTGGCAACATATATATCTGAATTTACCTGAACTGCATTTTCGTCATAATCTCCTCCTACATTTGCTCCCACAACCTCAGGATGCTTCTCTGCCCAAAAGAAATATAACTCTCCATTATGCTGAAGCACAGTATGGTCAAGAGAAAAGTCGGTAAATGCAATGGAATCATCTGTTGTTGTCTGAATGCGTCCAAGATTTTCCCACTGCTCCTTCATAGGGTCTCCTGTACACCTAAGTGCGTGAGGACGTATTGACCACATATCATCATCATTTATGCATGTAGTATAATAAATATACCACTGACCATTTATAAAGTGAATCTCCGGTGCCCAAATATGAGGACTGTTATTTCCCTGAACTGTTCCTCTCTCAAATACCACCTTTTCCTCATACTGACCTGAGCCATCCGCAAGTCCTTCAATAGTTGATGCTTTTCTCAAGAATATATATCTGTACTGATATTCCCCGATAAGATTATGCTCCTGGTCCGTATATGATGCTACAAAATAATAGCTTCCGTCTGTATGCTTGTACACAAAAGGATCTGCCCTGTGATAGATTAAAGGATTAGTATATTGATGCTCTGACACTTTTCCTTTTACTGTCTTTACCCCTGCTGATGATGTATCTGCCTGCTCCCATACTACCTTTTTCATCTCTGTCATTCCATTAGAATAGGTAACCTTTACTTTTTCAGGAAGCTTTAACTCTTCTCCCACATTTACTTCTGCCTTTACTTCCTCCACAGACTCAATAACAACAGGCTCCGGCTTTCCGTATACCTTATTTAACTGTGACAGAAGCTCCTGTGATATTTCTACAGCCTCTCCCGGCTTATTATAATCATCAAGTGATGTACATTCAACTACTGTCTCGTCACTGTATGATATAAAGTCTGAGGTTTCGTATACAAATACCTTATTTGTGTCTAATGAGTCCTTTGCATATATCTTAAACCTGTCCTCTGACATCTTTATAATCTGAGGCTCTGACATTCTCCTTGAACCTGATTTTGCAAAAAGCACACCATTATTTCCATTAAGGCTGTACCAGTTTTCTTTATCATAGCTATACTCTAAATGAATGCTGTCTGACTCCGGGTTATTCCAATCAACAGTATATGGTCTTAAATAAATGCTTACGTTTTTCATTATAAATATTCCTCTCTATATAATATTGATTTGATTACTTTAGTTTATCACAAATCATTGTAATATTCCATATATTCTGTGAAAAGTTTATTTAAAAATTTTTTACTTCAATTTTACTGCTACAGCTTTCATATTTTCTGTTGGATAGTATATTAAGCTTCCATTTTCTATTTTAACATTAACCTCTGTATCTGAATAAACCGTATGAATATTTAAAGGACAGTCCTTTGGCAGCTTAATGCTTATGATTTCAGGAATATCACCATAGAACATATGTATAAGCACATATGCCTCTCCGTTTTCCCCTACTCTTATCACTCCCTGCCAGCCCTTAGGATGTCTTTCGCTTGTAATCTTCGGACCAACTCTGTGAGTATATCCATACTTAATAATAGGAGCTATCTCTTTATAGAATTTTATTCCGTTATCTATTACATTCCATTGCTGGCTTGTCAGCTCTGTTACATCTCCTGACAGACACATTCTTCCTAAAAATGTGTTTGCCACAGAATATGCTATTCTCTTTAAGGAGTCATTTTTCCTTATAACAGCCCATATCTGGCTTTGGCGAGGCAGTATTGCACGGTGAAGATTCGCTGCAATTATTGGTATTTCCTCTGTTTCGTGAGCATCTGAAAATGATGCCATTGAGCATAAGCTCATCATTAGCGGCTCAAGCTTATGACCTCCGGATGCACAATTTTCAAGTATTATTCCCGGAACCTGATTTTTTACTTCCCTTACAAAATCCACAGATGCCTCCATGTTTTTTCTAAGTCCCTCTCCTAAAGATTCACAGCCATCGCAGCCTATACCTATAGTATCATTATAATCCATTTTCATGTATTGGAATCCATATTTATTTAATGTGCCTATTACCTTTTCATTTAAATACTCCTTCACCCATGGATCATTCATATCCCAAAATCTTCTGCTGTATGTAGTAATTGGAAAACCGTCTCTCTTTAACTGATGGTCTGTAAATTCATATGATTTTGCGGCTCTTCCTATATTATCAATTTCAAACCATATTCCAGGCTTCATTCCATTTTCTTTAATTAAGGCCACTGTTTTTTCCAGTCCCTCAGGAAACAGAGTAGGAGAAACATTATAATCTCCCATACTTATATCCCAAGGTATACCGTCCTCTTTAAACCAGCCGCAGTCTATAACAAAATATTCAAAGCCTTTGTCTTTAATAGCTTCTACAATTCCTTTTATATTGTCATGTGATGGGCAGCCCCATGTTGTACAGTACTCGTTAAATATTATAGGCAGATGCTGCTCGCTTTCCGGTGCCTTGTCGGCATATTTCTGTCCTGCCTGAGTAAGCCTGTGACATATCATATCAATACCGCCTCCGTGGCATGTGCTTACGATTGCAGCAGGTGTCTCAAAGGACTGTCCCGGCTTTAGGGTTTTAAGCCAATGACCAAATTCTCTGTCAGCCAGTCCGCCTGACAGGTGAAGCCCATCGTCCTGTCTGTATATTTCCATCTGCCACGATGCTTCATGTGCAAGCTGCACTCCCCATAGTACCTGATTTTTTGTGTCCTCTATAGCTGCGAAAGGAAAGAACTTTTTAACCGGCATAGAACCTGTCTGTCCATATCTTTCCGTGCTTACTGACCACGTAGACCATGAGGGCTCAAGCTGTAAGTCCTCCACTGTTTCCGTATCCAGCCTTCCTTCATGACTCCATTTGCTTCTCAGTCTGTGAACAAGCAGGCTGTCAGGTCCGTCCCCCTCAAGAAATGGTGATATTTTACTAAGTTCAAAGCTTGATATCATTTCCATTGTAATATCTTTATCCGAATTATTTGTAATTACATTTTTCATTTCAAAGCTCAAATCACCATTATAATATGTTACGATATGCACCACATCATAACCCCTTGAATCTTTTAAATACGTCTTTACAATAACCTTATCATCTGTTTTTTCTACTGTCTGACTGTCATAGTCCAGGAGATTGGATGATTCCCCGTTTCGCATAGAAGAGCCATGCCCATAACAATTAGGATATATGTCTCCCACAAGCTTTAGCTGCACTAATGAATTAATCCTGTAAAACTTTTTCTTATTATCATCACTATTCATATCTGCAGGAATTATATAAAACCCTGCTGTTTTAAAATCCGTTTCCTGTTCATATACAAGTATCATATCTCCCACCTGTATACGTGAAATTTCTTCTATTGCCATACCTTACTCCTTTCTTAAAAAAACCTCCCACAGTTTCCTGTGGGAGGAAGGGATTAAATATTAATTATTACTTTATGTTTTTTTAGTTTCCGGTATTTGTAATCTGCTGGTTCAGAATTCCCTTGTATTCATCTGCCAACTCGTTAGCCTTGTTGGTCAAATCTTCTACATAGTCATCTGCTGTACCGCTACCGTTAATAACTGCTTCCTCTACACCTGCATATCCTGCAATAAACTCATTCTCAAAATAGTAGTCATAAAGGAATGTATCAAATCCCGGAATCTGCTGTGAACCGTAACATGTCCATTTTCCGGCCTTTACGTTCTCCCAGAAGTCCTCAAATACTTCTATTCTGGCTGTCTCTGAAAGTCCTGCTGCTACCAGCTTATCTGCTATAGGATCGCCGCTCTCTGCATTTGGATGAAGTGCCTCATACTTAGCCCATACTTCCTCGTCAAGAGTAATAGGACAGTTGTTAATTACCTCACCGCCTGTAGTATCATCTGCATTACCTATCTCAAACTCATCCGGATTACCGCCGCTCTGGATAATAGCTTTTTCATGAATCTCTGTATAATGGTCAAGCTTCCAGTTCCATCCGTCAGCTCCCCATGTCATATACTTAAGTAAGTAGTATGCTTCAAGCGGATGCTCTGACATAGATGAAATTGCACCAAAGTCTATTGTTGCAAACATGTTTGTGCTGTCTGCATTTTCCTCTGTATGAGGTATTGTATATGGTACAAAGAATGTATTGTATTCATAGAATGAATGATCATTCCAGAATCTTTCCCAGCACCACCAATGGTCAGTTCTAATAGCTGCATAACCATTATCCTGTGGCTGAATTCCGCCGTACTCGCTTGTGATTATTGCATCGCCTTCTTCTGTTCCTGCTACAGGAGCCTTCCAGTTCTTCTCAATAAATGTCTTCTCAAGCTCAAGTCCGTATGCCCAGTCTGTTAAGTCAAATTCTTCACCATTCCAGCCAAACTCACCGATACAATCAGGATCGTTTGCTATAGGATATAATGTAATAACTGTACATGCCTCTGAAATACCAAAATACTTGTCATGTGACATCTCTTCAACTACTTCCTCGAACTCTTCCCATGTCCAGTCTGTAGAAGGCATTTCATGGTTTAATGTCTTGAATGTTGTAAGGTTAAGGAACATTACTGTTGGGAAGAACTTAACAGGTGTTGTCCACTTTCCGTTTGTTCCGAACTTACCAAGTTCAAATTCATTAACACCGCCAATGACATTCTTTGTGTCAGGATCTGCATCCCACATAAGACTCATGTCATATAAAAGACCTTTGTTAATCATGTTTTCAGGAGTACCAAGTACCCAGAAAACATCAGGTACGCTCTTAGATGCTGCAAGATTAATAATATCCTGATTATGTGTTGTTAAATCTGTAGTCATCTTCTGGTTAAGAGTTGCATTTGGATGCTCAGCATTCCAGCCTTCCACTAAAGATTCCACAACATACTGATCCTCCCAATAAGCATATCCCAATGTCATCGGAGTTTCATCATCAAATGCTTTAAGTGTCGCTTTTGTCGTAGATGAACCGCCGCCGCTGCTGCCGCATCCTACAAATAATGTAGCCATCATTGTTACGGTAAGAAGTAAACATAAAGACTTCTTAATTCTTTTTGCCATAACACAATCCTCCTTCTTTATAATTTTCCCTTTTTTTATATTTGGAATACATATGTACTGTCCGGTACAATGTATTAATCCCTATGTATAAATACATACCCGGCAAATAATAATATACACTAATTAAAATTACTGCCTTTCTATTATTCACCTGTTATACCTGCACGGTCAACGCTTTCTACAAACTGCTTCTGCAATATGAAGTAGATAAGCAGTAAAGGTGCTATTGCAAGTATTGTCGCTGCCATTCTCATACCCGTATTAGCATATGATGTTGTTACATCTGAACCTGCTGATGAACTTGCCTGGTCAAATACACTGTTAAATATACCAAGCTGATTTACAACAGGCGTAAACTGATATGATGCCTGTGATGTTGAATTATATAAATAAAGTGACGTTAAATAATCCTCATTCCAATACCATACAAAGGAGAACAGGAATATAACCACAAGTGCTCCTATTGATGACGGTATGGCTATTTTAAAGAACTGCTTTGCATGTCCTGCTCCGTCTATCTGTGCAGCCTCCATTAACGCACCGGGTATCTGCTTAAAGAATGACCATGCAATCAATATAAATATGGATGCATTAATTCCCTGTCCGAATAATGTCGGAATTATAAAAGGAAGTATGGAGCCTGTAAGTCCCAGCCTTGCATAAAGCTCATACTGTGGTGTAAGTATAAGCTGCTGCGGAAGTACAAATGATAATATTACAAATGCAAACAATACACCTTTTAATTTAAAATTATACCTTGCAAATCCATATCCGATTACGGAACATACTACAACGTTTATAATTGTTGGAATAAGCGAAATAATAAGGCTGTCTTTTATTGCCTTTCCGTAATCCATAGCAATAGCTGCATTTTTGTAATTATCCCAGTTCAATGAGGATGGTATCCAGTTAATAGCAGAATCAAGCAAGTCTGAAAGTGACATTAAACTGGTTGAAAATACCTTCACTACAGGTGATAAAAACATAAATCCAACACATATCAGTATAACATAAACTGCTATTTTTTTCAATAGCCCCATGTCATCCTTTGTTCCAAACATTATTTTTCTAAATTTCTCTTTAGTAAAGGGAGTCTTTTCTTTTTTTCTTTTTTCTTTTTTAGTTTTTACCTTTTTTTCTTTTTCCGGCTTACTCATCGAAATTTCCTCCCTTCAAATCTTTTCCTGCAGCTATCATCTTCTTCTCTTTTTCTACTGCCTTCTGAAGTTTAATCTCATTCTTTATTAACTGCTTTTGATGCTTAGCAAGGTTCTTTCTTGTCTTTTTCTCAAGCTTCTTGGTTCTTCTTATCTGTTTTTCATAAAGATCCTTTCTCGGCTTAAATGCAAGTGCAACAACACCAACAAATACAAGAATTATTGCTGAGTACAAAAGTGCAAATGTAGACGTATATCCGTATCCTTCATTGTTATTCTGCATAACCTCGGAAATTCTGCTGATAATAGGGCTTATCAGTGTATCCTGTGATAAAAATACTACCGTATACAAAGCATTAAGCAAAAGCATTGGCTTAATTGTAGGAAGCGTAATCTTCCAAAAGCATTCCCAGCCTGAACCACCATCGATTTTTGCTGCCTCATATAATGAGGTATCAATCTTTTGCAGTGCTGCAAGGAAAATCAATATCTGAACTCCCGAATACCACAGCAAAAGCAAAATATTTGAGAAAATAAAGGTAACTCCCTCTGCAAGCCATGTAGGCAGCACCGACAGCAGTACATTTTGAATAGTGGTTAAATCCACTGCCTGTATACTGCTTGTTTCGCTTGTAATCTGTGTCATAACAGGTCCGCTTACTATAATAACCGGAAGGAAATAAATAGTTCTGAATATTCCCTTTCCACGAATTTTCATATTAAGAAGCATTGCCATTAAAAGTGAAAATACTACTATAAGTGGAACTGCCATTAAAAGCTTTATTGATAATGAACCCAGATTTATTAACAAATCAGTTTCTTTTTCAAAAACTCTCTGATAATAGTAAAAGCCTCTAAAGTCCATAATCTTATCGCCTGATGCATGGTAATAAACATTATAAAATGTATATACAACAGACATAATAACAGAATACAGCAAAAATACAAGAACACCTATCATATAAGGAGCTGTGAAAATATATCCTATTCTCGCCTCTCTCTTTTTCAGCTTTCCCGTTTTTACCTTTACCTTAATCTTCTTCTTTCTTCCGTATTCATCATAAAGTTCCATACGGCCTTCCTGATTAAGGAGTTCTTCCACGGTATATTTCTTTTTCTTTTCTTTCTTATGCTCTTTGCCGTCTGTATTATTTTCACCTTCCGGTGAGGAATCGGCAGCCATATGAACTGCCTTTTCCTCAACCTCCGATGCCTTAGTCTCTTTCTTAACTTCTAAATTGTCTGATTTTGTTGATTTCATCTTGTCTCACCTACCTTACACTATATGATTCTGCTTCGATAGTCATGCCATCAACTGTAACATCGACATCTGAGAAGTTAACATACACCTTAACCCCGTTGCTGTAAGTTGTTATGCTTACATCACTATCTAACTTTTCATGATTAACAATATATTCACCCTGAACCTTATCATTTACTTCCTTAAGCTTTGAATAATATTCAGCAATAGTATCCTCGTATTTGTCATACTCAGATGAATAATTCCAGTTTGAATTTGTATACTGAAGCACTTCAGGACTTTCCTTTGTTATGAGGAATGAAGGCAAAACGCCTGTCTCCACCAGCTTTAAGAAATATTCCGTACTGTTAGCTTCAAAATTTATATACTCTGAATACATTTTCAATGAACCTTTAAGCACTGATGACAGGAACGGTATCTCATGTGAAGCATATACATACATAGATGAACCTATTGTAAAATCAAGATATGCATCTGTATATTTCCATAAATACATATATGGCGATTCTAATATTATGCTCATTCCATTATCTTTGCTATCCTTAATGGCATTTGCATAATGCTCCATTGTATCCTGTCTTGTATATTCTTTCTTATCATATATATATACAAACATATTATCTGATATTCCACTAAAGGCTGCATTCTTAATTCCGCTGTCTAAGAAGTCATTGGTAATGTCTTTAATATACTCTTCCGACTTATGAGGATATAAATACCTGAATGTTGTAAACACCTCATTGTACATTTCGTATCTCTCATATGTCTTTCCTGTATATCCGTTAATTGATGTATATACTGAGCTTGTCATGGAGGTATTGATTGTAAGCATATCCTGCATTAAATAAAGACTTACGGTTCCACCTTCCTCCAAATCACTAATCAGCTCTTCTATAGCCTTATTTCCTCCCACATCACTGTCTGCATCAAACTCATATATAGGAACATTATATACACCATCATCCTGCCAGCCCTCATATACTGCCAGCACATTTGTAACTCCAAGCTCTGAAAGCTGACCTAATATATCTCTTATATCTTCTGCTGTAGTTGCAACTACATTTCTTCTGAATACCATAAAGTTTTCTTTGTCTACTCCAAGAAAATCAAGCCTTACATCAAATTCCTGATCTTCATTCGCATTTATAATCCCTGTATTTAACAAATGACTTCTAAGCTTATTTGCAAGTCCTGAATATGTAGCATCTTCACCGCTTGTAAGAAGATATGTAACCTTTATGTTCCCTATCATTCTGCCTTCAGAAGTTTTCCATCTCTCTGAGCTTCCCACATTATCCATAAATTCCTGGTATAATGTTCTGTACTCAAACCTTGTGGATACATAGTTTTCAAAGCTTCTGTTAATACCATTTATCATACCGTGAATATATCCGCCATATTCACCCTCTTCTATGATACCAACCATTGCTATCTGAGTATCGGAATGTACCACGCCAAAGTATGGTATTGTTATTTCCTCTGAGCTTGTTGTAAAGTCTCTTGAGCTTTCCAGTGTATCTCCCAGGGTTGTTGTCTGTGATATTCCTGAAAGTCCTACATCTGAGCCGTATACACGCTTTAAGTAAGCCGTCTTGTACTTTGGCTCTCCATCCTGGAAATAATCGTCATAATCTATTGTTATTCCGTTTCCGTCAGGAAGTATCATATATCCATCTCTGTCACCTCTGTCTGTATATCCTAAAAGAGGAAATACATACAAGTCTGCCATAAGATAATTTTCATTTGTTTCCTTAATGGTATCCTCAGGAATTTCCCATGAAAGAGCTCCCTCTTCAGTTAATTTTACGATTATGTCAAACTCAAAACCATATTCAGTAAAATTAATATGAGCCGTAAATCCTACAACCTTTCCGTCTTCCTTAAGCTCCTCAGTACTTACATATCCTTCCTTTAACGGTGTAAGTATACCTGTGGCATAATTACCGAATCTTGATGTTGAGGCATCTTTATTGTAAGTTATAGGCTGAACAAGTACACCGCTTGTAACAGTATCATACATGGTCTGTGTATAATTTCTTGCCACTGCCTGTGTTGGTGTAAGAGTTGAGCGTAATATTGCTCCTGTTTCCTCATCTCTTATGATTATACTCATTTTTTCCTCATATAAGTATAATTCATACCCTCCGCCTGAGCATACATAGCTGTGACCCTCAATATCTTCCTTTGATGTTGCCACTATAGCCTGTTCTTTTGAAATTGCCTGTCTTTCATAATACGGAAGATTTAAAAATTCTTTTTCCGCAAGAACATCTTCCTCAGGTACTGTGGCTGCTTCCGATGCATTGGATTTTCCTGTATCAATCCATGTTCCCTCGGTTGTTGTTGTCACAGTATTACCTGCTGTTGTGTCATCAGTTGTTACATCGGTATTGTTATCAACCGTTGTGTCCCCTGTATTTTCCGTGTTTGCATCAGTACTGTCCGTTGTTGCAAACGAAATGATTGGTGTCAGCATCAAACAAACAAGAGCAAGGCATAACAGTCTTTTCATCTTTTTATTAATTACCAATTCGATACACCACCTCTCCATAGATTGAAGTTATAAATCCTACAACCTGTGCAGCAAGAATATAAATAACAAATGCTATTAATATAAACACAAACGCTGTAAAAAATGTAAGTCCGATAACCTTAAATGTTTCTTTAACCGAATAATTATTAATTTCTTTCACTGACAGGAATATTAATATGATAACCCACGTTATCACTATTAAATTTGCAAACTCCATAATGAAAGCTTCGTTGTTTGTAAGTACCATACTTAAGACAAACATAAACGGTTTAAATATTATATAAGGTGTAAGTGAATATACATATCCGCAAAGGATTTCCTTAAATCTTCCTTCACCGTCATTAATTGTACATACAAGATATGTAACTGCCGAAGCAAATATCAATATACCTAAAACAATTAAAATATCACTTGGTATTTCATATCTTCCGTCCTTCTGCGTCTTAAATATAAATCCGCAGAAATACTTATAAATAATATTAAATAATATAAATATTGCAACAAGTATGCCTGCTGACAGATAAGACTTCATTCCCTCACGCTTAACACCGTATGTTCCGTCAAAAGGATGCCTCATATATGTCTTGGCATATGCCAGACGCTTATAAAGCATTTTGCTTCTTAAGCCTTCGGTAGCCTTTCTTACAGGGTTATAAATACCCCATTTTCTGTCTGCAAAGGAAGATACTTTCTTTAAGACAACCAGTAATACTATTATTGCTATAAGCCATATTACATACTTGTTAAGCCATACGTTACGAACTTCCCAAAAAGCTTCTGAATAGCCCTCTTTGTCCTTTGCCAGTCTGTAATAATCCATTGCCTGATCATAATCACCTTCATAGAAAAGTGCCTGTGCCATAGCCTGATTAGCATAATCAAACAGACCATTCATTCTTATAACCTGCTCAAGGGGCTCCTTACTCTGTGTATAAAGACCTCTTGAATATAAAACAAGGGAGCTGTGAATTAAATCTGTAAATTCCGTAGGCTCAAAAACCTGAATTTCATTTGCCTCTGAGTCAAGTACATATATCTTATCCTCATCATCAACATCAAGAGCACTTAATGTATTAAAAAGACCTACACGATACTCGCTCTGATCTTTTCCGCCAAATACAAACAGACATGAACCTTCACTTGTATACTCATATATAAATCCGCCGCTTGTTCCTACATATATGTTGTCATACTGACCTACAGCCACTGTAACGGGTGCGGTAGGATAAAAATCTGCCGTAAAAAGATTGGTTCCTGCTATATTAAGCTTCTTTATTGACTGAGATACATTTGCAGATGTCAATGTATATATAAGTCCTTTTGAGTCGATGGATATATTGTTAACACTGACCGGTCTGTTGCCCATCAATGTTGCCTCCTGTGCATCCGTAAGTATTATGCTTAAAAGCACTCTCATTGCAGATACCTCAGTTGCGTTTGTACCAAAATATCCAAGGAAGGTTCCTCCGTCTGTAGGTGAAATCTGAATTACACCGTTGGAATTACCTTTACTTACAATATACATATTGCCTGCCGAATCTACTATGAGCTTTTGGGGCTGAAATCTTGAGTTTCCATACAAAACATCATCCGGCTTTCCGTATTCTCTTACATAATTGCCATCATGGTCAAAGAGAATAACCGCACCTTCACGTCTGCTTTCATATGTTTCATCAGCTACGTAAATATACTCGTCAGTTACGAATATACCTTTAGGATCTGATAATATGTCATCTCCGAATATATCAATAAGGTTTCCCTGAAGGTCACACACAACAATCTGGGAATTGTTTGTGTCTGCAATATATATTTTATCTCCTTCAACCTTAATGTCTTCCGGACCGTTAAGCATAAGGTCCTCTTCACCCTCTGCACTGTTTACGATTTTAATAATTGTATTTGTTGGTATATATGCCGTCTGTGTCTCTACATATTCACCATAGCCGTTTTCCGTGTATGTTCTGTATGGAACCTTTGCACTTACCGAAACAGGCTCCACTGCCATAAGGGCTATGACTAAAGATGCAAGCAAAAACGCAATTTTTCTTGAAATCTTCTTCATATTGACCTCCTTTATTATTTTTCATGTTTAAGCATTTTTCATTGCTTTTTATTTAATACCTGAATGTGCCATTGTGTTCATAACATCCTTCTGTAAGTAAATGAACAGTATCAGATTAGGTATAAACATGATTAAGGAGGCTGCAGCCGCAACACCCTGTCCCTGTACCATATTATTGGCGTTTGCCAAGGTATTCATATAAAAGGCAAGTGTTTTCTTGCTCTCCGTATTAATAAAGTTGTTGGAGCTGTCAAGATAACCCCAGCACTGCTGGAATGCAAGGATAATACCTGTAGCTATTGCCGGCTTTACCAATGGAAGAATTACACTTCTGTAAATACGGAACGGTGATGCTCCGTCTATGGAAGCCGCCTCAATTAGGGCATCCGGCACACCGTCAACGAACTGTTTTATAAGGAATAAGCTTACGGGCATGGCTATAAGTGGTAAAATATGTGCCCAGTAGGTATCTACCATTCCCAGTCCGCTTATAATCAAATACCTTGGTATAAGCACGGCTGCCGCAACGAACATAAGGGCTGCCTGATTAATTTGAAATACTACACCTCTTAGCTTGAATTTCATTTTTGATAATGCAAATGCCGCCATTGTTGAAATAACAATACCTGCAAAGCAGACAACAAATGTAACTAATATACTGTTAAACACATATTTGCTCATAGGTATTCCCGCATTGGCTGCCGATTTAAACATTGCCGAAAAGTTTCCAAGTGTTGGATTTACCACATAAAACTTTGGCGGGAATGCAAACAGCTCTGTTGCCGGCTTAAATGCATGACAAAATATGAAAACCAAAGGGAAGAGCATGAATATTGCCAAAGGCAATAATATAATATATATTTTTATCTGACCACGGTCAAAATGACTCGGGTTGATACCATTTCCTTTATATCCGGCCATTCTACACTCTCCTTTCTACTCTTTTTCTGCGAATAATTTATTTGCTATCTTTGAGAACAGTGCAATAATCAAAAGCAATACAACTGATAATGCTGCTGCGTATCCCATCTCATAACGCAAAAATCCATAGTCATCAATATGGTTTACGATTAACTGTCCTGCATATCCCGGTGTCGGGTTTGTTCCTGTAAGCTGTACACCGATAGTACCATTGTTAAATGTATTAACTATAGCCATAACCGCTGCAAATAACATCTGTGACTTCATTGTAGGTATGGTTATATAAATCATCTGCTGGAATCTGTTTTTAATTCCGTCAATAGCACCTGCCTCATAAAGCTCCTCGTCTGAGTTCATAATACCTGCCAATATTGCCAGGAATCCGACACCCATACTGCTCCATAAGCCTACTATAATCATAATCGGCAGAATGTAAGCTGCTGTACTTAACCATGCTATAGGTTCATTTATAACTCCTAAATTAATCAGAACCGCATTAAGATAACCACTTTCATCACCTGAAAAGATAATCTTCCAAAGCACTGCCATTGCCGTACCTGCTGTCAGTGACGGCGAATAGAAAATAAGTGCAAGAATTGTTCTCGGTATTCTTGTCAGCTGGGCTATAGCCCAAGCCAACAGGAAAGCAAGACAATATCCGCCCGGTCCTACTATAAGTGCGTATGTTACCGTATTAGGAAGTACATACTGCATAAATATGGAGTCCTGAGTTGCTATGTTAATATAATTTGTGAATCCTACAAAGTTTGGAAACTGTATGGTATTGAAATCGGTAAAGGATAATCCGATAGCAACTATTATAGGCAGTATAATGAATACTACAAATAAAGCTCCATATGGAAGTAGGAATAAAAAAGGATACTTCTTACCTGTCTTCATATTCATTTTCCTCCTTCATTAATCTTCTATGCCTAATATTTCTCTAACAGTTTCTATGTCAGGAACCACATAGCCATTAATAACATTTCCTTCACTGTCAAGATATCCAAACTCCTGAAGCTTACGTCTCGTCTCGCGGTTTATTCGCTTAACTGCTTCATCAAGAGCAGTCCTTAAGGTTTCGCCGTTAATAGCCACTTCTACATATGCGTTACTTAACTCACGCTCTACCATATATGTTCCCGGAATACGCGGTGACTCCTGAATATTTTCCATTGATTCAAGAATAATCTTCTTGTCTGATGAATCCCACGGAAGCTGTGAAAATGCTTCTGTGTTGGCAGTATTCCAAATATACTCCTTGCCGTATGTAGTCTGAAGAATATTTCCGAATTCAACCTGTGTCTCAGTTGACATCCACCACTTTAAGTACTCCCATGCAGCATCCTTTCTTTCCATGGTGCTTCCGTCTTCAAGCACTATGTCAACGTCATTTCCGTTATTCATAATGAGTGATGCCTGAGCAGCACCTGATGTCTGTCTCTGGATTACTCCGTTCTCATCTTCTACACCAGGAATAAGTGATATTTCCCAGGAATTTTCAATTTCAGGAGCCGCATTAATAAGCATACTGTACATAAAGTAATCAGACACACCTATCGGCATATCACCATTTCTAAATCTCTGATAAAAACTTCCTACACCTGTAGGCAAATCATAAATAGTAAACAGCTCCGTAAGTGTAGTAAATGCCTCAACACCCTCATCACTGTTAATAGTTGTTTCTCCGGTACATACCTCATCATATAAACTTGCACCATACTGATAGAAGAACGGCGTTGTCATGTTTAATGTTCTTGTACCTGTCGTTCCCTCTGAGAAATAGAAGAAATCAAGGTTTCTGTTCTTAAGTTCAGGTAAAATCTGTCCTACTTCCTCCCATGTCTGAGGAATCTTTATGCCAAGCTTCTCCATAATGTCTGTTCTATAGAACATAACATAGAAATAGAAGGTTTCCGGCATACCGTAAATACCTGCCGTATCTTTTCCGTCATCAGGGTCATCATACACATAAGGAACAAGAAGACCCTCTTCAAACTGGCTGAATACTTCTTTATAGTCTGGGAACTCAGTTAAGTCAACCGCAGCCCCTCTAAGTGCAAACTCAAACGGCTGGTCATAGTTAATAGCCTGTGCAACATCAGGTGCTGAGCCTGCTGCATTTGACAATATAAGCTTCTGTGCATCAGGCATAATACATAGGTCAACCTGTATCCCCGTTGCCGGTGTAAAGTTTTCATCAATCAGCGACTGTATAATCTCCAAATACTGTCTCGGTCTGTTAATCCATACCTGTAAGTGTGTTTCCTCAACATTATCTGTTGAGTACGCCTGGCTTGTAAACGAATAAACAAATCTCTTTATTGATTCCCATATCTTTACAAATATATTTGACTTTCCCGGAAGTTCATCACCCTCCTGGAATATATATATTCTGTCAAAAGAAATATTGTTTGCAGTTATATCCGTTATAAAATTCGCAAGGTTTGCAGTTGCTGAGCTGGTGCTTGTGGAAAGCTCTTTAACACGTGAAGGAATCTCACTTGTGTCCTCAGCAAGATTTTCAAGTTTTACTATGGCTTTATCTATTCCGGAGAGTGCTCCTACGTCCTCGTCCTCTGTTGAATACTGTGCAAGAGATTCGTATGTATCCTTTAACTGTGTAATCCACTTATCAAGTCTTTCCTCAACATCAGGAACATATTCGGTTATATCGATGTCCCTCCACTTGTCCTGATTAGTTCCTACTACCTTGGTGATTTCAAGTGATAAGTCGCTTATCTCACTCATAACAACATCTACTGTTTCCAAAGCTTCTCTGATATTGTCATTCGAAAGAGTAGTACTTATGTAATGGGTACCCTTTGTAAGGTATATTGCCATCTTATTTCCGTCACTGCCCTCAAGAGTAAGATTCTTGAAGCTCTTTGTGTAATCAAAGGCATATGATGCAAGCTCTTTATTAGGTATCTCGCCATCAACCTTTATATCCACAAACACAGGCATATCCACTTTCTTATCCTGTCTGTAGTTAAATGCAAAATAATAATATCCGTCTGCCTCAACCTCTATCTCATATGTCATTGTCATTCCGGCATCATTGTAAGAAGCTGAATCTATAATATTTAATGTTTTCTTTGAAGCACTGTACGGATCCAAATCGCAGTCATACTCATTACCCGGTCTTATAGATGAGTCATTTCTTGTGTAAGGTCTCTCTCCCTGCACGGTTATCATCTGAGCATCGCCCTCAGCTTTATTTCCCGTTTCATAGTCAGGTATTTCCTTATCAGCCGCCAAAATAATATCTCCTATAAGAAGGCTTCCCTCTGTCATTGTAAGAGTTATTATATTTTCTCCTTCCTCAAGCTGAAGCTTAAGAGGTGTTGAATAGCGATAGCTGGCATCTGAAACATACTTTGTCTGCCATACCATGTATTTATTCGGTATACCTACTATTTCATTGCCATATCTGTCTAATGCCGGCTCATCATCATCCTGCCACAAATCTTCAAAAACCTGTCTGTTCGCCTCGTAAAACGGTGATTCGCCGTTTAATTGAAGCTGCATCTCCGAAACAAGAATTGATGTTTCATCTCCTGATAAATACTCAATGCCAACATTATATAATGCAGCCTCAGGAGCATTGATTTTAAGAGTTACTGTCTGGTCAATCTCAACTGCCACTGCATTTTTTCCTGTAGCATCGCCAAAATCTCCATTCTTCAACTCTCCGGTACTTTCTTCCTTAACATATGCTTCTTCTATAGGGATAGTAACCGTATCTCCCGTATATTCCTTATATGTGTACTCTTTGCTAACATTTGTATAATTAAGCTCGAGTCTTTCGTTAACATATGTCTCGCTTGATTCAGATGTGTCACCATCTTCATCTGCCGCCGCCGCTTGTGTTTCATCGGCACTGCCAGTATCCGTTTCTTCCTGCATATCTTCTGTCTGAGCAGTTTCATTTCCTGTTTCTTCCGTAGCATATGCCGTAAACTCGCAAGATAACATGGAAACCAATGTCACAAGTGCAACAACTCGTGTCAGGCCTCGTCGTCTCATATACCTGCCTCCCTCTGTAAATTTAATTTAAGAATAACAATTATTGTGCTTTTGTGACTTTTCACAAAGCACAATATCTGTCATACTTATACCATGTACATATTATATACATTATTGCCATATAAGTCAAGTTGTTAGGAATGATTTTTTGTACATTTTCAACATATCAAGAATATTTATTTTATATTGCATTTTTATATATATCACTTTTAATTTTATAGATATTTTTTTAGGTTTTTATTACATTTTCCTTTATTTTTCGGACAATTAACCATGTTCTTTATTTTTCCTCATTACCTCTGCCGCAAAATTTTTCAAACATTTTAACTTCAATTCGTTATATAGATTTTTGTATATTTTTAACAAAATCACGCAAAGTTAAAACAGAGAGACGATTATAACGTCTCTCTGTAAACATTATCAATTCTTTAATTTAACTAAGCAAATTTTATTGCTTATTCTTCATCATCTGATGATGCATTTTTCTTCTTTGAAGCGACAACTACAGCTATTATAATAACAACAACCACAACAGCTACTATAGCTATTATAACTATCATCATTGTATTATCAGCTTCATCTTCGCCTGCATCTTCCTCAACCGCAAAAATGTTAGGGTCATTTTCATCTGCAAGCTGAGGCGGAGCAAATGTTACATCTTCAGGAATCTCAGGTGTTGTAGTAGTATCTGTTATCTCTGTATCATGAAGCTGTCCCACTTCCTCTATTGTAAGTGCTTTATTGTAAACATACACTTCATCAATAGAGCCGTTAAAAGGTGTATCCCAGTAGTTTACGCCAAAGAATAATCTTGTATCTTCATTAACAAGGTTCTGTGCAATGGTGTATGTTGATGTATTAACCTCTTTATCTGCATCCTGAATATTACCCTTGATAATTGCCTGACCGTCAAGGTAAAGAGTTCCTGTCGTTCCATCCTGTACATATGTTACAGTATGCCATGTATCAAGCTTAATTCCTGTATCCTCAACCTGTGGAGTAGCCATGAAATATGTAGCGTCATACTTTGACCATAATCTAGGTGCCGTACCGTCAAATGTACCTCCGGCATTAACAGCATTCATTCCAAGCCAGTTTTCACTGCTTGTGTCTCCGTTCATTGACTCAATAAACATAACTGCCGTAAAATCTGTAGCTGCATGTATCTTAACCTTGAAAGATACCGTAAAAGCTTCTCCTGTAATAACCTTTCCAAGGCAAACTCCGTAAGAACCTGCTCCTGTAAGATCTATTGCCTTTCCGCTTGCTCCCTCTACATATGTTGGTTCTGTTGCTGATACTTCATCGTTAATCTTTGAGCCTGTAAGTGTAGCTGCTTCACCACCGCTTACGCCGTTATCTAAAGTATCGTCGAACGAATAATATGCATCATATCCGTCCGGTGCTGCTGCCATAGCCGTCATAGCCATAGACATGGTCATAACTGTTGCTGCCGCAACTGCCAAAAATCTCTTTCTCATTGATATTCCTCCCTATATTTTATTTTGAATTGATAATTTATGTATATCTTCCATAAACTTGTAATAAGTTTAACATATTTTATAATTTACGTCAACATTTTAACGATATTTATTTTGCAAAAATCCCCTCTCTCTTTAAGCATAAAATACCTTTGTTTTCGGCAAAACAAAGGTATTTTTATTGGTTATTTTTCCTACAGGCAATTTAATAATCAATTAATTATTGAGTATCAATCATTACCCCTAATTATTCTTCTTTTTTGTAGCAACTAATATACCTGCAATAACTGCGACAGCAACTATAACAATAACAACAATAACTATAGGATTCATAGATTCATCACTATCCTCTTCTGCATCTGCTCCGGTTGTTGTTTCATTGTCATTGTCTGCCTCAGTTGTTGTTTCTTCCTCATCCTCCGCAGCAGTGTTTTCTTCAGCAGCTCCGGCACTGCCGTTATTTGCAAACTTAATATTGGTTAAGTCTACCTGAACACCGTTATCCTGTGCCATGGTTAAATGTACATACACATAATCACCAAAGCCATGAATATTTTCTATCGAGTTTGTAAAGGTATAAGCAGCACCGTTATCACACTCTATAATGTACTCAACGCTTATTGTCTCTCCGCTTCTTTCAGCATTAATTGTCACATCGGCACTGGCAATATCAGTTTTCCATGTATCCCATACCGCAGTTCCTTCCTGCTTCCAGTTTGCATTAACATCATTAACAGCCGTACCATTCTTAGCTTCATTCCAGCCCTCTGCCCACCAGCCGTAGCAGTCAGCTCTAAGAGTTAAATAACCCTTTCCCGTTGTTCCTGCCGTCACTGCATCACTGTAAAACTCTATTGCAAAGGTATCCCAATTCTGTGCCGGTGTTGATGCTGTGTGAAATGTATATGTTACGTCAAAATCACCCTCCAGCTTTTCATCTCCTGTATTGGAAAATGGTACTGAACCCGAGAGAGTATCACTGGTATCGGCGAAAGCAAAAATCACTGCGGAAAGTGACATTGCCACCGTCATAGCAAATGTTATAAGTTTCTTCTTCATTTTAATTATGCCTCCTTATCATTATGCAAAAATAACCGTGGCTTATTCTATAACACTTCTATAAATATGTCAATATTTTTGTATGTTTTTCATACTTTTTTCACTTTTTTCTTTCGCCATTTTATTTATATTTTCTAAAAATAATGTCGATTTGCTGCATTAGCTGAAGTATTTTACACCTGACTCAAATATCTTCATATCCTGCTCGCCATAAATGTTAATTGCTACACCCTTGTCTCTTCTCTCTGAGTGTGCCATTTTTCCAAAGCATCTGCCGTCAGGACTTGTAATGCCTTCAATAGCACAATATGAGCCATTCACATTCCACTCATCATCCATTGTAGGATTTCCCTTCTCATCAACATATTGTGTTGCCACCTGACCATTTTCAAAAAGCTTCTTTATCCACTCATCATTTGCAACAAATCTTCCCTCTCCGTGAGACGCAGGATTTACGTATGTTTTTCCAAGCTCGGCTCCCTGAAGCCATGGTGACTTATTGGTAACAACCTTTGTGTATACCATTTTTGATATATGGCGGTTTATAGTATTAAATGTAAGTGTAGGAGAATTTTCATTCTGTCCTGTTATCTCACCGTTTGGCACCAGACCCAGCTTTATAAGTGCCTGAAAGCCATTACAGATACCAAGAGCAAGACCATCTCTTTCATTTAACAGCCTGTGCACTGCCTCCTTCATCTTTTCATTTCTGAAGGCAGTTGCAAAAAACTTTGCCGAACCGTCAGGCTCATCGCCTGCTGAAAATCCTCCGGGAAACATAATTATCTGTGACTTATTAATGCTTTCCTCAAATACCTTAACTGATTCCCTTATATCATCAGCATTGAGATTCTTAAACACCTTTGTTATAACGTCTGCCCCTGCCCTCTCAAAGGCTTTTGCACTGTCATACTCGCAGTTTGTTCCCGGGAATACAGGTATAAACACCGTAGGTCTTGCAACCTTATGCTTACATACATATACCATGCCTTTATTGTAAACAGGAGTATCCTGCATCTTTGCAGCATCCGCAGCATGTGTAGGGAATACCTTCTCAAGAGGTTCTTCCCAAGCAGCTATGGCATCATCAAGCTTTATTGACATATCACCATACGTTATGGCATCATTGTCTGTCACAGAGCCTATCACCATAAAGCTGTCTGAAAGACCTGCTGATTTTACTGCATTTTCAGCCATCTCAAGCTTATCCTCTGATACCTCTGCCACTATATTTCCAAATTCTGCACCAAATAATTCCTCAGGCTTAACATTCTTATGACATATAGTAACTCCCAGCTTATTTCCAAATGCCATTTTTGACACTGCTGCCGCAACTCCCTTTGAGTCAAGTGCATATGCGGCAACTATTGCCTTTTGTCCCATAAGGTCATGAACCAAATCATAAAGCTTCATTATCTGCTCATATACAGGCTTATCATACTCATCTCTTTTTATCATAAACTTAACAAGACTGCTGCCTGCTTTCTTTAGCTCAGGAGTAACAATATCCCCCTCCCTGGCAATATCTACCGCAAAGGAAACAAGAGTAGGAGGAACATCTATATCATTAAAGGTTCCTGACATACTATCCTTACCGCCTATTGATGGAAGTCCAAAACCAAGCTGTGCATCATATGCACCGAGAAGTGCTGCAAACGGCTGACTCCAACGTTTTGGCTCCTCTGTCATTCTGCGGAAATATTCCTGGAATGTAAATCTGATTTTCCTGTAGTCACCGCCTGTTGCCACAATCTTTGCCACAGACTCAACTACTGCATACATGCTTCCATGATAAGGGCTCCAGCTTGAAAGATAAGGGTCAAAGCCATAGCTCATCATTGTTACAGTGTCACATTTACCTGTAAGAACAGGAAGCTTTGCAACCATGCTCTGGGTTTCCGTAAGCTGATACCTTCCGCCGTGAGGCATAAGCACAGAGCCTGCTCCTATGGAGCCGTCAAACATCTCCACAAGTCCTTTCTGTGAGCATACATTTAAATCTCTTAATGTATTAAGCCATTCTTCCTTTACATCATCCACAAGCTTCACCTTAAAGAAATTATCTTCCTTTACAGGCATCTCTACTTCTACGTCAGTTTCCTGATGAGCACCGTTTGTATCAAGGAATGCCCTTGAAATATCTACTATTGTCTTTCCTCTCCACTTAAGTGTAAGTCTTGGCTCCTCTTTTACAACAGCAACCTTTACAGCCTCAAGATTTTCTTCACCTGCATATTGCAGGAACTCGTCAACATCCTTAGGCTCTACCACAACCGCCATTCTTTCCTGAGATTCGGATATGGATATCTCAGTACCGTCAAGTCCGGCATATTTCTTTGGTACCTTATCAAGGTCTATGTCAAGTCCGGCAGCAAGCTCTCCTATGGCAACAGAAACACCGCCTGCACCAAAGTCATTGCACTTCTTTATAAGCCTGCTTACTTCCTCTCTTCTGAACAGCCTTTGTATTTTTCTCTCTGTAGGTGCATTACCCTTCTGCACTTCCGCACCACATGTTTCAATGGAGGCTTCAGTGTGAACCTTTGATGAGCCTGTAGCACCTCCGCAGCCGTCACGTCCTGTCCTTCCTCCAAGAAGAATAATGATATCTCCCGGCTCCGAGGTTTCCCTTTTACCTGCACGTCTCGGTGCTGCACCCATAACTGCACCTATCTCCATTCTTTTAGCTACATAGTCAGGATGATAAATTTCTTTTACAAGTCCTGTTGCAAGTCCTATCTGGTTTCCGTATGAACTGTAGCCATTTGCCGCTCCTCTTACCAGCTTCTTCTGGGGAAGCTTGCCCTTTAACGTTTCCTTTACAGACTTTGTAGGGTCTGCTGCACCTGTGACACGCATTGCCTGATACACATAGGTACGTCCTGACAGCGGATCTCTTATGGCACCTCCAAGACAGGTTGCCGCTCCTCCAAACGGCTCTATCTCTGTAGGATGATTATGTGTCTCGTTTTTAAAATTCACAAGCCACTCCTCTGTCTTTCCGTCAACCTCAACAGGAACAACTATACTGCAGGCATTGATTTCTTCCGATTCCTCCTGATCCTGTAGTTTTCCTTCTTTTTTAAGCTTTTTCATGGCAAGAAGAGCTAAGTCCATAAGGCATACAAACTTATCATCTCTGCCCTTGTATAAAACCTCCCTGTCTGACACATATCTTTTATATGTATCAGTTATAGGTTTATTATAGTATCCCTCATCAAAGCTTATTTCCTTAAGCTCTGTCTGGAATGTTGTATGACGGCAGTGGTCTGACCAGTATGTGTCAAGTACCCGTATTTCCGTCATGGAAGGATCTCTGTTTTCATCATTCTTAAAATAATTCTGTATATGGAGAAAATCCTTAAATGTCATGGCAAGGTTTAAGGATAAGTACAGCTCTTTAAGCTCCTCTTCTCCCATATCCTTAAAACCGCAAAATATTTTTACATCTTCCGGCTCATCAAATTCAGTAACAAGAGTTTCAGGCTTATTTAAGTCTGTCTCCCTTGAATCAACAGGATTTATATTAAAGGATTTTATGCTTTCAAATTGCTCCTGTGTAATATCTCCTGATATAACATATGTTGTTGCAGTCTTGATAACAGGTTCCTCGTTCTCGTTTAAAAATCTTACGCACTGTACTGCGGAATCTGCTCTTTGGTCAAATTGTCCCGGAAGATACTCTACACTAAATATCTTATCACCGCCGTCGTAAGGAAAGCTTTCCTCATACAAAACATCTACGGGAGGCTCTGAAAATACTGTATTTAATGCAGCCTTATATGTTTCCTCTGAAAGATTTTCAATATCGTACCTTACCAGCACTCTTACGTTTTCAACAGTCTTAATGCCAAGATAGCTTTTAATTTCCTCCTTCAGCTCTTTTGCCTTTACTGCATATGGCGTTTTCTTCTCTACATAAACTCGCTTAACCTTGCTCATAAGTACCTCCATTTATTTTCTTTTGGCTCAATAATGGTATTCTACCACGTTTAACTAAAAAAGCCAAAGCCAAAATTATTAAATTTAATAATATATATATTACACCAATTCTTATTGCCATGTCTACAAAAAAACCTTCCGGAAGCATATTTATCAGCCTGCTTGTTTCAGGGTCTAAAAGCCACATATCATTGTCAAAGAATATTTGGTGAAATACATAAAATACACCTGTAAAATTAATAGCTGCACTGACCGCAACAACGGCTGCCGCCGCCCACACAGCGTATATTACCTTTTTAATGTTTTCAAAGGCCGCTTTTACACCTCTTTTTAACCCGTATAATACGGACAGTGCCGTTATGCCTAAAATTATTATTATAACTGACAGCCTTCTAATTTCCAACCCATTTATAAACAGCTCTCTCACATCTGCCATGTGATATTTTTCCCTGTCATTAAACATCTCCTTCTCTGTTCCGTCAATCCTTGCATATATTACCATATCCTCTCTGTCTCCCTTAAGATATGACATCATTTCCTTTGTAACCCTTATAAGCTCATCCATTTCCATATTTACAATTCCGTTAGGATTATTTACGTTATATTTTTCATATTCCTTCCGGTAAAAGCCGTAATCCCCGTACGCTGCTATTTCCACTGCGGATATTATCATAACAAGCACAAGACATATTCCCACAATAATACCGACTATCCTTTTTACCATTTTGTTTATTCTGTCATTTCTGTCATGCTTTACCATATCCAAGGCGTTACCTCCTGTCCCAAAACTTTTTTACTTCATCTGACACTGTATGTCTGCTGACTTTTTTTCTGTCTGCCCATTCCCTTGGAAATAATCCTTCATATTCTCTGCTTAAAAACCTGTAATCAAGAAGCACTATTACTCCAACATCATCAACTGTCCGTATCACTCGTCCTGCTGCCTGCAAAACCTTATTCATTCCCGGATATCTGTAAGCAAAATCAAATCCGTTCATATTCCTCTCATCAAAGTACTCCTTTATAATTTCTCTTTCCATACACACCTGAGGAAAACCTGTCCCCACAATAATAGTTCCTATAAGCTTTTCATTTACAAGGTCTATTCCTTCTGAAAATATTCCTCCCATTATGCAAAATGCCACAAGACTTTTTTGCGAGGTTTCCTTAAACATTCCAAGAAACTCTTCCCTCTCATTTTCACTCATTCCGGGACTTTGACTTATAACATAAATATCCTGCGTATCTCTATACCCTTCCTCATAAATCACCTTTACCGCCTCCATAAACTTGTATGATGGGAAAAATACCATATAATTTCCCTTTCTGGCACTTACCACCATATCTATGTAGGCCGCAACCTTTTCATATTCATCTGCACCTCTTTTTGTATATCTTGTACTTACATCACTGCCGACTGCAATAAGCCTTTTTTTACTGTCAAAGGGAGAATCTACATATATAGCGTAATCCTCCGTATTGCCTTTTAACAACAGCTTATAGTAATTCACAGGAAGAAGTGTTCCGGAATACATTATTGTGCTTACTGCCATATCCATACAGGCCTTTAAGTTCGATGCAGGGTTTATGCACATAAGCCTTATATGGAACTCTCCCCTTTCATCTGTCTGACACACTATCCTGTACCCGTCATCAATGGTATCATATATAGATAAAAAGCTGCTTACGTCAAAATATAACTGAAGCACCTTATCCCTGCCTTCAAATTCCCTGTAAACCTCAAGTATTTTTTCCAACTGGCTGTGAAGCCTTTCCGCCTGAATTATAAAATCTTCTATATTCTCAAGCAGCATATACATATTATTGCCACATTCACGCTTTTTTTCAAGAAGATTTTTATTACATCTTTCAAGACAGCCTGTTGTCCGCTTATCCCTTACTCCTATTATTCTTTTTGCCTCCAAAAAACGCTCCTTACAAAGACCGGCACTAAACATTTCCCTTGCTCTGTCAACAAGATTGTGTGCCTCATCAACTAAAAACACATACTCCCCTGAAGCTCCCTCACTAAAATAACGCTTTAGCTTTGCCACAGGGTCAAAGGCATAGTTATAGTCACATATTACTGCATCTGCAAAATAACTTGCATCTAAGCACATTTCAAAAGGGCACACATTATATTTTTCCCCATACCTGAGAATAACCTCCCTTGTTATATCCTCCTCATGGCTTATAAGCTCAAATATAGCCTCATTTACCCTGTCAAAATGTCCTCTTGCCCTGGGACATTTTACGGGATTACATTCAGTTTCCTCCATAACACATATTTTTTCCTTTGCCGTAACTGCCAGTGTTTTTATTATAAGTCCTTTTTCCCTTAATATTCTGTAGGCCTGGTGTGCCACAGTGCCTGTTACGGTTTTTGCCGTGAGATAAAATATTTTATCCGTAATATTTTCACCTATGGATTTCACCGCCGGAAATATAACCGACATTGTTTTGCCCACTCCTGTAGGTGCCTGTATAAAAAGCTCTTTTCCCATGCGGATGGCTTTATACGTATTGACAGCTATTTCTCTTTGTCCACTTCTGTAAGGAAAAGGAAATTCCAGTTGTCCCGCCGATTTATTTCTTTTCTCCCTATGGTCATATACAAGATTTGCCCATTTAAGATATTCTCCCATAAGACCTTCAAACCACTGAGCAAGATATTCCATAGTACAGTTTTCTTCAAACAGTTTTATTTCTTCCGTATCTATGTTGACATATGTCAATCTTATACCTATAAGGTTTAGATTATTTTTTATGCCGTAAATATATCCGTAACACATTGCCTGTGCCTTATGAATCATGGAAGGCTCATGTATTTCATTGACATCTGCGTACATTGATTTTATCTCATCAATAATCACATCTGGTATATTTTCTCCTTTAGTTATGGGAGTTATAATGCCGTCTGCCCTTCCCTCAAGAGAAATATAAAACCTTTCATACAAAAGCTTTATCTTAAGAGGTACCTCCGCTGCATATTCCGCTCCCATTGCTCTTTGGATTTTTCTGTGGATTTTGCCTCCAAGCACCATAGCCTCTCTGTCTCTTCTGCCGCCATAACGGTTATCTATATCACCGCTTCTCAAAATAAATTCCACAAGATTTCTCACTGATATTCTTATATTTCCGTTTTCAAATTTAACCATTTAATCTGTTTTCCTTTATATAATAGGATATTGTAAGCTCTGAGAATATTATACATTATTATTTTTTAATATCAATAATAAAAAGGACTAAACACTGTGTACTACAGTATTTAATCCTTTATGGGTTCTTAATCTTAATCCTCATTACACAGAGTAACCGTAACCACTGACATTGCAGGTATGGTTACACTTTTACTTTCATTGTCAATATCCTGAGTTTTTTCAAGGGAATGGTTTGAATCTGTAACATACACACTTCCTCCACTCCAGCCTTCAAGACTTGTTATGTCAAGGCTGTAGTCCCCAACCGTTCCGTTTACGGCTACTATTACAAGATTTTCTTTTCCATTTTCATCTGTTCCCTTATAGGCTGATACCGGCAAAAGAGAGCTGTCAACACTGCATTCCACTCTTGTATAGCCCGGTCTTACAAATCTGCTGTAATTGCCCATTGCCCACAGACGCTTTGTCTCCCACACATCTTTTGTGCTTTTATTAACATATATAAGACCGTCCCTGTAATTATAGCAGCTTACCGCTATCCAGTACTGCCATGAGGTAACATTAAGTTTAGTCATGTCCGTATTTATTTCCAATGCAAGATTTATGGCCGAATCCATGGTTGTATCCTTGCCGTTTACCATCTCACACCACTCACTCATTTTAAGCTCTATGTCATTTATACCCTTCCCGTTAAGCCAGTTTAAAAACTGCTCCTTCGAGGAGCTGTCAGACCAGTAGGAATGTACATCTAATGTTTTAATTGATGCTTTTAATCTCTCATCTGCAAATAATGCCTCATAGTACGGATAACTTGTATTTCCCCACTCTCCAAGCTCAGGAGCCGATAACTCCACATCCTCTATGTTTCTCTCCTCCATTACATCAAGAAAAACATTCAGGAACTCTACCATCTCCTCCGGCTCATAATGACATCCCTCCTGTCCCCCTGTCCATTCCCACTGAGGTTCATTTATTGGTGAAATATACTTAACAGGATAGCCTTCTGATACAAAATGCTCCACAACATCCATTACATACTCTGAAAATGCTCTGTAATTTTCCCTTGGAAGATTAGATGTTGATTCATCTCCGTCCGTTGCATCACCAAAGCCCTTGCCATTTTTAGTAAGCCTTTCTATGGGACTGTTACAGAAAAATACTATCTCCTCCACTCCCATATCCTTCGCCTTTGTGAGAAACCACACTGCATTTTCGTCCTTTGTCCAGTCATATACTCCGGGTTCCACTTCAAAGCTTTCTGCCCTGCGCCATACATCAGTTATTCCATCAAAGCTTGCTCCGCTGTCTGCCGTTCCACCGCCTACGTTATATCTGTAAGCCGTAAGTCCTATGCCATTTTCACTGTCAAACAAAAGTGTGGCTATCTCCTCCCTTAACTCTGTTCCATTATCATTTGTCTCACTCCAGCCTCCCACATCCTGACTCCACCATGCTCCGCTTGCTCCAAAGCTTTCTACAGTCTGATATGTTATGCTTTCATCCAATGTAAGCTTTAACATCTCTGCATCATTATAATTTTCTCCCATACTATTCCAACCCTCATTGTTTTTTAACGTGTCATCGGTTCCTGTGCAGCCTGCAAGAGCCATTACAGTCATTACGGAACATATAACAAGAGAAAATGCCTTTATAAAAACCTTCTTTGCCAAAACTGCACCTCATTTCATTTTACAATTTTTAATACTCTGTATCCAAAAGGCTTAAGCGTAATTTCTCCTGTTACCTCTTCATCTGTTAATACATCTTCCGTACTGCAGGTAAGAATTATTTTTTCCTCCCGGTTGTTGAAGTTCATAATAAAATAATATTCCTCACCATCTCCGTATCTTGTGGTAACTGAAACCCCGGAAACAGGCTCTTTAATCATAGGCTTTTCAAGGCATAATTCATCTGCAAGCTGTCCGTACAAATCTTCCATAAACTTGTTTTCTGTTCTTGCGGCTATGTAATAGCATTTTCCTTTTCCGTATGTATTAACAGTTACAGCCGGCATACCCTTATAAAAATCTTCATCATATGATGCAAGAACCTTTGTGTTTTCTCCCTTTACATGAATTACCTCACACATGCCTCTGCACTGGTACTTTGTGCCGTTCTCACATGTTATTGAATTGCTGTCAGTCGGATAAAGAGGATCAAGCTCCTCTGCCCATACTCCTGCCACTTCCATAAGACCATCTCCCGGGAAGCCTCCAAGATAACACAAATCATTTTCATTTACCCAGCCTGTAGCATATGTAAATACAACATACCCTCCATTTGACACATAGTTTTTAATTCTTTCCGCCACTCCTGCCTTTGACATATACATCATAGGAGCAACAACTAACCTGTAATCCTCAATGGACTGCTCCGAATCGTTTACGTCAACAGGTATTCCCATTTTCCAAAATGGCTTATAATGGTTCATGCACGTTGTCTCATAATCTCTTTCCCTGTTCATTCCCTGAAGTTCATCTATTGCCCATCTGTTTTCCCAGTCATATATGACACATACCTCCGGTTTAACACAGGTTCCTGCAATTCCACTCATCTTCTTTAAATCACTTCCAAGTGCTGCAACCTCCCTAAATACTCTTGTATCCTCCCTGCCATAATGATCAACAACGGCACCGTGAAGCTTTTCGCTTGAGCCTCTGCCTTTTCTCCACTGAAAATACTGAACACTGTCTGCACCGTGCGCCACTGCCTGTATTGAGGATAATCCATGCATTCCCGGTCTTTTAAGCTTATTAACATTCATCCAGTTTACATTGCTTGGCGTGCTTTCCATAAGCAAAAACGGCTGTTTTTTTAATGAACGGTTAATATCATGGACAAATGCTATCCTTGATGCAGTATCTGCCTCCGTCTCCCAATCATTGTGCCATGCCGGATAATTATCCCATGTGATAATGTCCACATCATCTGCCATTTTCCAATAATTAAGTCCCGGAAAGGTTCCCATCATATTTGTTGCCACCGGAATGTTTGGGGTTATTCTTCTTAAAGGTTCTATTTCATTTTTCATAAAATCATTTGTCTGATATGTTACAAATCTTCTCCAGTCAAGCACCAGCCCGTGAATAAATAACTCACCGTGAGGTGCGGGAGATTCTATCTCCTCAAAATCTGAGTACTCATGGCTCCAAAACCTTGTCCACCACTGATCATTTAACAATTTTATGTCATTATTATATTTTTTCCTCAAGAAATTGCGGAATGCCTCCTGACATAAAGGACAATGACACTCTCCTCCGTACTCATTTGAAATATGCCACATTTTAAGAGCCTTTCTGTCCTTATATCTCTCCGCAAGCATAGTATTCATCTGACGCACCTTTTCCCTGTAGTAAGGCGCTGTATAACAGTGATTATGTCTGAAGCCGTGAAGATTTTTTACTCTGTTTGCCTCCACCCTTAAGCACTCAGGATGCTTTCTGTCCATCCATGCCGGTCTTGCTCCCGAAGGGGTTGCCAGAAATGCATCAATTCCGTTAGACTCAAGCCTGTCAAAAAGCTTATCAAGCCACTCAAAATTATAAACTCCCTCTTCCGGCTCCAATGCTTTCCATGAAAATATTCCTATGGAAACCTCATTCATTCCCGCAAGCTTCATAAGACGCATATCTTCCTCAAGTATATCAGGCATAGAAAGCCACTGGTCAGGATTGTAATCTGCCCCGTGTATTATATGATCTGCCACAATTTTCTTTTTTGCTGTTTTCTTGTCCAAAATAAAATCCCTCTCTTTCTATGTGCTAACAGGCTATAGGTGCTAAAGCTGTTAGTTTAAGTATATAATTTTGACACATATTCTTCAAGGGATTTTTAACCACAATCCTTGTAATTTAGCTACTTTTAATCATAAAATATTCTGCCGTGCCGTCTGCTTTGCAAATAATACTTATATAAACATTTGCTGCATTTTACATATAATATTATGATGACATAAACATAAGGAATTTTTCCATGCAGTATAACAACATCTTTCTTCAGCTTATCAGCACCGGTCTCCCGGATGCCATAGCAAGGGTTCACGGCGGCAGCCTGCAGCCATCATTAAACGGTGTGGTAAAGTTTTACGATACACCCTTTGACGGCATCATAATAGAGGCAGAATTTGCAGGACTTCCTGATTCAAATGAAAATAACCATAGTTTTTTAGGCTTTCATATCCATGAAAAGGGTGACTGCTCAAATAACTTCAATAACACCGGCAGTCATTTTAACCCCACAGGAGCAAGCCATCCATACCATTTAGGTGATTTGCCCCCTTTACTAAATAACAATGGATATGCCTACACTATGTTTTATGATGATTCCCTTACAATCAGCCGGATTATAGGGCATTCAGTAATCGTTCACAGCCGGAGAGATGACTTTACAAGCCAGCCCTCCGGCGACTCAGGGAATAAAATCGGGTGTGGAGTTATTAAAAAATATTAAATGTATAGGTTCACACACAATAGGGCGGCAGAATTTAACTTCCTGCCGCCTTACTAAAAAACAATATTTATATTTCCCTTACTGCCTTTCTCACACTAAGTACAAATGACGGAGAAACAGAAAGCTCATCAACGCCCATATCAATAAATGTTTTTGTAAGAGTTGTATCCGCTCCAAGCTCACCGCATATACCTACCCAACAGCCGCCCTTATGTCCGTTTTCCACTGTCATCTGTATCATTTTCAGCACAGCCGGATGGTGAGAATCATAAAATTCATCAAGTCTTTGATTCTGACGGTCTATTGCCAGTGTATATTGGGTTAAATCATTTGTTCCTATGCTGAAAAAATCAACTTCCTTTGCCAGCTCATCACTTATCATAACTGCTGCCGGAGTTTCTATCATAATGCCCTGCTCCACTTCCCCATATGGTATTCCAAGGTTAGAAAGCTCGGTTTTTACCTCCTCTGCTATTTTCTTTATCCTCTTAACCTCATCAACAGAAATAATCATAGGATACATAATTGACACTGTACCGTAAGCACTTGCCCTGTATATTGCACGAAGCTGAACTTTAAAAATTTCAGGCTGGCTTAAGCATATTCTTATGGCTCTGTATCCAAGGGCAGGGTTTTCCTCATTTCCAAGATTAAAGTAATCTGCCTGCTTATCTGCACCTATATCAAGTGTTCTTATAATAACCTTCTTCCCTGCCATATTTTCCACTACAGTGCGGTATGCATTAAACTGCTCCTCCTCACTTGGAAAATCATCTCTGCCAAGATATAAAAATTCACTTCTGAAAAGCCCTATGCCTCCTGCATCATTTTTTAAGGCTGCTGCCACATCTGACACGCCTCCTATATTGGCATATATATTTATTTTTCTTCCGTCTGTTGTAATATTTTCCTTTCCCTTAAGCTCATGGAGAAGCTTTTTGTTTTTCTCGTCCTGTTCCTGCTTCTTTTTCATAGCTTCCAAAAGCTCCTTATCCGGATTTACATAAAGTATTCCATTGTATCCGTCAACGATAGCCTGTTTTCCGTCCAGTCCATCATCAAAATCTACATTTATAAGTGCCGGTATATTCATGGTTCTTGCAAGTATTGCAGTATGTGAGTTAGTTGAGCCATATCTTGTGACAAAGGATAATACCTTTGATTTATCCATCTGCACCGTCTCACTTGGTGCCAAATCATCTGCCAAAATAATTGAAGGCTCATCACCTGATACACTTCCCTCTGACCTTCCCTGCAATATTCCTATAACTCTGTTTGATACATCCTTTACATCAGCAGCTCTCTCTTTCATATAATCATCTTCCATAGCACCAAACATATCAGCGAAATTGTCTGCGGTACAGGCCACGGCATACTCTGCATTTACCTTTTGAGATTCTATAATATGAGTAACAGATTCAATATAATCAAGGTCGTCAAGCATCATCTGATGTACATCAAATATCATGGCACTTGCCTGCCCTACTTCTTTTAAAGCCTTTTCATACAACTCTTTAAGCTGCTCCTTTGCTGTTTCCCTTGCACTGTTAAACCTGTCTGTTTCCTTTAAGGCATCAGATATATGCTCCCTTTTTACTCTGCTGTCACCTTTTTCATATATTCGTATTCTTCCTATGGCTATTCCCTTATATACACTTTTGCCCACGTATTTTTTTACTTCTGTTTCCATTCGCCACACCTCTCTTCCTTTGACCTGCTGACAGAAAAGGTTTCTACAGATTTTCCTCTAAAAAGCTTTTAATTGACTGTGCTGCCACCTCTTCATCTTCTCCTTCAATCTTTACGGAAAGTTCCATATCCTTCTTTGCTCCAAGCCCCATCACTGCAAATATTCTTTTTGCGTCTGCTTCCTTTCCGTTTACGGATAATGTCACTGTGCTTGTATACTCATTTGCTTTTTTTACCAAAAGACCAGCAGGTCTTGCGTGTATTCCTTCCGGATCTCTAATAATATACTTAAATTCCTTCATAATAATCTCCATTCTGGAGCGTTTTATGCGACGGCTTATTTGTGACGCTCCACACAAATAGCCAGAATTTCTGCCCTATGCGGTTTTCTTTTTCTTTAATATTCCTAATAATATTGTTCCAACTATTGTTCCGATTATAAGTGATATAAGATACATAAACGGATTTTCCACAACAGGGAATACAAATATTCCTCCGTGAGGTGCCATAAGCTCACAGCCAAATGCCATTGATAAAGCTCCTGCCACAGCCGAACCTATTATACATGACGGAAGCACTCTTATTGGATCTGATGCCGCATATGGTATAGCACCTTCAGATATAAATGATAATCCCATAATAAAGTTTACAGGTCCTGATTTTCTTTCTTCCCCGGTAAATTTATTTTTAAACAATAATGTTGCCAGTGCAATGGCACAAGGCGGAACCATTCCTCCTACCATAACAGCCGCCATAATATCGTAATTGCCTGACACTATTGAAGCCGTTCCAAATACATACGCTGCTTTGTTTACCGGACCTCCCAAATCAACAGACATCATTCCTCCCAGTATCATTCCCAAGACTATTTTACTGGTTCCTCCCATGGAGTTAAGTCCGTTATTTAAGGCTTCATTTAATGCTCCCACAGGCGGCTCTACTATATATGTCATCAACACACCTATAATCAGTATTCCAAACAAAGGATATATAAGTACAGGCTTAATACCTTCAAGCTTTTCAGGCAGATAGCTGCAAATCTTCTTTAATCCTACAATTATATAGCCTGCAACAAAGCCTATAACAAGGGCACCGAGAAATCCGCTCTTTCCCGCAGATGCCATATATCCTCCTACGAATCCAAGTGCAAGAGCAGGTCTGTCTCCTATACTCATTGCAATATATCCCGCAAGTATAGGAAGCATAAAGTTAAATGCATAACCTCCTATAGTTTTAAAAAATGCTGCCGTCTCTGTTATGGTTCCAAATTGTGATTTGTCTTCAAGGGTTGCTATATCAACTGAAAGTCCGTCTATAAGAAATGCTATGGCTATGAGAATACCTCCTCCTACCACAAACGGAAGCATATGGGAAACGCCGTTCATAAGATGCTTATATATTGTATGCCAGCCAAACTTTTCTCCTTCTACTGACACACTGTCATCATCTGAACTGCTGATGTCTGCTTTATATACAGCCACATTTCCCTCAGCTATTTTTCTTACAAGCTCCTCTGACTTACTTATGCCGTCTGCTACCTTGCAGAAAATAACCTTTTTTCCGTTAAACCGTTCTATTGGAACCTTTGTGTCAGCCGCTACTATAATACCGTCTGCCTCTTCTATTTCCTCAGCAGTTAATACATTTTTTGCCCCTCCTGAGCCTCTTGTTTCCACCTTTACACTGCATCCCACAGCCGCTGCTGCCTTTTCTATGCTTTCTGCCGCCATATAGGTATGTGCTATTCCCGTAGGACAGCCTGTAACCGCAAGTATTTTTACGGATTTTTTATTACCCATATCATGCCCTGCTGTTTCTTTATCCTCGCTCCTTTCGCCTTCTTTATCCTTTGCCCTCTCAGCCTCATCTATAATGCTAAGAAACTCCTCAGGTGTTTCCGCCTTTCTTAAATTTGCCGTAAAATCTTCATCCATAAGCATAACCGACAGCCTGCTTAACACATCAAGATGTACATTATCCTCTGTGTTAGGTGCTGCTATAAGAAACAAAAGTGTTGCCGGCTGTCCGTCAAGAGATTCAAAATCCACACCCTCCGGTATAACCATAGCAGCCAGCCCCGGAGAATTTACTGCACTGCATTTTCCATGAGGTATGGCTATGCCTTCTCCTATACCGGTTGTGCCTTCCTCCTCCCTGGCATATACAACTTTTCTGTATTCCTCCTTATCCCTTATGTTTCCTGACTTTGCCATAAGGTCTACAGCCGTATCCAATGCTTCCTTCTTATTATTTACCTTACACCCCAATGCTACACTCTCAATTTTAAGTAAATCCGTGATTCTCATACTAATCCTCCATTCCTGCAAACGCTTTTACCCACCATCTTATCCTCACATACTCTTTAGAAGCTCCTCAACCTCTGCTCTTGTTGCAAGATATTTTGAAAATGCACTTGCACTTCCTGTAGCAACCCCCATTTTAAAGGCCTTATCATATGACCCGCTTTCTAAATATCCTGCTATAAATCCAGCCACCATTGAATCTCCTGCCCCCACGGAATTTACAAGCTTTCCCTTTGGAGCATGGCTTTCATGTACATTTCCTTCCTCGTCTATAAGAACTGCCCCTTCTCCCGCCATTGATACAAGAACATTGACAGCTCCCATTTCCTTAAGTCTTAGTCCGTATTTTTTTACCTCTTCCTTATCTTTAAGCTTTACACCAAATATTTCCCCCAATTCATGATTATTCGGTTTTACCATAAACGGTTTATACTTAAGTACATTCACAAGAAGCTCCCTTGTTGCATCCACAACTATCTTTATATCCTTTTCCATAAGATACTCCATAATGTCCATATATATACTGTTATTTATGGTTTTTGGTATGCTTCCTGCCAGGACAAGAATATCACCTGCTTTTAAATTATCAAGCCTTCTGTAAAGCTGCTTTATATGGTCATCACCTATATCAGGTCCTGTTCCGTTTATCTCTGTTTCAAGATTTGATTTTATCTTAACATTTATTCGTGACATTCCATTATTAACCTTTATAAAGTCTGTGGTACATCCGTGGCTTCTAAGCATTGTGTCTATTGTTTCTCCCGTAAAGCCTGCCAAAAAGCCAAGTGCCGTATTATCATGTCCCAGATTTTTTAGAACGATAGATACGTTTATTCCCTTTCCTCCCGGAAGCACCTGTTCACTGTCAGTTCTGTTTACGGTTCCCTGCTTAAGCTCCTCCATTGACACAATATAATCAATGGCAGGATTAAATGTTACAGTGTAAATCAACTTAATTAACCTCCTTTACATTTTTATATTTTTTGTATTCATTATTTTTTAAGTTGCGGGTTATAATAATGGCATCTTCGAATCCTCCAAATGTAACGGGAGAAACTTGATTAAACTTTGATTCATCTGCCAGCACGTAACACTCCCTGCATCTTTTCATTGCCTGACTTTTTACAAGTGCTTCTCTTATATCAGGTGTTGTATATCCTCTTTCAAGGTGTATTCCGTTAGTTCCAAAAAAGCCTTTTGTAAAATTATAACGCTTAAGTGTCCTTACAGTATCTTCTCCAACAACTGCTTCTGTTATACCTTTTAACTCACCTCCCGTAACAAAGACGGTAAAACCGTTTCTTGCAAGTTTTCTTCCATGACTTATTGCATTTGTAACAAAAACAGCCTGCTTTGCAGTTATAAAATCAATCATAAACTCTGTTGTAGTTCCTGCATCCATAAAAACAAAATCTTCGTTTTTTATAAGGGACGCTGAATATTTTGCTATTGCAATTTTCTCCTCTTTATTTATATTACTCTTTTCTGCCACATCCATATCTAATGACAAATATCCGCTGTCTGCCACCGCTCCGCCATGTACCTTAATAAGCTTTCCCATTTGATGAAGTGCATTTAAATCCCTTCTTATGGTGGATTCTGAAGCGTTAAATATTTCCATTAATTCCTGAACCGTCACGCTTTTTCTGTTTTCCACCAGCTTAACTATCTCTATAAACCTTTCCTCCTGAAGCATACTAATCCTCCATTCCGGAGCGTTTTATGCGACGGGGCAACGCAAATCTTCAATTTGCGTCTGCCATCAGGGCTTATTTGTGACGCTCCGACACAAATAGCCAAAGCCATGCTATGTATGGCTTGTGAAAAATAAGCTTTCGAGCTTATTTTTCACACTATCCTCCATTCCGCACATATTTTTTATGCATAACGAGTTTGTAATCTGTTTAATCACTCATCTTGTATCTATAATATACACTCACTTTCAGTCATAGTCAATCATTTTCATTCACAAATATTCTTCTATATTTTTGTATATAATGCACAAAAAAAGGAGAAGCGTTGTTTATTTGCTCTCCTTTTTTCCTAATTTTTATGATTGTTTATGATTGTTTTTAATATTCATCAAATTCAACTGTTACAAAAAAGCCTCTTTCAGTCTCATGAATATTTTTAACAATGCCTTTTGTTGATTTTAACCTTTCCCTAAACGTATAATTTGCTGACATTGCAACTGCCGGCTCTATTGTATAATAATAGCTGCTTGGAAGCTTGCCCTCAGTGATTTCCACCTCCTGACCTATTTCCACAAGATTTTCTCTTTCCATTTTAAATTCCATCTCTCTCATTATTGCCCTCCTTTTACAAAACTCAAAACATTTTACTCAAAACATTTTACCGCACCATACTAAGCCCTGAAAATTCAGGGCTTTTTGTTAATAACAGGGGTGGAAGGAATCGAACCCTCCTCTGGAGTTTTGGAGACTCTTATTCTACCGATGAACTACACCCCTATATGTCAGTCCTCATAACGGACTAGAGTAGTATATCATAAGAGTTACTTCTTGTCAATCAAAATCAAACAAAATTTCCTTCCAATTCTCTCATTTATTTTATAATACAATAAATTTAAAATCATCAATTAATAATATTTTTATATTTCTTAAAAATATTAATTCCCGCTACAATAAGCACTGAAACAATGGCATAAACCAATGCTATATAATAGGCTGCTGTTAGTTCTCCTCCACTATTTTCCATATACCAAATTTCTGTCGCATCTTTAATAAAGAATGAAACAATAAACAAAACCATACCCGACAACATTAATATTAGTGGCAAGATTCTTCTTATATTTCTTACTGCCATTAGCCATATTGCCGCAAAAATCATTACTAATGCCATAATATATATCCATATACTTCCTACTCTATGCATATATTCAATTCCGGTTTTATCACTCATAATATAATCATCCGGTCTCCCTATTAACATATCATGTTTTTGCCACCATACTAATGGTAAAAACAAAAAATTTATTCCTATAATTATTGTACTAATTATATTTTCTTTTATTAACGCCTTATTCATTTCTATATTATAAGCTCTAAAAAATATACAAAATGTCACGACCAGAACACTTATAATGGCATATATCGTTCCTATATAGTAATTTTGCGTAAGTTCCCCTTTACCGGCCAAATATATGATATTCTCGTTATAGTAACATACTATCAACGAAACTATAAACAACACTCCTCCCCATCCGGTTATGAATACAGGTATTTTTGCCCCATTTATTGCTGACAGCCATATTCCTGCTATTGCCAACACTATTCCTATAACATATACTGCTGCTGCAATCATATCCATACATATGTATTCTATACCAATTTTACTGCTTAATAAAATCTCATCTTCCATATTAATATTTACATATTCATATACTTTCCACCATATAAGAAATAAAAATATCACATTGACCATCATCAATGCAGTAAGTAATATACTTGATTTAATGTTCTTCATACATACCCCTCCTAATTTTTTACGGTCTTACAATATAATATGTTCCCTTGCAATTATAAGTTTCCCAATGATTATCTTCATCTGTTGTCCACAAAAGATAATCCGGTGTATGCTGTGCAACTTTATATTTTTCATATATATGACCATCTTCAGCTGTAGCCTCTATAACTGACACTTGCACAACATATCCCATATGGTCAATTCTTCCATCTTGATCTTCATCAAGTGCAATATAATCGCCTGTTTTCAAATCTCTGCTAAATTGCCTATGATATGTAGTACCTGTATATATTTTAAAATATGCAACAAAATTATGAGCTACAGTCCACGAAAGCGAATAACTATATCTCCCTTTGTACCACCAACCACTATTTTTATTACCTGTATTATCCTGTTGCTTTCCCCCTGCTTCCATTATCTGTGAAACAAAGTTAGTACAGTCAGCACTAAATGAAGCATACTGAGAAGTATTTCTGCTTGTTGCATGTGCTGTAGCATATTTTAACGCACTAGTATTAGAATATCCAGATGCTGCTTTTAATTCCAATATATTTTCTTTTAAATATATACTCTGACTATCATTATTTTTATTTATAAATATTTGATGCAACCCGATATTTTCTAGTCTAATTGGTAGTAATCCAATAAACTCCTTATCTTCTAATAACATTTCTGTATTATTATTGTTTATTGTATTAATTATTTCTATATTAAACTCCTCATTTTCCAATCCCCTAAACACTGCATTCAACTTTTTAATTTCATCGTTGCTTGCAGTACACCATTCAGGTTTATTAACATCTCTCATTAAATTCTCAAGTGCATTTCGATAATCTTTCCAATTTTCCAAAACCATATTATCCAAACTATATTTCTCTTTCAACAACACAATTACTCTTTCTGCATCACACTTAATCATTTTAATTGCATCCAATTTTGAAATAAACTGAGGATATAAATCAATTTGCTCATTTTCAAACTTAATAGAATAAACTATATTCATATCATAATTTTGTAATATCACATTATCAAATTTTTTATTTATATGCTCAATACAAAAATACATCTGTTGATTTTCTGATTTATTATATGATTGTATTTCTTCTTCTGCTAAAATTCCATTTTGACTTCCTGCCAAAATTAGAAAAACAAATAATACAAAAACTCCTATTTTTATTTTCATACACATACCTCCATTTTTCAGTTTCACATTATGTTTAAAATACTAATGAATTACTTATAATTATCTATATATTTATATTATTTTACTCACATATCATTAACCTAGAATTAAGAAGGACTTGCTTTTCAAATCAATTCCTTTTAACATCTTAACTATATTATTCCTCACAGCTATTTAATGCCACCCTTGCCTTATCTGTAATATCCCTCTGATATGCAATCTCATTTTCCATGTTTCTTGAAACGTCATTTGCCACCATGGCAGCCTCCAGAACCTTCTGCAAAAGCTCTCCTATTGATGATGCCATTTGATTCTGCTCCTCGGAGTTTTCATATATATCACCCATAACCTCTGTTATTCCATCAACATATTCCTGAACTGCCTTTATCTTATCTGCAATTTCGGCAGATGATGATTTTGACTGATTTGCAAGCTTTTGAACCTCCTCTGCCACCACGGCAAAGCCTCTTCCGTGTTCTCCTGCCCTTGCCGCCTCTATGGAGGCATTAAGTGAAAGTATATTTGTCTTATTTGCTATTCCTGATATTACATTTGCAAACTGCGCAATAACCTTAGACACTTCTGTCATCTGCTCCATTGCCTTCTGTGATGCACGAACAGACTCATGAAGCTGCTGTATTTTTCCTACAAGATTTTCCACAGCATCTATACCATCCTTAACAAGGTTAAGGGATGTATCTGATGAATTAATTACATCAAATGCATTCTTTTCCAGCTTAAGCTGTGATGCATCCAAGTCCTCCACTATATTCATTATCTGTTCTGCTAACTGATTATCCATATTATATGTACCTCCATCTTTTTTTTGAGCTTAAGCAGCTCCGCTTTATATAATATTAATTAATTCCCTTATATTGTCTATACCTATTATCTTGATTCCTGACATATTTTTTATAGCTTGTGACGATACCATTGGCATGATGCATGTTTCAAAGCCCAGCTTCTTTGCCTCTCCTGCTCTTCTGTCTGCCATGCTTACAGCTCTTACTTCTCCTGATAATCCAACCTCTCCAAAGGCTACAATTTTCTCATCTATAGGTCTGTCCTTATAGCTTGATATAAGCGACATAATAATGCCTAAATCCAATGCAGGTTCATTTAGTCTTATGCCTCCTGCCATATTAATATATACATCATACTCGCTGAATTTCATGCCAAGCCGCTTTTCCAGCACAGCTATAAGAAGATTCACTCTGTTATAATCAGTGCCTGCTGCTGTTCTTCTTGGCATTCCAAAGCTTGTCCTGCATGCTAATGCCTGTATCTCCACAAGAACCGGTCTTGTTCCTTCTATTGAACATGCAACTACTGAGCCCGATGCATTTTCAGGTCTTCCGTTTAGCATATACTCAGAAGGATTCTCAACCTCTTTTAGTCCTTTGTCCATCATTTCAAATACGCCTATCTCATTTGTTGAACCGAATCTGTTTTTCACTCCCCTTAATATTCTGTAAGAGGCATGCCGGTCTCCCTCAAAATAAAGCACCGTATCTACCATATGCTCAAGAACTCTGGGACCCGCCACTACTCCCTCCTTAGTAACATGACCTACTATAAATATTGCAATGCCCAAGCTTTTTGCTGTCTGCATCAATATATTGGTTGACTCCCTTACCTGACTTACACTTCCCGGAGCGCTTGCCACATCCTCTCTGTACATAGTCTGTATAGAATCAATAACTGCAGCATAGGGCTTCATCTCCCTAAGACTTTCCTCTATGTTTTCAAGATTTGTCTCACACAAAAGCTTTAATCCGTCATTAAACTCTCCTATACGGTCTGCCCTCAGTTTTATCTGCTTTAATGACTCCTCTCCTGATATGTACAGCACATCTTTGCCCTTATCCGCCAAATTTTTGCATATCTGAAGCAGTATAGTGGATTTTCCTATTCCGGGGTCACCTCCGATAAGCACAAGAGAACCTCTTACTATTCCCCCTCCAAGAACCCTGTCAAGCTCCTTAAAGCCTGTGGATAACCGCTCATCATCATCTGTTTGAATATCCCTTAAAAGAGCAGGTTTCTCCCTTCCTGTGCCTACACGGCTATCCGGCTTTTTTTTACCTGCCACAGGCTCCTCCACCATAGTATTCCACTCCCTGCAGCCCGGACACTGTCCCAGCCACTTAGAAGATTCATATCCGCATTCTTTACAGAAAAAAGCTGTTTCTTTAACCTTTTTCACACTCTCCTCCTGCTTATATAAAGTGCCGCTTTTAAGCGGCACTAAAATTTTATATTAATATATATGTTTATATAACTATGCCTTTTTTATCTCTATATCAGCCTTTTCGATTCCCTTATTCTCTATACTTAGGGACAGCTTTCCACCTAAGTTTGTTTTCATTCTTCCTGCATTCTGTCCGTCTATATATATGGTATATTCCGTTTCAGGCTCCATTTCAACAGTAATCTGAGAATCACAGTCGCTCTCTACGGTAAATGTCATACCATTGTCAGTTAAAGACATGTTCATAACTGCCGTTCCCGGCACAGACTCATACACGAACATTCCGTTTTTCTCAAGCTTTGTAATCTCCTTAAAGGTCTTAACCTTATATAAATCACCGTTTATCTCGTAATCTGACACCTTTGACTTTGTGTCTAAAGTGTAATCTCCAAAGCTTATGGTTCCGTCTGCCTCCCTACGGATTAATCCTTCTATTACTGGCATTTTCTTAATCCTCCTATGGTATTTTATGTTTTTTTCTTTTTCAGAGTGAAAAAATAGTATCTGCCATTTTCACGTTAATTGATAATTGTATTGTATCACATATGGTAAAAATATCCAACACATTTTTGCCGTTATTGTACATTAAACTTTAAATTCCTGTCGGATACCGCAACATTTACCGTATCACCTCTTTTAATATTCCCCTCCAAAATTTCCTCTGCAAGCTTATCCTCTATAGTGTTTTGCAATGCTCTTCTAATCGGTCTTGCGCCATACTTTTTGTCATAATACTTCTCAACTATATATTTCTTTGCAGCAGGGGTTATATTCAATGTTATATTCATCTGCTCCTTAATTCTTTTCTGAATTTCCTTAAGCATAATGGTAATAATATCTCCCATATCCTTTTTTGTAAGTGCATGAAATACTATAGTTTCATCTATTCTGTTTAAAAATTCCGGCTTAAACATTTTTTTCAGCACTTCCATAACAGATGCTTTCATTGATTCATAATCAGCCTTCTCATCATCTCCTGCACCAAATCCCAGCTTCTTAGGATCCATTATCCTCTCAGCACCTGCATTGGAGGTCATTATAATAATGGTATTCTTAAAGTCGACGCGTCTTCCCTGAGTGTCTGTTATATGTCCGTCGTCAAGAACCTGAAGCAGTATATTAAACACATCGGGATGTGCCTTTTCTATCTCGTCAAACAATATTACGGAATATGGATTTCTCCTTACCTTTTCGCTCAGCTGTCCCCCCTCCTCAAAGCCTACGTATCCCGGAGGTGAACCTATTATTTTAGATACGCTGTGCTTTTCCATATACTCAGTCATATCAATTCTTATCATTGAATTCTCATCACCAAACACTGCCTCTGCAAGTGCTTTTGAAAGCTCTGTTTTACCCACTCCTGTAGGTCCCAAAAACAGAAATGAACCTATAGGTCTCTTGGGATCCTTAAGCCCTACTCTTCCACGCTTTACTGCCCTTGCCACTGCATTTACTGCCTCATCCTGTCCCACAACTCTGTTATGAAGAATTCTCTCAAGCTTCTTAAGTCTGTTGCTCTCTGTTTCCGAAAGCTTCTTTACAGGTATTTTTGTCCACATTGATACAACATCTGCTATATCATTTTCATCAACAGACGGTTTCTTGCTTCGTCTTGAGCTTTTCCATCTGTCATTAAGCTTAATGAGCCTGTCCTCCTCTTTCTCCATCTCTTCCTTTATCTGGCCTGCCTTTGCATATTCTTCTTTTACAATATATGCTTCTATCATTTTTTCACATGCCTTAATTTTTTCCTCAAGCTCCTTTACCTCGTCAGGAACCGTATAAGCAGCCAGACTCACCTTTGATGAAGCCTCATCTATAAGGTCTATTGCCTTGTCAGGCAAATGCCGGTCATTTATATATCTCTCTGACATTTTAACTGCGGCATCTATGGCACTGTCAGTTATAATAACCCCGTGATGCTCCTCATACCTTGGACGCAATCCCTTTAATATATCTATTGCCGCACTCTCATCAGGCTCCTGAATATTAACAGGCTGAAATCTCCTTTCCAATGCCGCATCCTTCTCGAAATACTTTCTGTATTCTGATATGGTTGTGGCTCCTATTATCTGAAGCTCACCCCTTGCCAATGACGGCTTAAGTATATTGGCTGCATCTATTGCCCCTTCTGCACCTCCTGCACCTATAATGGTGTGTATTTCATCTATAAACAGTAAAATATTTCCTGCATTTTTTACTTCGTTTATTATCCTTTTAATACGCTCCTCAAACTCTCCCCTATACTTAGAGCCTGCCACCATACCGGATAAGTCCAGTGTCAAAACCTTTAAATTTCTTATTGAATCAGGCACCCTTCCTTCCGCTATCCTTATTGCCAGACCTTCTACTACCGCTGTCTTTCCCACTCCCGGCTCTCCTATAAGGCATGGATTATTTTTCGTTCTTCTGCTTAATATTTGTATTACACGATTTATCTCATCTTCACGTCTTACCACAGGGTCAAGTCTCCCCTCTGATGCCATCTCTGTTAAATCCCTGCTGTACTGTGCTAATGCCTGACCGTGCTGTCTTCTGCTTTTTACAGGTCTTCCGTTTTGAAACTCCTCCTTAACCAGATTAGGCTCCTGTCCCATAGCAGCAAGAATTTCCCCATACATTTTCTGATGGCTCACGTCCATCATAGATAGTATTCTAAATCCTGTACAATCCATATCTTTAAGAACCGCCATAAGCAAATGCTCTGTTCCTATGGTTTTTGATTTAAATCTTGCGGCTTCTCTTGACGCATTTTCAAGTACTGCACCTGCACTGGCAGAAAATCCCTCCGGCTCTGCAACCCCTATCGGTTTTGCCGAAAAAAAGCCTTCTATAACCTCTAATATTCTCTCATCTGTAACCTTATAATTATTGAGTATTACCGATGCCACACTGTCCCTTGCCTTTGCCAGACCATATAGAATATGCTCTGTTCCCACAAATCCATGCTCCATATCCTTTGCACATTTATGTGCATATTCTATAGCCAGCTTTGCACTTTTTGTAAATTTCTCCTGCATTTGCTCTGTCCTTTCCTAATCATTACTTTGATAATTTATTAATCAAATCATCTATAGCCTTATCTATATCCTCCTCTCCCATTGTCTCCTGTATGCTTTCTTCCTGTGCTTCTTCTGCTCCTGCCTCAGCCTTCTCACACTCATTATTTGCTAAGCTGTCCTCCTGAATGCTTTCCTGCATACTATTCTCCCGGTCTATACCCGGCTCCTCTGACGCCGCCTCTTCTTCGTTGTTTTCCCCGGCTTTTTCCTCTATATTTCCATCCTCGTTAGAAATATCCTCATTATCTGTATTTATTTCATCTTCATATTCACTGTCTTCGTACTCTTGTTCTTCATCTTCCCTGCTCTTTTTTAATATGCCTTTATCTTTTATAATTACCCATATTCCTCCTGCCAATAGGACAACAATAAATATCCCCATAGCACAGATTAAAATATTTCTCTTATTTATTCTCTCCTCATATGCCTCATGCTCATCCGAAACCAACTGCTGCATTGCTTCCACCTGTTGATTATTACTGCTGTCTGCTTCTATATCAAAGTAAGGAAGCATGCTTCCGTCATCACTGTTATAATAGTAATAATTTATTTTATTATACCAGTCCATAGCCCTCACTATATAGATATTTTGCAGATTTTTTAATTTATATGCATCTACATATCCGCTTCCTATCATCATAGAAACAAGCTCTAAACTGCTGCTTTCATATGCAGGACTTCCTCCGTACATCAAATCATCTTCCACATTTAACATAATATAAGTTCTCTGAGTAATATCATATGTGAGAAACGGCTCATATCCTCCGTCTTCTGCTTCATATATAAAAAATGTATATTCCCCGGTTGCCTCATTTAACACATATATAAGTGATAATGTTTTTGATAAATCGGAAGCACCTGTAATTTCTGTTCCATTCCATGAAATCAGGGATTTTTCAAATCCCTCCGGCAATGCAACTTCATCTGTTACATCTGTTACTGTATATTCCGTTCCCGATATATTTATTTTTCTTGTGTCATCTTCCGGAGCATCTGTCGGCTCCTCTGTTGCGGGCTCCTCCGTTGCAGGTTCTTCCGTTGCCGGCTCCTCCGTAGGAGGCTGTGTTGTAGTTTCCGGAACCTTAACATTTGCGTATATATAATATACCCTCACACTTCCGTTTTCTGCTTTTACTTCCACAGTAGCAGTGTTGGCTCCGGACACCAGCTTTGTTCCTCCCACAGTTACTGTTGATTTGCCATCCTCTGCAGCTGCTGACACAACAAGCCTTGAAGCTCCCGCATCCAGGGAAACATTATATTCCGTTACATCCTTTGAAAATCCCGGGGATAATGTTACCCCGCTTGTGGCTCCATTGTCATATACTGCTGAAATCTGCAATGATGACAGATAATTATTTGTTGACGCAACAGGCTGTGCCTTAACCGTCACACTTCCGCTTCCGGCTTTTACTGTCAGGTCATCACCATTCATGTCGCACACGTCGCCAAACTTAACTACATTAATTGCACTTGTCCCCGGTGACTTAGCCTTAAAGGTAATAGTCCTTGTATCCTTATTTGAATTTACTATCTCTGAAATTATCTGAAGGGAACCGCCGCCGCCCCCATCTGCACCTGATACATATTCAAGAACATTAGAATCATACTGAATGTTCATATCATATGCACCTATAGTTACATCTGATGAAAATGTTATTGTTACCGTAACCGTTTCTCCCTGTGTCGCCTCTGCTGACGAGACTGATGTATTAAAATCTGCTCCGTATGCCTTTACTGAAAATATCATAACAAACAATATTATACTAACTATGTTCCCTATTGATTTTATCTTTTCTCCCATTTGCCTTACCTTTCTTTATAAAATCCTACTGTGTA
>CALWSG010000025.1 GCA_944384155.1 uncultured Lachnospiraceae bacterium | reverse complement strand
AAGATATAATTGTAATACCTTTATATACACTTCTTTACTGTCATCATCATTTAGCAAATAAAATAATTTTATAATATCATAAATATTTTTTTTCCAATAATTAATTTGATCTAATTTTCTGATGTCGTAATTTTCTTTATAGTAGATATTTGAAAAAATTTGTGAAAATTTATAAGAAAACTCGTGCATTTTTTTCATATGATCTCCTGTGTAATATTTTGTCTATTTTTTTCGTTTTTCTTCCCCAACTCTAGCCTTGCAGAGGAGGATCTAGGGCTATAAAGAATTGCAATTAATTTTTGAATTCATGGAACTTTAATTTACATATGTTTTGTTTCTTTTATATTCAAAAAATTTATAAATATACTGATCACAACAATGAATACTTGCTTAACTGTTGTTTTTTTTTAAATTATATGTACTCAGCTCCATCTCATACTCCGTATATTCATGAGTTTCAGTCATTAATTTTCTTCTTAAATTTTGTAAAAGGATGAACCCTTTTAGATTGACAATATTTAATATATAACAGAGAACTTTCTTAATCTGGCATAAAAAACTTACGAATATTATTTGAAGTTAGTGAAATATTTTTTTTATAAAAGTCATATGCTTTCATAAGATGACCTAAATCAAGCACTCGATACCCAATTAAAGTAAGATCATATACTAATATCTTAGCTGTAGGCCCTGCCATAGCTATAATAAGTGTTTCTTTATTATTTTTAATAACATCTTTATATATATAACTATACACATCCCATGCATTTGTTGATGGCACATATACATATTTTACATGCAATGCATTATCAAAAATATTGTATGATATTTTATTTATTATATTTTTATTTGTGACAATTAAAATTTCTTTTTTATTCCATATTTTTCTAAATTTTTCATAAACACCTTCAATAATCATATCTTGGCTTATTGATGTAATTGTGCCATTGCAATAAGTTGTTTCATAATCAATATATTTATTTAATATACTTCTAAAATATGGCACATTAAATAGTCGAAAATTTAGTTCTGTATTATTTAGCAATGGATTGTATGGATTAGGATAATAGAATTCCCTATTTATTCCAATAATAAATTTCTTATCTTTTGTTTTTAATATTTCTCTCAACCTTTTTGATAAATTTATATCATATTTTTGACACGCAATCCCCTCCCCCTCAATAATACTAAGTTCTCCATCGCCAAATCTTATTAAACTTTTATCGCAACTTAAAAGTATTTCTAAAGTTTCTTCACTAGTTAAAATATTTGGTAACTTAATATTTGTACTTGAGTTATAATAAATCGAAGTTTCAATCAAATTTCTATACATATTTTTTAAATCATTTCCACATAAAAATTTTATATTTCTATATAATGTGATAAATCTAGCAATATTTTTTTTCATCATCCACCTGCTACCTGATTCGTATCCATTCAGTCACACCCTAGGGTGTGTTGACAAATTCAGCTCATGGCTGACTTTGCCAATGTGATTGTTTTTTCCTACTCTCCATACTTTTGGCAGGATAGCCACAGTATGGACATCTCAACTCACCACCGTCATGACATCAGCGATAAGCTTTGGGTCAAAATTGAACCCGTATTCCCTGACAGCGATGGCAGGCGTGGCCGCCCTGCGGTGACAATAGGCGCTTTTTCAATGCCGTCCTGTGGCTTATGCGCTCAGGAGCCCCCTGCGTGATCTTCCTCCAGACTATGGACACTGGAATAGTGTTTTTGTGAGATTTCGCAGACTTGCCAAAGCCGGCTTTTGGACCAGACTGGCAAAACTTTTCACTAGCTGCCCAGATTTTGAATGGATTATGATTGATGCCAGTCATATCAAGGTTCACCAGTATGGCATGGGAGTTCCTGGCGGGACAGAGGATGCAGGGAGGACCAAAGGAGGTATTAACACCAAGCTTCACGCAGCGGTAGATGAACATGGTATGCCTGTTTGATTCTTGATAACAGCTGGGAATCAGGTCGATTGTACCCAGGGGACTGCACTGTTGGAGGGGCTTCCTCTCCAGTTCGTGCTGACCGACAAGGCTTACGGCACCGATACCATTATTGGGCATCAGCTCAGTCGTCAGGCAGTTCATATTATCCCTCCCAAAAACAATCGCAGGACTCAAAAGGACTATGACAAATATCTCTGGTAACTACTCAGATTGTTCAGCCTGAGAGAGGTTGTGATATCCTGAGGGTTTTCGCCATCCACGTCTACTTTAAGAGCGTTGGGCAGGACGATCTCCATCAGTTTGCTTGGTATCTTTGTGAGGTCGATGAGGTCGATGAAGTCAGGCAATGCGCCAGAGAAGAGCAGTCTCAGAGCTTCGTGCCTTGGGATACTGCGTTTTGAACATGTGGAGAGATAGCTGCGGATACGACAATAGAACAGTGCTCCCTGTAGCGAGCGAAAGCCACCGGACACTTTCTCGTGGACCTTGGTCATCCGTATATCCCTCTCCGCCTGATTGTTGGTAAAGGGAATTGCGGGGTCGGTCATGAAGGCGAGGATACCGTCTTCGTAC
>CALWSG010000024.1 GCA_944384155.1 uncultured Lachnospiraceae bacterium | reverse complement strand
TTATGTCGATTACAATTATATAATGATGCAAATAACTCCGCCCTTGCTGTCGTTGGTGATTTTTTGTATGGTCTCCTGCATTTTTTCCTGTGTTCCGTCAGAAAGCTTATCAATTTTATTTCGTATGCCTTCCGATACTATCTGGTCTATGGTTTTTCCGAAAATATTTGTTTCCCAGATGCCGTTTTCATTTTTCTTTGCATTTTCCTTGATAAATTCTATTAAATCCTTTGCCTGCTCCTCGCTGCCTACAATAGGAGCAATTTCAGTAAGAACATTTGCCTTAATCATATGGATTGACGGAGCTTCAGCTTTTATTTTAACGCCGTACTTTGCACCGTTTTTAATAACCTCAGGCTCTTCCAAAACAATTTCCTCCCTTGCAGGCATAACTACTCCGTAGCCCTTGGCGTGAACACATTCCATAGCATCCTTTACCTTAACATATTCATCACGTAGTGAGGATAACTCCCTGATAGTGTGAATAAGCTCATATTCATTTGAAATATTTGTGCCGGTAAGGTCACTTAATATTTCATAATAATAGCAGTTATCCACGTCAATATATATATCACAGATGCCGGAGGAGTAATCCCTTGATGTTATTTTTATTGATGTTATGTATGTACATTCATTTTCAAAGGAGCTGTCAGACACCTGACTCATTCGTCTGAGTACCTTTATTTTTTCTTTTACGCAGTTAATGATTGCATCTTTAAGCCAGTGGTCATTTGGAAGAATTTCAACCCATTTGGGAATGAAAAAGTTAAGCCTTGTTATTGGAAATTCAAAAAGGCATTTTTCAAGAATATTCTTAATATCTTCAGCTTTTAGCTGACTGCAGTTTACAGGTATTACCGTGACTTCGTATTTTGATGAGATTTCGTCAGCATATGCCCTGCACTGTTCAGAATAAGGCTTTGCAGAATTTAGCAGTACGACAAAAGGCTTTCCTAAAGATAAAAGCTCTGTTATGGTTTTATCCTCAGGTTCTAAGTAATCCTCCCTCTCAAATTCTCCAAATGAGCCGTCAGCAGTTACAACAAGACCTATGGTAGAGTGGTCAGCTATTACCTTTCTGGTTCCGATGGAGGCAGCCTGGGTAAAGGGAATTTCATAGTCAAACCACGGAGTTTTTACCATTCTTTCCTTATCCTCTTCAATGTGTCCTACTGCACCCTTTGTCATATATCCCACACAGTCAATAAGTCTGACCTTTACATTTGTTTTGTCATCAAGATTAATAAGAGCGGCTTCCTTTGGAATAAACTTAGGTTCTGTTGTCATTATGGTTTTGCCTGCTGATGACTGAGGAAGCTCGTCATTGGCACGTTCCCTTTTGTGAGGGTCCGAAATCGCAGGGATAACCATTAAATCCATAAATCGCTTAATGAAAGTGGATTTACCGCACCGCACAGGACCTACAACGCCTATATAAATTTCTCCGTCAGTACGTTCTTTTATATCTCTGTATAAATTAAAATCTTCCATATAATATACATCTCCTCATTGTATTTATTACTATAGGTATATGCGTTGCAAAGTTAAACTATACTTTTCTTTTTAGCAAATATAGGTAAAATGTAAGGCAACTTTAATATATTTTGCCTTGAACAATGTTATATGCTGTGTTATGCTAAAGCAAAAGAAGTAACTTAAAAAAGGAGCATAATTCATGGGAGTATACGGATATTTTATTATAATAGGAATAGCCATAGTTTTCTTTGCGGCACAGTCTGTGGCAGCGAAGCGTGCAAAAGCAGAAAAGATGAAAAAATTTCTTGATGAGACATATGGAAAAAGACCGGGCAGGGAATATAAATATGAGGAATATAGCAGAATAAGATTTTATTTTGACAGAAGAAAAGAAAAATACAGTGAGAGTATTGTTGATGATATTACATGGAATGATTTATCTATGGACAACATATTTATGCTTTTAAACAATACAAATTCCTCCATAGGTGAGGAGTATCTGTATAGCCTTATCAGAACAATTAATTTCGATACAGCTTCCTTAGAAGAGTTTAACAGTTTAAGCGAATACTTTTTAAATAATCCGGATAAGGCAAAAAAGCTTCAGTATATTTATTCCAGACTTGGAAGAACAAAGTCAATATCATTTTTTGATTTTATTCACAGACTGGGTGATTTAGATAAAAAAAGTAATTTGTTAAATTATATATGTGCAGCCTTGGCATTTGGGACAATAGGAATGTTTTTTATAAATCCCGCCATAGCAGTTATGGTGCTTATAGCAGTTTTTTCATTTAATATATATACTTATTATAAGGAAAAGGGCAGGGTAGGGAATTACTTTGTATGCTGTAAGTACCTTGTGGGAATGGTAGAGTGTGCAAAGGAGATAGAAAATTTTGATGCGGGGCCACTTAAGGAATACAATGGAAGGATAAACAGGCTTACGGGAGAACTTAAATATCTTACAAGAAATATGTATCTTATATCAGACGGTACAATGAATGATTCTATTATGGGCATAATAATGGAATACGTAAAAATGCTTTTTCATGTAGATTTAATAAAATTTAATTCTATAGTAAAAGCTACAGATGATAAGATAGATATGATAGATGAATTATATGAGACTATGGGAAGAATAGAAGCCGCCATTGCAGTGTCATCATTTAAAAGGCTTCTTATTAATGAGTACGGCGTGTATGGTACACCATGTATTGAGAGAGAAGGACATAGGAAGTATATAGAATTTACAGAGCTTTTTCATCCTATCATAGAGAATGCAGTTAAAAATTCCATGGCAGCAGAAAAGGCAGTGCTTCTTACAGGCTCCAATGCTTCAGGCAAGTCTACCTTTTTAAAAACTGTTGCAATAAATGCCATATTAGCACAAACAATATATACTGTATGTGCAGAGAGTTTATCTATGAGTGAAGCTCTGATATACTCCTCAATGGCATTAAGAGATGATTTGGAGAGCAATGAAAGCTATTATATAGTGGAGATTAAATCCTTAAAGCGTATACTGGATAAAAGCATTAAGGGAAAGAAGCAGATTATGTGTTTTATAGACGAAGTCTTAAGAGGGACAAACACGGTTGAGAGAATTGCAGCCTCAAGCGTAATACTTGACAGGCTTTCAAGGGAAAAAACTGTATGCTTTGCGGCTACCCATGATATAGAACTTACGAAAATACTGGAACAGTCATATAAAAATTATCATTTTGAGGAGGAAGTTGTTGATGATGACGTGTTGTTTAATTATCAGCTCAAAATGGGACCGGCAACTACTAGAAATGCAATAAAGCTTCTTAAAGTGATAGGATATGATATGAAAATTATTGATGAAGCCGGGGCAAGGGCTGAATATTTTACAAAACAGGGAATATGGAAGTAAAGATTGGTTGTTTTTACTGAATTTTGTTGATAAAATACTGAATATATGATAATATTTATATATTGTCATAATGCTTAATGACATATGAAAGGAGCGGGAATATATGGGTTTTTGGGCAAGCTTACTATGGTATAGCGGATTATTTATATTTCTTGCAGCCGTTGCAGTGGCAGGAATATTTACAGGCAGAAAGCTTAGAAATATGAAAGACGCAAAGGATGCAAGTGAAAATCAGTAACCGGAGGCATGAATAAATCATGAAAAATTATGGAGTAAATCAGTTAAGAAGAATGTACCTTGAATTTTTTGAAAGCAAGGATCATCTTCGCATGAACAGTTTTTCATTGGTACCACACAATGATAACAGTTTACTGTTGATTAATGCAGGTATGGCACCTTTAAAGCCATATTTTACGGGACAGGAGATACCTCCTAAAAAGAGAGTCACCACCTGTCAGAAATGTATCCGTACGGGAGACATTGAAAATGTAGGAAAGACGGCAAGACATTTAACATTCTTTGAGATGCTTGGAAATTTTTCTTTTGGAGATTATTTTAAGAGAGAGGCAATTAAGTGGTCTTGGGAGTTTCTTACTGAAGTGATAGGAATGGAAAAGGACAGGCTTTATCCGTCTGTATATTTTGAAGATGATGAAGCCTTTGATATATGGAATAAGGAAATCGGAATTCCGGCAGATAGAATTACACGCTTTTACAGGGATGAAAACGGAAAGTGCGATAATTTCTGGGAGCATGGTGCAGGTCCGTGTGGTCCGTGTTCTGAAATATATTATGACAGAGGTGAAAAGTACGGCTGTGGAAGACCTGACTGTAAGGTAGGCTGCGACTGTGACCGCTTTATGGAGGTGTGGAACAACGTATTTACACAGTTTGAAAGCGATGGAAAGGGAAATTATACGGAGCTTTCACAAAAAAATATTGATACAGGTATGGGACTGGAGCGTTTGGCAGTTGTAGTGCAGGATGTAGATTCAGTGTTTGACATTGACACAATGAAGGCTATCCGGGATAAGGTTTGTGAGATAGCAGGGGTGACATATCAGACAGACGAAAAGAAGGACGTGTCAATAAGGCTTATAACAGATCATATGCGTTCCTCAACATTTATGATTTCTGATGGCATAATGCCTTCTAATGAGGGGAGAGGCTATGTTTTAAGACGTCTTATAAGACGTGCTGCAAGACATGGACGGCTTCTTGGAATAGAAGGAAAATTTCTTGCAAAGCTGTCAGAGACAGTTATCAATGAATGTAAGGACGGATATAAGGAGCTTGAAGAAAAAAAGGAATTTATATTTAAGGTGCTTACCGAGGAAGAAAATAAATTTAATAATACTATAGACCAGGGCTTAAGCATTTTATCAGATATGATGAAGGAGCTTAAGGCAAAGGGAGAAACAATTCTTTCAGGAGAAAATACATTTAAGCTTTATGATACTTACGGATTTCCTACGGACCTTACAGAAGAAATATTAGAGGAAAATGGCTTTTCTATAGATATGGAGGGCTTTACGGCCGCCATGAATAACCAGAGGGAAATGGCAAGAAAGGCAAGGAAGGTTACTAATTATATGGGAGCCGATGCTACCGTATATGAGCAGCTTGATACCTCTCTGACCACGGAGTTTGCAGGATATGACAAATTATCCCTGACATCAAAGGTTACGGCACTGACTACGGAAACTGAGGTTACGGAGGCGTTGACAGACGGGGACACAGGAACGGTTATAGTAGAACAGACGCCGTTTTATGCAACAATGGGCGGACAGGAAGGTGACAAGGGTATTATATCCGTAGGTGATTCCGAGTTTCAGGTTATTGATACAATTAAGCTTTTAGGCGGTAAAATTGGTCATGTAGGCAAGGTTGTAAGGGGCATGATTAAGGTTGGAGATGAGGTATTGCTTAAGGTTGACGAGGAAACAAGGACATATACCTGTAAAAACCACAGTGCAACTCATTTACTGCAAAAGGCATTGAGAATGGTTCTTGGCAGCCATGTAGAGCAGGCAGGCTCATATGTATCAAAGGACAGACTCCGCTTTGACTTTTCACATTTTCAGGCAATGACTGACGAGGAAATTAAAAAAGTTGAGGATATTGTAAATAAAGAGATAAACGCAGCATTAGATGTGGTAACCACAATTACAACAGTTGATGAAGCAAAAAAGCGTGGAGCCATGGCATTGTTTGGAGAGAAGTACGGAGAAAAGGTTCGTGTTGTTTCTATGGGAGATTTTTCTATAGAGCTTTGCGGCGGTACCCACGTATCTAACACAAGCAGCATCGGAATGTTTAAAATCATATCTGAGGCCGGTATAGCGGCGGGAGTGAGAAGAATAGAGGCTCTCACATCAAAGGGTGTGCTTGAACATTACGCTAAGATAGAGGAGGAACTTAATGAGGCTGCAAGGGCAGTTAAAGCTGAGCCTTCATCATTATTAAAGAAAATAGAAGCTATGCAGGAGGAGATTAAGTCTCTTCACAGTGAAAATGAAAGGCTTAAGAGTAAAATTGCAAATGCTTCCGTGGGTGATGTGATGAATAAGGTAGAAGAGATTAACGGCGTTAAGTTTCTTGGCATTAAGGTAGAAGGTGCAGACATGAACGGCCTTAGGAGCCTTGGTGATAATCTTAAAAATCAGATTGGCGAAGGTGTTGTACTTCTTGCATCGGCAGAGAGCAGTGATAAGGTAAATCTTCTTGCAATGGCAACTGACGGTGCATTGAAAAAAGGTGCCCACGCAGGAAATCTAATAAAGGAGGCTGCACTTGCCGTTGGCGGCGGCGGCGGCGGAAGACCTAACATGGCACAGGCAGGCGGCAAAAAGCCTGAAAATATTGAAGCTGCCTTTGAAAAAGCAAAGGAAGCTTTAAAAAATCAAATTAACTAATAGATGGGAGGAATATTAAGAAATGAAAACAAAAAAGAAACTTCTTGCAGTTATGTTATGCGTAATAGCAATGTTTTCAATGACAGTGGCATTGTTTGCTGCTGAAAACAAGGACGGATATACAGAGAAGGATGGCGTTGTTTTTGAGACAACAACAGATAAGGATACATATGTATCAGGCGATACTGCAAAGTTTAGTGTTAAGGTAACAAACACAAACGATTATGATATAAAGGATTTATCTATTATTTATACCATCCCTTCTAATTTTGACATTGCACAGGCGGATATGCCAAAGACCATTGATGCCTTAGAAGCAGGAGCATCTACTACCTTAAGCTTTGAGACAAAAGTTACAAGTGATACAAAAGCACCTGTAAATGTTACTATGATTGTTATTATTGCAGTTGTGGCAGTTGTGGTTGTGGCAGCTGTGGTTGTGATTATTGTAATTGCAAAGAAGAAAAAAACATCATCACTTATGCTTGTGGCAGTTCTTCTTGCAGGCTCCCTTGCATCTGTTGCATCAGCTCCTGTTGATGTACAGGCAGAAGTTACAAATGCGGATTATAAGAGAGTATCAGTTCATGATCCTTCCATAGTGAAGGACCCTGAAACAGGTACATATTATGTATTCGGTTCCCACAAGGCATGGGCAAAGTCTGATGATTTAATTTCATGGACTACATTTACAACAAATATTAATACTGATTACACAACACTTTTCGGAGATGTCTGGGACAAATACAGTAAAACGCCAGAAAATCCTGATTTGAACGGAAACCTTTGGGCACCTGATGTAATATATAATGAAACAATGGGCAAATGGTGTATGTATATGAGCGTTAATGGTTCAAATCATCAGTCAGTAATAGTACTTCTTACAGCAGATAACATTGAGGGACCTTATGAATATGTAGGAGGTGTAATGTATTCAGGCTTCCATAACGGCTCAACTCTTAACCAGTCAAGAGCAGAGTATTCTGATATATATCAGGTGCTTGGTGATGGAGCAGATTTAAGCAGATACAACAATACAAACAGCTGTAAGGTTAATGCAATTGACCCTAATGTAGAGTATGACCAGGATGGTAACCTTTGGATGACATATGGCTCATGGTCAGCAGGTATATGGCAGATTAAGCTTGACAGCACAACAGGTCTGAGAGATTACAACTATACATATGAAAATGTATCAGGAAAGTCTGACCCTTATCTTGGTTATAAGATATCAGGAGGATACTACAATTCAGGCGAGGGTCCATACATTCTTCATATGGGCGATTACTATTATTTATTTGTTTCAATAGGAAACCTTGAGGCAAGCGGCGGATACAATATGAGAGTATACCGTTCGGAAAGCATTAACGGACCGTTTGTTGACGAAAACGGAAAGTCAGCAATATCAACTTCCTGGTCTGCTGATTTAGGCTATAAGGAGGACGGTCAGAATACAGGTTCATGGGTAAACACGTCAAAGTACACATCACCTATCGGAATAAAGCTTATGGGTGCATATAATATGTATGGTATATCAAGAGTACAGGTGGCTCAGGGACACAATTCAGCATTTGTAGATGAAGACGGAAAAGCTTACGTAATTTACCATTCAAGATTTGCAGGAGGCGGAGAAGGTCATGAGGTAAGAGTACATCAGCTCTTCCAGACAGAGGACGGATGGCTTGTGGCCGCTCCATATGAGTATTCAGGAGAGACGTTAAGCACTGACGGTTATGATACGGCAGATGTAGCGGGAACATATGATTTTATCCTTCACAGACAGGATCTTGTATATGCAGCAAATGCCACTCCGAATGAGGGAGAAACATATTTCCTTAACTCATCTAAGACAATAACTGTAAACAGCGAAGAGGTTACACTGGGTATGAGAGTCGACTGGGTTGAAGATAACGGCAAGGTTACAGACAGCAAGGGTGTTGTATATGCTATGGACGTAACCTTAAACGAGGACGGAACAATCTCAGGAGATTATACGGGAGAATGGGAATTTACAACCGGTTCTAATGTAAAGATGACTATTGACGGTGTAGAATACACAGGTGTATTTATTGAACAGCAAAACGAGATTACAACAAGAGATATGACTATGACATTTACTTTGGTAGGCGGCAATAATTGTGCTTGGGGCGTTAAAAACCCTGAGAAAAACTAATTTATGGAAAATTAAAAAAAA
>CALWSG010000023.1 GCA_944384155.1 uncultured Lachnospiraceae bacterium | reverse complement strand
AATGCAGACATCTACGGTTCATATATTGAAAAATCAAATATTACCGGATTAGCAAAAACACCGGGCGTATTAAGTAATGTATATGAATATAACAAAGAGGGAAATGGTTTCAGTGCAGAGATTTCATTTGAATATAGTGAATGGGATTTAAGAGACATGGGTATAGATGAAGAAAATCTTTCTGTGTGTATGTATAGTGACGGAGTATTCACTCCAATAGAATCTTTTGTTGATAAGGATTATAATATTGTAACTGCACGGCTGAAAAACTCTTCAAGATATGCACTGTGCAATATTGAAAAAATAAATACGGAGGCGACCCCTCAGGTTTTGTTGCTTATAGATAATTCAGGAAGTATGTATCCTAAAGAGGTTTTGGAGGAATCCGACGAAAATGATGTTGATTTTAAGCGGCTTGATATGGCATCACAGCTTATTGAAATGGCAGAGGGAAAAATAGAATTCGGACTTGCCAAGTTTACGGGAACATATACTCTTATGGAAGAGTTAGGCTCTGATGAGGAGCTGCTTAATGAAAAGCTTGAAAGTGTAAGAACAGGTGAGGAAAATTTTAACGGAACATATATAGAAACCTCGCTTATGAAATCAATTAATCATTTTAATGATAACGATAATGACCACCGAAAGTTTGTTGTAATGCTTACAGACGGATACAGCACAGAAGGACAGGGACTGTTTAGCATCAAAATATATAATGAGGAGGATATTATACATGAGGCAAATGACAGTAATGTCACACTTATTATTATAGGTCTTGGCAATAATGTTGATTCAGAGTCACTGACAAAAATGGCAACAGGAACCGACGGAATGTATATAGGAGCATATAATGCAGATGCATTGGAAGAAATTTATAGGAAGATTATGTCAGCCATAAATTATAATCTGGAGGACAGTGACGGTGATGGCGAACAAGACAGAATACTTGTGGCAGATTCAGGATTTGACGCAGAAGCTAACGGATTTCCATATGAAAATTATAAGGTAATTGACATTACGGGAGAAAAAATAAGTGGGCAGTGTTTTGGTCTTGCAACTCTTTGTCAGCTTTATTATACGGGAAAGCTTCCTGTGACCCTTGATTCTGTTGAAGGACTTAAGGCAGGTATAATGGGAGTATCAGGTGAGCTAAGCAGTGAAGGGTATAATGCTGAGGGAAGCTTTTTTACAAGGGGAAGCAGAGAAAGTGTAATATTAAATAATGCAGCAATGGAAAATTATACTAACAGTACATTGGAAATATATAATAAAATTAGGAGTATTCCTGTAAAGAAAAGATACACAAACGAAGACGGACATCTTAAATTTACAGATGAGGTTATGGAGCTGGTGGAGTCAGATTCACTTATTGTCTGTGGGACAGAAAATGTATCAAAACAGAAATATGAAGACTGGGAGTATACATCTTATGATGATGTGTATATAAATTTGTATAATGTTGATGAAGCATCACTGACATCAGAGCAGCTTCAGTCATATAAGGACTTTAATATGATTTTCAGGCTTTATACCCTGCAGCTTGAAAAAGGTACGGAAAGCTTTCAAATTAATAGTGCAGATTTGGAGAGCAATGCACAGCTAAAAGCAATGGACAGACTTATTGGTATGGTTCAGGAGGGAACACCTGCCGTCATATCGTCATGTGCCCATTCCATTAATATAACAAGAATTTACAGAGATTTGGAAAGTCCTGATGAATATATTTTAGTTGTATATAATAACAATAATCCCGGTGAGGAGTACGAGCTGACAGTAAAACGCCGTAAAAATAAAGCGGCATTAGATGTTACGGAGTGGATTAATGACTATATATATACAGTATATGACACAGACGGAACATTTACGGGAGAGAAGGGTAAGAAGATAGATATGACCATAGAAGATATGTCATGGCTGTGGGAATAAAGATAAAAGAAACAGCTTGAAAATCATTATACTTCAATGTATAATCGAATGTATGTAAAAATTGCTGAGAAAGATTGCTTCGCAATTATAAATGGCAAGGGAATTGGAGGATTATAGTTATAATGGAAAAGACAATGGAGAAAATCGTAGCACTGGCAAAAAGCAGAGGATTTGTTTATCCCGGCTCGGAAATCTACGGAGGTCTTGCAAATACATGGGATTACGGTAATCTTGGAGTTGAACTAAAAAATAATGTAAAAAAAGCATGGTGGTCTAAGTTTATACAGGAAAATCCATATAATGTGGGAGTAGACTGTGCTATCCTTATGAATCCTCAGACGTGGGTTGCATCAGGACATCTTGGAGGTTTTTCAGACCCTCTTATGGACTGTAAAGAATGTCACGAGAGATTTAGGGCAGACAAGATAATAGAAGATTTTAATGAGGAGAAGGGAATTACTGTTGATGGTACTGTAGACGCTTGGTCAACAGAAAAAATGATGGAATATATAAAGGAGAATAATATTCCATGCCCTACCTGCGGTAAGCATAATTTTACGGATATACGTCAGTTTAATCTTATGTTTAAGACCTTCCAGGGAGTTACTGAGGATGCAAAAAATACAGTATATTTAAGACCTGAAACAGCACAGGGTATTTTTGTAAATTTTAAAAATGTGCAGAGAACATCAAGAAAGAAAATTCCTTTTGGTATAGGTCAGATAGGAAAGTCATTCAGAAATGAAATTACCCCTGGAAACTTTACTTTCAGAACAAGAGAGTTTGAGCAGATGGAGCTTGAATTTTTCTGCGAGCCTGACACAGACCTTGAGTGGTTTGCTTATTGGAAGGAGTTTTGTATTAACTGGCTTAAGAGACTGGGTATGAAGGAAGAGGAAATGCGTGTAAGAGATCATGAGAAAGAGGAATTAAGCTTTTACAGTAAGGCTACCACAGACATAGAGTTTTTATTCCCGTTTGGCTGGGGTGAGCTGTGGGGTATTGCAGACAGAACAGATTATGATCTTACACAGCATCAGAATACTTCAGGTGAGCCGATGGAATACTTTGATGATGAGAAAAAGACTAAGTATATTCCATATGTTATAGAGCCTTCACTTGGTGCAGACAGAGTTACGCTGGCTTTCCTTTGCAGTGCATATGATGAAGAAGAGCTTGAAGGAGGAGATGTGAGAACAGTGCTTCATTTCCACCCTGCACTTGCTCCTGTTAAGATTGGAGTTCTTCCACTGTCAAAGAAGTTAAATGAGGGAGCCGAAAAGGTGTTTGCACAGTTAAGTAAGAGATATAACTGTGAATTTGATGACAGAGGAAATATAGGAAAGAGATATAGACGACAGGACGAAATCGGAACTCCTTTCTGTATTACATATGATTTTGAGTCAGAGGAGGACGGCTGTGTAACAGTGAGAGAGCGTGATACTATGGCTCAGGAGAGAATAAAAATAGAGGATTTGAAGACTTATTTTGAGGATAAGTTTGAATTTTAATATGCATAAAAAGGCGGTGCAGCAGATGCTGTGCCGCTTTGTAACGTAAAAGGCAGATATGCAGGATGGGTTTTTATAATAAAGTAGCAGAAAATATCAATTATTTGACAGTATTAGTCATTGAAATAATAGAATTAATGTAATAGCATAAAACAGAAAACATATAATAAGCGTCAGCGTTAAGTATTAGGAGGCCGGATTATGGATGGGAGCAAAAACATAAGAGTAGGAGATTTTAAGGTAACAGACAGCTTTTGGGGAAGGTATCAGTCACTGGTGAGAGATGTTGTTATACCATATCAGTATGAGATTTTAAATGATAATGTACCGGGAGTAGAGAAAAGCCATGCCATAGAAAATTTTAAAATAGCGGCAGGGGATACTGAGGGAGAGTTTTACGGAATGGTATTTCAGGATTCAGATGTGGCAAAATGGATAGAGGCAGCGGCATATTCCCTTATTGCTACACCTGATAAGCAGCTTGAAAAAACAGTAGATGATGTCATTGATATAATAGACAGGGCAGCACTTAAGGATGGTTATTTAAATACATATTTTACAGTAAAGGAGCCCGAACACAGGTGGCAGAATCTTCAGGAGTGCCATGAGCTTTACTGTGCAGGTCATATGATAGAGGCGGCAGTGGCATATTATGAAGCTACAGGAAAGGACAAGCTCCTTAACGTAATGAAGAAAATGTCAGATTTAATATGTGATACCTTTGGAGAAGGAAGGAAAAGAGGAATACCGGGACATCCGGAGATAGAGCTTGCACTGATGAGACTGTACCATCTTACAGACAATGAAAAGTACAGAGATATGGCAAAGTATTTTGTTGATGAGAGAGGAAGGGAGCCTAACTTTTTTAAGGAGGAAAGAGAAAAAAGAGGCTGGGAGCATTTTCATATGAATCCGGAGGACAGGGAGTATTCACAGAATCATAAGCCTGTGAGAGAGCAGGATAAGGCAGCGGGTCATGCAGTGAGAGCAGTTTACCTTTATACCGGTATGGCAGATGTGGCAGGAAGTACAGACGATAAGGAACTGCTAAAGGTATGTGATACACTCTTTGATAATATTGCAAATAAGCAAATGTACATTACGGGAGGAATAGGAAGCACACATCACGGGGAGGCATTTACCGTTGATTATGATTTGCCTAATGATACGATATATGCGGAAACCTGTGCGGCAATAGGACTTATTTTCTTTGCAGATAAGATGCTTAGTTATATTCCTGACGGAAAATATGGAGACGTTATGGAGCGTGCTTTATACAATAATGTTCTTGCAGGAATGGAGCTTGACGGAAAGAGATTTTTCTATGTAAATCCTTTGGAGGTAAATCCTGGAATATCGGGAGTACTTGGAAATTACAGACATGTTCTTCCTCAAAGACCGGGCTGGTTTGGGTGTGCCTGCTGTCCTCCCAACGAGGCAAGGCTGTTATCATCATTAGGAAAATATGTGTACCATATAAAGAATACTACTGTTTATGCAAATCTTTTTATAAGCGGCGAAGCAGTTGTAAGAGAGCTTGGAGGCATGAAAATAGTATCAGAGACGGGTTATCCCGTATCAGGTGATGTGAAATATACCTTTACAAATGTTCCCGGCACAGAAATAACATTTGCAGTAAGAATACCTGAGTTTTCTAAGGATAATTACAGGATAGAAATAGGCTCCGGAGAAAATAATGATTTTAAGGTAAAAATTGACAAGGGCTATTATTATATTACAGGAAATTTTAGGGAAAAGATGACTGTGACAGTAAAGCTTGATGTGTCTCCTAAAAAAGTATACGCAAATACGGCGGTAAGATATGATGAGGGCTGTGCAGCCATAACAAGAGGTCCACTTGTATATTGTATTGAGGGTGTGGATAACGGAGAACTGATACAGTCACTTAGAATAAAGCGTAACGGTAATATAACAGAAAAGCCTTATGATGAGTCTTTATTAAACGGCATTGTAGTTCTTGAGGCAGAGGGCTATAAAATGGAAGGAAGCAGCAGTCTGTATTCTTATGAAAGGCCAAGGGCAGTGCCATGTACATTAAAGGCAGTACCGTATTATACATGGGGCAACAGAGGACTTAGTCAGATGAGAGTATGGATAAATGAGGAATAAGAATATAAATCAGGAGGAAAACATGAGCAAAGCAATATTAAAAAATCCTATATTTTGGGCAGATGTACCGGACGTAGACGTAATAAGAGCAGGAAATGCATATTATATGGTAAGCACTACCATGCACGTAATGCCCGGGTGCCCTGTAATGAAATCAACAGATTTGGTAAACTGGGAAATTCAGTCATACATATATGATATTATTGAGGATAATGATGGTTATAATCTTAGAAATGGACAGAATGTTTATGGCAGAGGACAGTGGGCAACAAGCCTGCGGTACCATAATGGTACATTTTATGCATCCTTTGTGTGCAATGATATGAATAAAACATATGTATATTACACCGATGATATAGAATCAGGAAAGTGGAAAAGACATGAGCTTGAGGGAATTTACCATGACATGGGCATTTTATTTGATGATGACGGCAGAGTATTTATGTTTCACCAGTGCGGTGATGTAAGGATAACAGAGTTTAAGCCTGACTTATCAGGTGTCCTTGAGGGAGGCATAAATCAGCTTTTATTCTCTACACCTAAGGAAAATATAGGACTCAGATGTGAAGGCTGCCATGCATATAAGAGAAACGGATATTATTATCTTATATTTATTGAATGGCCTGAAGACGGCAATAAAAGAAGGAGAGAAGTATGCTATCGTTCTAAAGAGCTTCTTGGTCCTTACGAGAGAAAAGTAATAATGGATGATGACATGGGCTATCACAATAAAGGTGTTGCGCAGGGGGCATTTTTTGATACTCCTGACGGACAGTGGTTTGCCATGCTGTTTCAAGATCATGATGCAGTTGGAAGAATACCGTGTATAATGCCTATGACATGGGAGGAGGACTGGCCGGTTTTAGGAATAGACGGAAAAGTCCCTCATGAGTTTGTGACACCTTTTGAGGAGTCACAAAAGTTTAGTATGGTTATAAGTGATAATTTTAATCATAAAGAAAATAAGCTTATGAACCAGTGGCAGTGGAACCATAATCCTGATAACAGATATTGGTCATTCACGGAAAGACCGGGCTATTTAAGACTTACAACGTTCCAGCCTGCAACAGGGGTGCTTGACGCAAGAAATACTCTCACACAGAGAACAGAAGGTCCAAATTGTACATGTACCACAGCAATAGAAACAAAGGGAATGAAAGATGGAGATTGTGCAGGGCTGGTGGCATTGCAGAGCAATTTTGGCACTGTTGGCGTTAAGGTGGAAAAAGGAAACAGATACATTGTAATGTCAGACAAAACAGGGGAGCTTGAAAGAATTTTACTTGACGGTGATAAGGTTTATGTAAGGATTTATTTTGATTATGAGGACAGCAGGGATATAGCTGATTTTTATTACTCAGTAAATGGTAAAGACTTTATGAAAATAGGCAAGGAATTAAAGATGCTTTATACCCTTGACCATTTTATGGGCTACAGAATAGGTCTTTACAATTATGGCACAAAGGAGCTTGGAGGATATGCCGATTTTGAGTATTTTGATTATCAGAGAGGGAAAAATAAAAATGTTAAAAAATAATTAAAAATACTTGACAAAAATATTTAAATATTGTATTATTTTATGGCAGGGAAACAGAACAGGAAAAATACTAATCAATCTGGAGGTAGAAAGCTTATCGGGAATGATAAGCAAATAAAAATAATTTAATAAAAAATTTACAGTTGGGATTATAAAGCATAAATGATTATTTATTAAATTTAGGCTGATTAATGATTTGATAATAAACGATTTGAGATAAAAAAGTAATCCCAAATGTGCTAAGTCAAAAATCAAAAATTAAAATCAAAAATAAGAAGTAGTGCTGTCTGCCGGATATTGGCAGGCAGCATTTTCCTTTGACACATTGAAAATACAATTTCCGGAAACTCAAGATGTTAAAAATATTGACTATAAATTATTATATGTTATAATTATTATGTGTCTTAAAGTGTGATTATATCTATATTTTAAGAAATTTATGTTTAAAGTAGATATATGAACAATACATATGTCTATTTGCATAAAAAACTTTATTTTTAGGAGGAAACATTAAAATGGCAAACAAATGGGTTTACCTTTTTACTGAAGGTAATGCAAGCATGCGTGAACTTCTTGGAGGAAAGGGAGCTAACTTGGCAGAAATGACTAATTTAGGACTTCCTGTACCACAGGGTTTCACAATTACTACAGAAGCATGTACACAGTACTATGAAGACGGAAGAAAAATTAATGATGAGATTCAGGCTCAGATTAACGAGTACATTGGAAAAATGGAAGAAATCACAGGAAAGAAATTCGGTGATTTAGAAAATCCTCTTCTTGTATCTGTTCGTTCAGGTGCAAGGGCTTCTATGCCTGGTATGATGGATACAATCTTAAATCTTGGTCTTAATGAGCAGGTTGTTGAGGTTGTTGCCAAGAAAACAGGAAATGAGAGATGGGCTCGTGACTGCTACAGAAGATTTATACAGATGTATTCAGACGTAGTTATGGAAGTGGGCAAGAAGTATTTTGAGGAGCTTATCGATAAGATGAAGGCAGAGAAGGGTGTGACACAGGACGTAGACCTTACTGCAGATGATCTTAAAGAGCTTGCTAATCAGTTTAAGGCTGAGTACAAGGCAAAAATCGGACAGGACTTCCCGGATGATCCTAAGGAGCAGTTAATGGGAGCTATAAAGGCCGTATTCCGTTCATGGGACAACCCTCGTGCAAACGTATATCGCCGTGACAATGATATTCCTTATTCTTGGGGAACAGCCGTAAACGTACAGGAAATGGCATTTGGTAACTGGTCTGACGAGTCAGGCACAGGTGTTGCATTTACAAGAGATCCTGCTACAGGTGAGAAGAAGCTTATGGGTGAGTTCCTTATGAATGCACAGGGCGAGGACGTTGTTGCAGGTGTTCGTACACCTCAAAAGATTGAAGAAATGGCAAAGGTTATGCCAGAGGTATTTGAACAGTTTAAGACAGTATGTGCTACACTTGAGAAGCACTACAGAGATATGCAGGATATGGAGTTTACCATTCAGGACAGAAAGCTTTTCATGCTTCAGACAAGAAATGGTAAGAGAACAGCTCAGGCAGCATTAAAGATTGCATGTGATCTTGTAGATGAGGGAATGAGAACAGAAGAGGAAGCAGTAGCTATGATTGATCCTCGTAACTTAGATACATTATTACATCCACAGTTTGATGCTAAGGAGCTTAAGGCTGCTACACCTATCGGAAAGGGACTTGGCGCATCACCTGGTGCTGCATGCGGTAAGGTAGTATTTACTGCAGAAGATGCAGAAGAATGGGCTGCAAGAGGAGAGAAGGTAGTTCTTGTTCGTCTTGAGACATCTCCAGAGGATATTACAGGTATGAAGGCTTCACAGGGCATCCTTACAGTTCGTGGAGGTATGACATCACACGCTGCCGTTGTTGCACGTGGTATGGGAACATGCTGTGTATCAGGCTGCGGTGACATTGCAATGGACGAAGCAAACAAGAAGTTTACATTAGCAGGTAAGGAATTCCATGAGGGAGATTACATCTCTATTGACGGTTCTACAGGTAATATTTACGACGGAATTATTCCTACAGTTGATGCTACTATAGCAGGAGAGTTTGGAAGAATTATGGCTTGGGCTGATAAGTTCAGAACTCTTAAGGTTAGAACAAATGCAGATACACCTGCAGACGCTAAGAAGGCTCGTGAGCTTGGTGCAGAAGGTATCGGACTTTGCCGTACAGAGCATATGTTCTTTGAGGAAGACAGAATTGCTGCATTCAGAGAAATGATTTGTTCTGATACAGTAGAGGAGAGAGAAGCAGCTCTTGAGAAGATTCTTCCATACCAGCAGGGAGACTTTGAAAAGTTATATGAAGCTCTTGAGGGAAATCCTGTTACAATCAGATTCCTTGATCCACCTCTTCATGAGTTTGTTCCTACAGAGGAAGCTGACATTAAGAAGCTTGCAGATGCTCAGGGCAAATCAGTAGAAGAAATTAAGAATATAATTAACTCACTCCATGAGTTTAACCCTATGATGGGACACAGAGGCTGCCGTCTTGCAGTAACATATCCTGAAATTGCAAAGATGCAGACAAAGGCTGTTATCCGTGCAGCTATCAATGTTAAGAAGGCTCATCCGGACTGGGCAGTTAAGCCGGAGATAATGATTCCGCTTGTATGTGAGGTTAAGGAATTAAAGTATGTTAAGAAAATAGTAGTAGAGACAGCAGATGCTGAAATCGCAGCAGCAGGTATTGACCTTGAGTATGAGGTAGGTACTATGATAGAGATTCCTAGAGCGGCACTTACTGCTGATGAAATCGCTAAGGAAGCTGACTTCTTCTGTTTCGGTACAAATGACTTAACACAGATGACATTTGGTTTCTCAAGAGACGATGCAGGTAAGTTCTTAAATGCTTACTATGATACAAAGATATTTGAGAATGATCCATTTGCTAAGCTCGATCAGACAGGTGTAGGCAAATTAATGGAAATGGCTATTAAGCTTGGAAAGCCTGTAAATAATAACTTACATGTTGGTATCTGCGGTGAGCACGGTGGAGATCCTTCATCAGTAGAGTTCTGCCATAAGATTGGTCTCGATTATGTGTCATGTTCACCATTCCGTGTGCCAATCGCAAGACTTGCAGCAGCTCAGGCAGCTATCGCTAGCAAGTAGGGCATTGCCATACTGGTAAGTGAAAATTAATTAGTTTAATAAACTCCGGACTATACATAAAAGTGTAGTTCGGAGTTTTTGTCGTTTATTAGTGTAAAGAATGGTTGGGTGTGGTATAATGGTGGAAGTGAAAAGTTGAATTTACTATTTTGAAATCAAAGGAGTTGTTAGAAAAAATGAACGAGAAATTGGTTGATTTAACAGAAGAGCAAGTAGAATATATCAATGAGCAATTGTATATGTATGACAGAGAATATATCAAATATTGTCTTGAAGGTGGCGTGCAGATTGGTATAGAAATGGACGGCATTTTGGTTGGAGGACTCAATGCATATATGTCAGCATTCCACATTCTATATGTAGATACAGTGTTTGTAGCAGAAACATATCGTAGACAGGGAATTGGAAGAAAACTGATTTGTGAAATGGAGCAACGTGCAAAAGAAATAGGAGCAAATATGATTCGTCTTGATACCTTTGACTGGCAAGGATATGAATTCTACAAAAGCTTAGGTTATGAAGAGGTAGGACATTACTATAATGAAGAAGATAAATTTCATGAGTATTTCTTTGTTAAGCGAATTTAATAAATAGTTAAGGGGATATGTTAAAGAAAAATTATACATAATAATTCAATATTTGTATGTAACAGAAGTTGATAATATGATACAAGAGCACTTTTATTAGAAAGGTAAAGCATATGAAACATATAGGAACTAAAACAATAGAAACAACACGCTTGACATTGAGAAGGCTCGAGCATACTGATGTCCAGATGATGTTTAATAATTGGACAAGCGATGATGAAGTCACACGTTTCTTAAGATGGGATGCACATAAAACAATAGATGACACAAAAGTTATGATTGAGCAATGGATTGATGCCTATCATGACGACGCTACATATTATTGGGGAATATACCTAAAAGATGGCGAGATGATTGGTTCGATAGGCGTCACTATAACTTCAGAATACGACTTGAAAGGTGAATTGGGTTACAAGATTGGTAGTCGTTGGTGGAATCAAGGGTATTCAAGTGAGGCGGCAAAAGCGGTTATTGATTATATGTTTTGCAATACAGATATTGAAAGAATTGATTCGTATAGTTCAGTAGAAAATCCAGCTTCAAGTAAAGTAATGGAGAAGGCAGGAATGCATTATGAAGGGCTTTTAAAGCATTACTATAAAACAAGAGATGGATTTCATGATTGTACTTTATATGGAATAATACGAGAAGAATGGGAAGAAAGAGAATAAGATTATGGAATATCGTGAAAATAGCCTAACATATGAAGAATATGTTTCGTTGAGAAGTTCTGTTGGTTGGAACAACTTTGATGAAGGACAAGTTTCTAATTCTATAAATAATAGTATCTACAACATTACTGCCATTGATAATGGCAGAGCAATTGCAATGGGGAGATTGATTGGGGATGGAATATATTTTATGATAGTTGATATAGTTGTAAAACCTGAATTTCAAGGAAAGGGGATTGGAAGTAAGATTATAGAGATGCTTTTGAAGTATGTTGATGATAGAACTCCTATAGGAGGCAGGGCAAGTGTTCAATTGATTGCCGAACAAGGGAAAGAAGAGTTTTATATTAAAAGAGGATTTAAGCTTATTCCACACGAATTTTGTGGTTCAGGTATGAGAAAGATTATTAGAAAGTAGAAGTGAAAGTTTGAAGAGGTTTTGTATTATGAATATTTTGTTTAGCTCGGCAAGTATTGATGTGCGTATAATGGATTATGATGATATTCCCTTAATCTGCAAAGCAGATAATGATGAAAGTGAAAGTAATGTAGCTTATTTGAGAAATCAATTAGATAATCAGAATAAAAAAGAATGTAGTGCATTATTGGCTTTATACAATGGTGAGATAGCTGGATATGTATTTTTGTATTATGAATGCAGATGGGGTGGTTTGTCTAATTGTGGCTTACCATGTGTTATAGATTTAATCGTGTTTGAGAAATATAGAAAAAATGGGATAGCAACAGCCTTAATGGATATTGCAGAAGATATAGCAAAAGACCATAGTAATAAAGTGTATTTAGATGTTTGTTTGAACAGTGAATACGGAGCAGCTCAACGATTATATATAAAAAGAGGATATATACCCGATGGAAAAGGTGTATATTACGAAGAAAAAGTTTGTGAAACCAATGCTATTTGCAAGAATGATGATGAATTAACATTATGTCTTGTAAAGGAATTATGAATAAGATAGATTTCGGTCATACAGAGTGACTGGAGATACATATACTTCCAACTATGCATAAAAGTGTAGTTGGGAGTTTTTGTCATTTATTGGTGTAAAGAATAGTTGGGAGTGATATAATGGTATCTAAGGATGACTTAAGGAGATAGTGTGATGAGCAAAGTTGATAGAAATATAGATAATATGTCGCATAATAACAGGAAGGGTGTCAAGGACATATTTGAGTTTATGGTAGAAAAAGCAGTATTGCGTATGGATATGGCTGAATATAGAAAAGAGGATTATAAACAACTTTTGAAATTTGTAGACACTACATATATGTCAATCTCATCTACTTATGAAAAAAATATACTGTTCAAACTTGATGATTATTCATATTTAAGAGTTAAAGAAAAATTTGCAGAGGCTTGTAGGAATATATCATACAGTAACTTTGTTTTATGGATAAGAAACAATGAAAACGAATTTAGCTTATATGATATTAATGCAAAGTCAATTGAGGATAAGTATTTGCAGATTGCGTTTTATGAGGATATGAAGCAGATAATGTATTATGTATATGAAGCATTAAATTATGATAGCTATGGAATTGTCAAAAATAATTATGATAATAGTAAAAAGATATACGAATTATTAAGAAAAGAATTGGGTTATTATGATAAGCGAGAAAATGGATATGGCATATATGAAGATAAAATGACCTATGAATTAGAATCTATGTTAAATGAATTTGAAAAGAAGGCAAATGGAGAGCGTGATAACGAATCTGAAAGAGAAATAATAGAGGAGATACCTCGTTTTGTGTTTACAAATTAGCATTTGATGGTTTTGACTATCAAGCTGAAATTTTGCTTCGAAATTTATTTGAGTTATGTATGATGTTATTAAATGTAGTTTTAGATAAAGAAAAAATGCAAGAACTGTATGATTCGGCTAAAGAGGATAACGAAAAAGAAGTATGGAATAAATTTTTTAGAGCTTATAAAATGAAAGATACGGTAGTTTCATACGAAGAAAAATTAGGTGGTAATATTTCGAAAAGATGGCAAAAAGATACATATAGTGAGCTTTCTTCCTATGTACATAATGATTTTTTTAAGCTTTTCATGTATTCCTATACTCAAGTAAATGATGACAATGATAGGATGGAGTTGAATTTGTGTGGTTCAAATGCAACAAGAACTGAAAAAATACTGGGTGAATTAGATAATATATTGTGGTATACAGGAATGGTATTCTTTAAAATATTGGGAGATGAAGATATAGAATTAAGTAATGAAATAATATGTATGTCAGGTAAAGAAGTAAAAGAAGAAGATAAAGAATTTTGGAATATAGGGTTTATGATAGAATTGTTATCAAGAAATATATTTGCTAAAATAAAAGAGAAAGAAGATACAGATTCCTAATATGATGCTTGTGTATAGATTTATATTGTACAAAGTTGTTATTTTGTAATGTTGCTAAAAGGAGTGATTTTTGATACAATCCCGTTTTTGACAGTTGTCGGATTAAAAAATGGCTACAAAGCTAGTTTTTATGCGCTTTGTGGCCATTTTGACTTTTGCATAAATATGTGCTATTTTTTGTCTGTTTGCATTTTTATCTGCTTTGTTTCTTTGATTACACTTCTCATGGATGCTTTAGAGATAAATTCATAGTCAGTTCGAAAGCCAGAAGTTTTATGTAATGTATCTGTGATCTCACTACGTGTGTAGGATGGTACATATCCACTGGCGCTGCTTAACAAGGTCACCTTCATACTGCGCAGCGTTTCCAAAATCTGTTCGGAAGTGTATGGTTTTCCAAGCCTCTTTTCTAATAAGCGATAGAGCAGAAGGCTGATAAAGCAGGTCATAAAGTGGGCCTTGATGCGGTCTTCCCTTCGGACATAGATAGGACGTGCTTCGAATTCTGTTTTCATCAGACGAAAGTTTTCTTCAATCTCCCATCTTTGTTTATTGATCTTTATGATCTCACTGACATCGCCTTCCAGATTAGTTATGACAGCGTAAAAACCATCATATATTTCTTCCTTTTGAATCTGTTCCTCGTCCAGACTGTATGCCTGTCCTTCCGCAATCTCGCCATCAGGAGTGAAAGCAGTCTTTTTAACAAAACGCATTGGGTCATTTTGGCTTTTGCCTTTTCGTTTTTTATCAGGAGAAGAAATAATCTTCACTGCCCGTTCAATTTGCCTATCCCGAATCTTTTTCTGATATGCTTTATATTTCGGTGAATATGTAACAATCAGTGTCTCGTCCATATCTCCGGTGACGATCGGGAGCTCTTTGTAGTATATGGAGTTATAGGTTTCCTCATCGGTTTCGTCCAGTGTGCTAAGATCAATAAAACTTGTGGAACCCACTTTCCTAAACTGGGTTGGATTAAGAGCAATCTTCTGGTCTTCCTGTTTCATCTTCTTTAAAGAATGGGTGATGACATAGGCACGGTTTCCAAAACTGTTAAAACGACGGTTGCCTGCACTTCCCAGCCCTGCATCTGAACAAAAGATAAATTCACTGCACCCAAAATCCTGAAGAATCTTTGATTCCAGAGGCTTCAGAGTAGTCTGCTCATTCTGGTTTCCCGGAAAAACATCAAACGCAAGAGGAATTCCGTCAGCATCCATGAACATCCCCATGGTTACGATAGGGTTTGGCCGGTTCTCTTTGCTTTTGCCGTAACGTCTGAAATCATCCTCTTCCTCAATTTCAAAGTAATAGTTGGTACAGTCATAATAAAGGATTCGTTTATTTCTGGGTTGTAAGTAATTCGAATTTCTATAAAGTTCGCTTTGAATAAAATCAGATTCTTCAGCGATGATACTGAGAGCACGATAGACATCCTGGAGGCTGTATTTCGGTGGTTCTAAAAGCGTCTGACAAAACTCGTAGCTGCCCAGTTTGCTGGCTGGAGAAAGAATCCGTGCATAGACAAGATCCGTGAGGATTGCATTTAGGTCATATTTGAATCTGTGGCGTCCTCTTATCGTCCTGCAGATTTTGTCCAAGCGCAGTTGCGTACAAAGACTTTGAAGGAAAAGGTAACCGACATGGAAGGAACGACGTTCGTTTAAAGGGATGCAGGCAGACTTTGAAAACTCAACCGTAACTTTCCCATGCGTCTGAGTATAAAGGTCTGTTTCTTTTTTTGCTTCTCCCTTGGCCCATGCCATCATTCTTTCGTAATCACCATCGAACTGTTGTAATAGGTCATTGAATTTTCCAAGTTTTTTATAAATGCGAGAAGACGTTTTACCGTTTTCTTTTCTGTAAGAATGTTTGATATAAACATCTCTGTTATTTTGGCTTCCAGTAATACATATATACATAAAAAATCCTCCAAATAAAGTATATATATAGTATACCACAAAGAGCACAAAAGAGCACTCATAAAATCAAAAAAATTGACAAAAAATTAAACCAAAGATGGCTTAGCTAAAGGATTTATAATAAACTGTAGAAAATAAAAGTGTCAAAGACCCGTGTATAGATTTATATTGTACAAAGTTGTTATTTTGTAATGTTGCTAAAAGGAGTGATTTTTGATACAATGGGTAGGTAAATGTAAATATACACCAATAGAGGTAATGCTTTGTATAATGAATTATTAAAAGCGGGCTTAACTTACGAAGTTCTGCAAAAATTATCATACCATACACAATTAGAAAAAAGTCTTGTTAATAGTTTAAGGCATTTTGATAAAGAATTACTATTTGATGATATCAATAAGATGATAAATTTTTATAATAATTCTGAAATTATGGATGACTTGGCAATAGACTATCGTATTAAGAGTGAGGATTCATGTTTGAGAAAATATGATAAGTTCTATCCTGATATGAGAGTTGAAAAGACCTTCAATGATGTTTTGGGATTCCGTATGCTTTGTGATAATTATGATGAGATATTAAATAGAGACAATATTGATAAGATAAGAATTGTTGATATGTCACAAGGCAAAGCAAATGATGATGGATATAGAGGAGTGCATTTGTATTTTCAGTTAGACCATCAGCATTACCCAATAGAAATACAGATGAATACTTATTATGATAGGCAGATAAATAACTGGCTTCATAAGTATTTGTATAAAAAGAATTATCCTAATGAAGTAGGATTAAAATTAAGAAACTTATATGAAAATGGAAAGATATTAAATGAAAATATGTTTCAGGAGGTGCTTGCAAATGTGTTATCTGATTGCTAAAGAATTTGATAAGCAGGGCTGTATTGCGGTAAAGACAAGACACGGAAAAGAATTAAGCAATATGGTTAATGAATTAAATAAAGAAATATCGGGCAAGGGTGTACAGTTAGTAACAATAAGTAGACCGTCAGCATATGGTGAGTATGAACCATATGAAATGCTTGAGTCTGTAGAGGATTTTAAGGATAGAGTAAAGAAGTTGGCATAATTTTTATAAGTTATTGCCCTCCCCCTCATCCAATCCCCCACAGGCAGCTATCGCTAGCAAGTAGGGCATTGCCATACTGGTAAGTGAAAATTAATTAGTTTAATATACTCCCAACTATACATAAAAGTGTAGTTGGGAGTTTTTTGTCGTTTATTGGTGTAAAGAATGATTGGGAGTGGTATAATTAAGATAATATAATCATTCAAGGAGTTGGTGGTAATGAGTAGATTGTATAGAAAAATAGAAGATATGTCACATATAAATAAGAAAGGTGTAAAGGATATATTTGAGTATATGGTAAAAAAAGCTATATTTCGTGACGGAGCAAGTGATTATAGAAAAGAAGATTATAAACAACTTTTGAAATTTGTAGATGTCATATATATGTCTATTTCATGAATCAGTCTACATCCAGTATAAGAAAAGAGCTCTTTGAAAGGTGGAATGTTTCTGCAGATGAAATATTTAAGCAGGCGTTAGCTAATAGTGAGAAAATACTTCCGGCAAGAAATACTGGAAAGAGGTGATATTAAGGAATATGACATAGTGATTGCTTGGGGAAGCTCACTTAGCACCCACAGACGAACGATTAATCTGAAAATTGACTTAATATCTATGCTCCTTGATAAGGGATTGGCTGATAATGTGAAATGTATTACAACCGAAAATTTAGATACCCGTTCTGAGCACGGAACACACCCTTTATACCTCGGTTTGCATTTTGCAAGGGAGAAATGGGAATTACAACAATTCCCTCTTAAAAATGCCCTAAACGAGCTCGAGAGGATTATTCAGCCAGTTGTTACTGTAGAAAAACCAAAGAAAGGTGGTAAAAAGAATGTATCAAAGGTTAATGAATAAGCTGGATGTAATGATATTCAAACGAGAAATGGCTGATATGATACCAGAGGAAGTTATAGAGCATATTTGTGAGCAGATAGAGGTTCTTGATAATACTTATGGAAGTTATAGAGGCTCAAAGGATATGGGTGGATATATATTATTCTTTCAGAATAATAGTATACATAAAGCACTTGTTGCTGAAGTATTGGATTTTTACAATCTGGATAGCGAATTATATGAGTATTCGGATGAAATCTGTAACTGTAAAAATCAGATATGGAAGGAAAAATTATATATGCTTGGTTCTGATGATGCATTAGTTTTAGTTTATCCTACGGAGGAATGTGATGTTCGAGAAGAATAAGCCTAAATATGAAACCAAGGGAATAAATACAAAACTGCCATTAGAGGTTCGTGTGTTGCTGTGGGGCATAATTGAAACTGCCAGTAACGAGGTTAAATTGGACTATGCTTTGGGCTGATGAATACTAGAAGGGAGTGAATAATATGTGGTATGTACTTGGTGGTATGACAGTAGGAATTGCAGTTACTTAATATCAGATATATTACCATCAGATGTTTTTATGCTTGAAAGAGTTGGTGATAATAGAATGCTTAGCGTTCAAAGAATGGATAAAAGTGGTAAGGTGAGTTGTTTAGGAGCAAATATATATGATTTGATGAAAAATCAATTCTTTATGGATAATGCGGTGGGCGAGTATGTTACTAAAAGAATTAATGAAGTAGTCAAGAAAATTGGTAAATTAAATGTAGACAATGATTATGAGATTAAGAAACTGGATTGCTTTATCGACCAATTGGGTGAGCCAATTCTACAAAAGGTACTAAAAAAACAATTGCAAGATAAAAAGGTAGAACTTAATTTAATACACGATAAAGAAGGTATTTTGGAAATGATAACCAATCAGGAAGATAAGGAACGAGTAAGGGAATACCTTAGAATGCTTGAGGATAAAAAATATGATTAACATTGAAATAAGCAATGGAAAATTGAACGAAATAAAGGAACTTTGGTGTAGTTGGTTTTTCAGAGAAGACCGAATAAATAAGTTTATTGACATTCTTGATACAGATGATATTTATAGAGGAATGATATTTGATAAGTATAGTGATTATATATCTTGGAAGAATAAGTATCTAACGGATATAGAAGCTATTAGTGACTTAGCGTGGAGAGAAAAAATATGCTCTTATATTTTTGATGATTTATCCGATGAAAAATATGTGATTGATAAATATAAGAAAAGCATACAAAAAGGTACAGAAGATTTTCTTATAGCAAATTATGAGAGATGTAGGAAATCTGTAAGATTAGCAAGAATAATTAATATTATGCAAATTGAAGTATGTCCTTACTGCAATCGTAATTTTATGGAAAATTATTCTGTTAAACAGGAAGATGGAAGAAGTAAAGTTTATTTTAAAGGAGATTTAGACCATCATTATTCAAAAGATGAAATACCAGCATTAGCCCTTTCTTTTTTTAATCTGATACCAAGTTGTAAAGTTTGCAATCATGAAAAATTAGAAACTAGAAAAAGGACTTTTTATCCTTACTATGACAATGAAGAAAAGGAATATCGTTTTTCAATAGAATTATATGATGATAGTGATGAGAAAGATATTATTTATGATAGACCTATTGAAAATATTGAAAAAAAGAGGTTTGATTCAACGGTATGGCAAGGGAT
>CALWSG010000022.1 GCA_944384155.1 uncultured Lachnospiraceae bacterium | reverse complement strand
GGTGGCAGTCAACGTATAAATCCCCCTTTGCCTTAACTGTCAAATCGAAAAGTCCGTGTCTTGCAAAATTATTAAGCATATGGTCAAAAAAACCTATGCCTGTATCTATATCTCCAATGCCTGTTCCGTCAAGATTAAGCTTTACCTCTATGGAGGTTTCTCCTGTTTCCCGTTTTATATTAGCCGTTCGTGCCATTTTCTTTCCTCCTTAAGTTAATCTTCAAAACGAACTTTAATGGAATTAGCGTGGGCAGTAAGTCTTTCTGATTCAGCAAATTTTATAATATCACTGCTTATAGGCTCTAATGCTTCTCTTGAATAGGAAATTATACTTGATTTCTTAATGAAATCATCAACTCCAAGAGGAGAGAAAAATTTTGCCGTTCCATTTGTAGGAAGAACATGGTTAGGACCTGCAAAGTAATCACCTAAAGGCTCAGAGCTGTATTCACCAAGGAATATTGCACCTGCATTTTTAATTTTTGTCATTGTGTCAAAAGGATTTTTTGTTACTATTTCAAGATGCTCTGATGCTATATCATTTGCGGCATCTATTGCTTCTTCCATAGTTTCTGCCACTAATATATAGCCGTAATTTTCAAGAGATTTTTCAATAATTTCTTTTCTTGAAAGATTGGCGGTAAATTTGTCAACTTCCTTTGATACATTATCTGCAAGTTCTCTGCTTGTCGTAACAAGTATGGCAGATGCAAGCTCGTCATGCTCTGCCTGTGACAGTAAATCTGCCGCAATGTATCTTGGATTTGCCGTCTCGTCTGCAAGCACAAGTATCTCGCTTGGTCCGGCAATGGAATCTATGCTTACAAAACCAAATACAGCTTTTTTAGCCAGTGCTACAAAAATATTTCCAGGTCCTACTATCTTATCAACCTTTGGTATGGATTCTGTTCCAAATGCAAGTGCAGCTATTGCCTGTGCTCCCCCCACCTTATATATTTTATCTACTCCTGCAATCGTTGCAGCAACAAGTGTTCCCGGATTTACCTTTCCGTCCTTTCCGGGAGGTGTAACCATAATAATTTCATCAACCCCGGCACATTTTGCAGGTATTACATTCATAAGAACGCTTGAAGGGTAGGCGGCTTTTCCTCCCGGAACATATACGCCAACTCTTGACAGCGGAGTTACCTTTTGCCCCAGTATTGTTCCGTCAGGCTTACTGTCAAACCAGCTATACTGCTTTTGTTTCATATGATACTCTTGAATATTTGAGGCAGCTCTTTTTATGACGCTGACAAGCTCCTGTGAAACGGAACTGTATGCTTCATCTATTTCCTCTTTTGTAATTTCAATATTTTCTTTTGTAATCACTGTTTTGTCAAACTTTAAGGTATAATCAAATACTGCCTCATCACCTTTTTCACGAACAGTGCTTACAATTTCTCCAACGGTGTCAGCATATGAATCATAATTGTTGGGACTTCTTTTTAGTAAATCATTTAGTATATTACTTTTTGTCTGTTGATTAAGCTCTACTATTCTCATTTTTTCCTCCATTTTTTAAACAAGCTCTTTTAAATCATTAATAAGCTTCATAATACGCTCATTCTCCATTTTCATGCTTACCTGGTTTACAACCATTCTGGCAGATAATGGACAGATTTCCTCTAAAACATCAAGACCATTCTCCCGAAGGGTACTTCCTGTTTCCACTATATCTACTATTACCTCTGAAAGTCCTACTATGGGTGCAAGCTCTACAGAGCCGTTTAGCTTTATAATTTCCACTGTCTGGTGCTTTTTATTATAAAAATAGTTTTTTGCAATATTAGGATATTTACTTGCAACACGTATGTATTCATGGTGCTTTAAAAGCTCTGAGGCAGATTTTGGACCACACACACACATACGGCACTTTCCCATGTTAAGGTCAAGAACCTCAAGTATATTTCTGCCTTCCTCCAAAATAGTATCCTTTCCCACAACGCCTATATCGGCAACTCCGTATTCTACATAAGTAGGTACATCACCTGCTTTTGCAAGAAAAAATTTAAGTTTTAGCTCTTCATTTGTAAATATAAGCTTTCTTGTTGTCTTATCCTTCATTTCCTCACAGGTAATACCAAGCTTTTCAAGCTTTTCAAGGGTTTGGCTTGCGAGTCTTCCTTTTGCCAGTGCAAATGTTAAATATCTCATAGTATATATTCTTCCTTTTCCTGCTTTTTGTTAAAGTAAACAATTTTTCTCATATTATTATTTAAGGCAAATTGCTTATAATCCTCAAGAGACCTTTTTGGATACCTTCTGATTGTGGTAACGGCAATATCCTGGCTTCTTAAAATATTAGCCTCCTCAACAGCGTCCTGTTTGCAGTTTTCCTCATATAATACAAGCTGCTTTTCTATGTGTACTTCTATATTCAGATTTTGTCTGTTCATGGAAATAAGAAGCTGGTCAAGGTTAATGGCAAATCCCATTGCCTGTGTATCCATACCGAAAAGCTTAATAAGGTTATCGTATCTTCCGCCTGTTACTATTGCCTCTCCCGTTCCGTAGGTGTAGCCCTTAAATATAATACCTGTGTAATACTCATGATTGCTTACATTTCCAAGGTCAAAGGATACATATCTTTCATATCCGTAATATGTTAAAACCTCATATACCTTTTCAAGTCTTTCGAAGGCCTTATTCATTATTTTATTGGAGGTCATATCCTTTGCCTCTTTGATAATGTCAATGGAGCCTGTATAGCTGCACAGCTTAAGAATAAGTTTCTTTATTGCACTTTCTATGTTTTTTCCGTTAATAAATTCTTCTACTCCAAAGAAATTTTTATTATCCAGAAGTTCTTTAAATTCTTCAGATTCATCTTCATTAAATCCGGCACTCTCAATAAGACCATCAAATATTCCTGCGTGACCTATCTCTATTTGAAACTCCTTAAGACCACACTTTAACAGTGCATTTATAACAAGTGCTATTGTCTCGGCATCTGCATCGGATCTGTTATCGCCAATAAGCTCTGCACCTATTTGTGTAACCTCCTTAAGCTTGCCCTGATGCTCAGCATTATTTACAAAAGTATTTCCCGTATAGCAAAAGCGTATAGGCATATCTTCATTCGTAAAATATTTTGCTACAGCCCTTGCGATGGAAGGAGTCACATCAGGTCTTAAAACAAGAGTATTTCCTTCCCTGTCAAAGAATTTATACATATTCTTTGAGGGAGTGCTTCCCTTATCCTTGCTAAACACATCAAAAAATTCAAAGGTAGGTGTCTGTATATCACTGTAGCCGTAAAGCTTTAAAAGCTTATGTATCTGTTCTTCAAGGTAAAGCTTTTGCTCACATTCTTTATTATAAATATCCCTCACTCCCTCAGGAGTGTGTAACAGCATTTTCATGGTCTTAATTTCCTTTCACTTTAGTCTGCTAATGCGGTAACGAATTACCATGGTGTAATGTATTATAAATTAACAATTTATACGTGTCAATATGATTTTATATAAAAGGTCTTAATTTTCTGTGCTTTCCCTGTCTCTTAAAAGTAAATCCCTTTGAAGCATTTCAAGAAAATGTAAAGGGACTCCCTGATAACTTCGTATTTTGAAGCTTTTATCAATTTCTTCTATTTTAAAGCTTTTACGTCCTCCCGTCTTGCTTCTGTTATGGAATTCCTTAAGCTTTGCAAATGGAATATAATATCCTTCATTAAGGTGGCTGTAATATAACAAAATAAACGAAATTCCCTTTTGCCTTTCAAATCTTTCCATAAATAAAAACTGATGGTCATGTATATTTTGCATGGAAAATGTATCACAGGCACATTCTTTGGCATCAAAGCACACGGGAATTCCCTGAACAACTCCTATATAGTCAACTGTACTCTTTTTATCAAAATAGGCTAAGGTTATATGGCGGTTTTCTGAATCAATTTTTATGGGTTTTATGGGGGTTGGTATTTTTTGTATAAGTGCTATGCCGCTTTCAGTATATTTTTCTATTGAAAAGTTTATAAAGTCCTCCAATGTAGAGCCTCTAAGTCCCCTTGAATTCCACGTAGACATTTTAATCCTCCATGTATTTACTTACTGTACTGTTTATAATCTTTCCAAAGTACTTTGTATATTTCCGGCGGCTCTGCAGTAAATGTTTTACCGTTAAGGTATGATAAGGCTCCTGTCATGCGGTTGAACACAAGCTGATATGAGTGTAAAAGCTGGTGCTTTATACCGAAATATTCTTTAAAAAAGCTGTTTGCAGCTCTATTTCCATATTTAGTATCTCCTATACAGGGATTTCCTATGGAGGCAAGATGTGCTCTTATCTGGTGGGTTTTTCCTGTTATAAGCTTCACCTTAAGAACCGTATAATCAAAAGTAATGTTTTTTCTTGTTACACTTCCATGCTCTAAGGGCAGGTACATTGTTTCTATTCTTTCATATGTGTTGTCAGGAGCTGTGTTTACTATGTGAACCTTATTTGTTTCAGAGTCTTTTTTTAAAAAACCGCTTATTTTTTCTCCTTTATCTATGCTTCCATATACAATAGCAACATAGTATTTATCTGCATCACGCTCTTTAAACATTTTTGAAAGCTCCTGCAGACCAGTCAGTGATTTTCCGCAGGTAATAAGACCGGAGGTGTTTCTGTCAAGGCGGTTGCACACTGATGGTTTAAATGCACGAAGCTCTTCTTTTGTCAATGAGCCTGACCTTATAAGATAATCTATCATATATTCATTAAGAGATATATCGTTATCTTTTGATTTTTGGGATAACATACCTGCTCTTTTATTTATAAAAAGCACATGCTCATCCTCATATATTATACTGCTTTTAATAAAATCAGACGCTTTATTATTATTTAATGTAAGACTGTCCGATGGTGTGTTTATAAATTTTGCAAGTGTATCGTCACTTAAAAAAAGCTTTACGGAATCACCGGGCTTAAGCTTTTCAGAACCTGATGCCTTAGAGCCGTTTAATGTTATATTTTTTTTCCTAAGCATCTTATATGTAAATGAGGAGGGGGCATTGCTTAGATATTTTATAAGATACTTATCAAATCGCTGTCCTGACTCATTTTCCGTTATAATTAATTCTCTCATATGGATTTTCTCCGTTTTATTATTACCTGAACAACTAATTTAATTGTGATGCATTGCCTATATACTAATTATATAAAAAATCATATCACAATGCAATTAATTTTAAAACATATATATGTTTAGCTGTTTTTCAATTCTCTCATTCATATTTTTCATTTTTTTAATATCATCATCTGTCATTCCTGTTTGTGAAAATTCCTCTGCTTTTACTGCATTAAAGAACTTTTCCTTATCGTCATAAACCTTAATGGCAGAATAAGTGCAGTTAGCATCTACAATAAATTTTATATACTTTTCAACATCTGATATTGTAAGCTTTGTTTTTTTATTGTTCTTATAATGGTCAGTATAACTGTATATTTTTCCGTTTTTTATAAAAACAACACCTGCATACATAGGCTTGTCCGTTGATGATAAAACAACGTCATAGACAATACGGCAGTATTCTTTATCACCGCATATACTCTCAAGATGATTTTTAATTTCTTCATTTACCGAGTGGTATGGCATAATAATAAGATATCCTACAAGCATTTTAGCAGCAGGCAGTGCCGATAACGCAGCAATAACAGCAAAAATTGACTTTTGGGTGTGATATATTATTATTCCTGTTATGCATATTGCAGCAACTATAAAAATACTGATTCCCGATATGGTGAGCTGCCATTTCTTTTTTTTATCTATATATAAAAATTCTCCCTTTTCAGGCAGTCTCTTTGTTTTTTTCTGACCCTCACGGTTCTTTTGTGTCTTGGCGTTCATGTTATAATCCTTTCGTTACAATAGACTTTATGTTAATTGTTTAGATATTTTGCAATTTTTAAAAGAAACTTATGGGGTATAAGCTTTGTAAGTATAAAAAAGCATTTCATTGAAGGAGAATATATTGATATTTCCTTCTTTTTCATTGCATCCTTAAATGCCTTTTTAACTACTTTTTCAGGGTCAGCCCAAAAGAATTTTTTATATTTAGGATAATTGTCATCCTTCACTGCAATGTCAAAAAATTCCGTTGCGGCAGGTCCGGGACATACTGCAGTCACAAATATTCCGTTTTTATTAAGCTCAGGATTTAATGCTCTGCTAAGACTTAAAACGTAGGATTTTGTTGCGGCATACTGGGCGAAACCCGGCTGTGGCATAAAAGCAGCAACTGAAGCAAAGTTTACTATTCTGCTGTTGTATGTCATATATGGCAGACAGACTTTAATTAACATAGTAAGTGCCGTGCAGTTTAAAGTTACCATATCATGTACTTCTGTTTCCGTGGTTTCCTCAAAATCTGTGTTAATTCCAAAGCCTGCGGCATTGACTAGAAATCGTACTGCAATTCTGTCAGCCTCTAAGCTTTCTTTTATAGTGTTAATAGAATTTTTATCGGTAAGGTCAACAGGGAATAACCTTACATTTTTTGAAAGACTGAAAGCAAGCTGCTCAAGCTTCTCCTCCCGTCTTCCTATTATCCAAATTTCATCTACTGCCTTGTCAAAGCTTTTATCTATAAGCTCTGCAAAGATTTTTCCAAATCCTGACGTTGCACCGGTTATTATGGCAGCCTTTTTAAAATTACTCATATTAACCTCCAATTTTATTTCTTTTTATGAATATTTCTTATTGTTTTTTTCTTTTTTCCTTTATTGCCCGCTTCTTTGTTATTATGGGTAGTTTTTCCATGTATATTCAGCATAGTGCTTTTGTTTGATTTATGTAAATTCCTTGGTCTTATAAGACATTTTGGACCAAAGCCTATTAAATCTTCCCTGCCTGCTGTTATTAAGGCCTCATACACAAGATCATAATTCTTAGGATTGCGGTATTGTATAAGTGCTCTCTGCATTGCCTTTTCATGGGGATTAACGGGAACATACACCCTTTCCATGGTTCTTGGATCATATCCGGTATAATACATACAGGTTGATATGGTTGACGGGGTAGGATAGAAATCCTGAACCTGTTCGGGCATATATCCCAAATCCCGCAAATATTCTGCTAAAATAACGGCGTCCTTCATGGTTGAACCGGGATGTGAGGACATAAGGTAGGGAACAACATACTGCTTAAGACCAAGTTCACTGTTAAGACTTTTATATTTTTTTATAAAGGCTTCATAAACATTATTTGCCGGTTTGCCCAGAAGTCTTAATACATTGTCAGATATATGTTCAGGTGCCACCTTAAGCTGACCGCTTATATGGTGCTTAACCATTTCCCTGAAGAATGTATCGTCCCTGTCCTCCATTAAATAGTCAAATCTTATGCCTGAACGGATAAATACCTTTTTTACATTTGGGAGAGCCCTGAGCTTTCTTAGTAATTCAAGGTAGTCACTGTGGTCAACGTAAAGATTTTTACAGGGTTTGGGGAAAAGACATTGTTTATTTGGGCATACTCCCTTTGTTTTCTGCTTTTCACATGATGTGTGGCGGAAGTTTGCCGTAGGTCCTCCCACATCATGAATATATCCCTTAAAATCCTTGTCCCATATTATCTTTTTTGCCTCTTCTATTATGGATTCATGGCTTCTTGTCTGGATTATTCTTCCCTGGTGAAAGGTTAAGGCACAAAAGCTGCAGCCTCCAAAGCAGCCTCTGTTGCTTGTAAGACTGAATTTTATTTCCTTTATGGCAGGAACTCCCCCAAGGGCTTCATAAGATGGATGGTAATCCCTCATGTAAGGAAGTCCGTATACCCTGTCCATTTCCGATTGTGTAAGGGGCAGGGAAGGTATATTCTGAACAACATACATTCCGTTTGGATACGGTTCTATTAAAGGCTTTGCCGAGAATGGGTCAGTGTTTACATACTGTGTATAAAAACTCTTTGCATATACCTTTTTGTCCTGTCTTATTTCATCATATGAAGGAAGCATAATATAATCATATGCCACAGATAAGTCCTTTGTCTTAAATACGCTTCCTCTTACAAAGGTTATGTCTTTTATGTCAATACCGCTGTTTAGGGCATCTGCCACCTCAACCACGGAGCGTTCGCCCATACCGTAAAGTAAAAGATCTGCCCCTGAATCTAAGAGAAGAGAACGCTTAACCTTGTTGGACCAATAATCATAATGTGCCAAACGTCTTAGGGAGGCTTCTATGCCCCCAACAATTACAGGTGTTTTTCTGTATGTCTGCCTTATAAGATTGCAGTATACAACTGCGGCATAATCAGGTCTTTTTCCCATTATGCCTCCAGGAGTAAAAGCATCAGCTTCTCTTCTTTTTTTTGATACTGAGTAATGATTTACCATGGAATCCATGTTGCCTGACATAACAAGGAAGCCAAGTCTTGGTTCACCAAGTATGCTTATGCTGCTTTTATCCTTCCAGTCAGGCTGTGATATAATACCAACACTATAACCATTTGCCTGCAGTACCCTGCTTATAATTGCATGTCCAAAGGAAGGATGATCCACGTAAGCGTCTCCTATGACATAAATAAAATCAAGCTGCTTAATGCCCTGTTTTTCCATATCGTCCCTTGATATAGGCAAAAATCCTTCAGCCATAACATCCTCATTTCTGTGCACATTTTTTTACATAACGGGTTTGTTTCCGGGTGCACATAAGACACAAACCCGGTGTGTGAAAAGGCTATTCAGTCTGTTCCTGCTCCGGACCTGCAAGATTTGCAATATCATATGTAAGAACAATATTTTTTTTGTCATACATACGATAAAATTCCTTTGTTATTCTGTCCACAACATTCTGAATAAAATCATCATTAAGATTCATAAACATAACAAACTGCTGTGTACTGCTATATCTTGTAGTAACATCCACCCTTCTTACTGTATTAATAATTGCATTTTCTAAATACTGCATTGCATTTATTCTGTCGCCTACAGTAAAATCCCTTCCATTTTCAGGCTTAATTGTAAACAGTATAAGCTGGATTGTCTGGGCATTTCTTTTTCCTACATTACGAACAAATTCGTATATCTTTTCAAACTCCCTGTAGTCAAGCTTAAAAGCACCTTGATAGGAATATTCAGACTGTATAATCTTTACAAGATTATCTAAGTCATGCTTTGTTATATCTTTTGATTCTGTATGAGGAACATCACTGTATATATAAAAGTTATTTTTTCCCTGCTGCTTAATATGATATAGAGCCTTGTCAGCGTCTGAACACATTTTTGAATATTCACGTCCGCTTATAACAGACAAGGATACGCCTGCCGACAGAGTAACCTTATTGCTGCGTTCATATTTGGCAACTGCAGTATTAAGCTTATTCATGAGAGAAACAACTATTTTTTCAGCTTCAATAAGAGAGCTTATATCCGGTATAAAACACAGAAATTCATCTCCTCCAATACGGGACACTAAAATATGGTCATCATAATGTATAAGGGTTTCGGCAACAATGCTGATATAATAGTCTCCTCTGTGATAGCCGTACTTTTTATTAATATCATCTATATTATCAATATCTATAAGAAGCATACAGCCGTCTGATTTACTTAACTCCTGAAGAATTTCATGTTCAATCTGCTGATGGTTTTTAAATTCATATAATATGTTTTTTTCTGCCTGATACTTGACTATTTCTTCATGTAAGCTGGTATCAGTCTGTTCTGTCTCAGCCATATCCGGACTTAAGCTTTCTAATTTTTTATGTTCAATAAGTTTAATAAATGCATCGGCTATTTCAGGATCAAATTGTGTTCCCTTACATTTTTCCAGCTCCTCTAAAATTTTTTCATCAGAAAATCTTTTTCTGTATATTCTGTTACTGCTCATGGCATCGTATGAATCGGCTATACATATAATTCTTGCTATAAAAGGAATATTGGAGCCTGATAAACCGGCAGGATAGCCTTTGCCGTCATATCGTTCATGGTGGTATTTAGCTCCTATATCAAGACCTTCTACAATGTGAATATCCTTTAATATTTCAGAGCCCACAATGGGATGCATTTTCATAATGGCATATTCTTCATCGGTAAGCTTTCCTGGCTTATTCAGCACGGAATCGGGGACACCTATTTTTCCTATATCATGGAGCAATGCTATTGCCCTTATATTTTCTGCATCCTTGTCACTGAGACCAAGTTCTTTAGCTAAAGCATATGAATACTCCGATACACGCTGTGAATGTCCCTTTGTATATTCGTCTTTTGCATCAATGGTGTTTGCTATTGTTGTTATAGACTGAAATGTCATCTTTTTTATTTCCTCAGACTTTTCATTGAGCATTTGTATGTATTCATAATTTTCTTTTGTAATGCTGTCATATAGCTTTGCAGCGGCGTATGAGCCTGAAAAGCAGAGTAAAATCAATGCAAGCTGTATTTCTATTTCTTTGCTGTTATTTATTGTTATTTCATTTTGAAAAACACGTATTATTATAAATATAATATTAATGATAAAGGAAACTACACCCATCCATAATATAATTTTGGGCTGATGATATAATATGATAAGTGAAAGCATGGGAAAAACATATGTAAAAACCATGCTGGTGCTTCCGGTTATCATAACAAACGCATACATAAGAAAATATCCGCAGACAATGACATATCTTAGGTTATAGGATGAAGGTGATTTTATGTACAATACAGTTGCTATTATCTGAGGAAGAGCTGTAAATATCATAAATACAATTAAATAAAGCCAGGTTCTTTCCCCTTTTACTATCTCTCCCACATATGCAATAAATAAAATAGCTACGATAGCTGACCAACCTATGATAAGGTCACGGTTTATAATATTATCTCTGTAATTCATATATCATTCTCCATTCTTTGTATATGCAACTATTTTATCAGATGAGATTCATAAATTCTATATAATCTTTTACATAATAATCTGCAAGTCTTTTTTTCTCATCAGTAAGGTCTTTGGAATATTCATCTTCTATTGCACATGTTGTCATATTTGCATTTTTTCCTGCCATTATTCCATTGGGAATATCTTCAAACACAAGACAGTTTTTTGGATTTACATTTAAAAGCCCTGCTGTTTTTAAGTATACATCAGGGTTTGGCTTTCCTGCGTTTACATCACAGCCTGTGACTATTGCCTCAAAATAATCAAATATATTTCTTGCTTTTAAAACACAGGTGGCAAGCTCCCTTGAGTTGCTTGTTGCTATCCCCATTTTAATATTATTATCCTTAAGATAGTCAAGAAACTCTTTTGCCCCGTTTTTTAGCTTTACTCTGTTTTGATAAATGTCATATGACATTTCATTCCAGCTTTGTTTGATTTCATCAACTGAATAAGGTATTTTAAATCTGTTTTTAAAGTAAACTGCCGTTTCGGAAAAGCTTTTTCCCTCAATGCTTTTTTGTAAATCACCGGGGATATTTATATTAAATCTTCCAAGATATTCAACGTCAATAGCTCTCCACATCCACATGGAATCCACTAATGTTCCGTCTAAATCAAATATTACAGCTTCATAATTTTCCATATCTTACTGAAGGCATAATATGCCGTCCTTTCTAAAATTTTAATTGCAGGAATCGGTTAGGCTTTTTATTTCTTCTTCTGTTAACGGTCTGTATTCTCCGGGCTTAAGCTTCTCATCAAGTTTAAGCTTTCCCATTGATAATCGTTTTAAGTATATAACATTGGCTCCTGCCGCCTGAAACATTCTTTTTACCTGATGGAATTTTCCCTCACATATTGTCAGAAGATAAGCATTTTTATTACCCGTACTTAATATCTTAAGGCGGGCAGGCATGGTTAATTTATCTTCTCCTATGTCAATACCGTTTTCCAAGTTATATACACCACTCTTATCAATGGCTTTGTCCGTTTCCACGTAATATGTCTTATCCACATGCATTCCGGGACTTAACAGCCTGTGACTTAATTCACCGTTATTTGTAATAAGCAAAAGTCCTTCAGTATCCTTGTCAAGTCTTCCTACAGGGAATAAATCCTTTCTTGATTTTTCGGTTATAAGCTCAAGAACTGTTTTTTGTGCTTCGTCAATGGTGGCTGATATTACTCCTGCCGGCTTATTTAGCATGTAATATTCATATGACTTATAATATATCTTTTTTTCGTCAAGAACTACAGAGTCTTTAGCTGTATCTATTTTAAAAGAAGAATCTTTAACAACTGTTCCATTTACTTTTATTCTGCCCTTTCCTATAATTGTCTTTACCTGACTTCTTGTTCCAACGGACATATCGGCAAGAAATTTATCTAATCTTATATTATCCTTCATTTTATCCCTGCTTTCTTCACTATTAAAATGAATACTTTATTTTGAAGTCCTCAAGCCTTTTTAACAAAGGGTACGGATTGATTGCCTTATCCTCCCCGTTACTGTCCTTTACATACACTCCAAAATGAAGATGAACATCAAAATTGCCTACGGTTCCTTCAACTTTACTGTAGCCGCTGTCACCTGCAAAGCCTATTATCTGACCTGCATATACGGTATCTCCCTCCTTAAGACCGTATGCATAGGAATAAAGATGTGCGTAATAGTAATATACGTTGTTTTCTGAACGGATACCTACCCGGTAGCCTCCAAGCTCAAGCCAGCCCATATTTTCAACGGTTCCGTCACATACGCTTAGCACAGGGTATCTTCCTCTTATATTGTCAGGAGTCATAATGTCACAGCCCTCGTGAAGTCTGTCACCGCCGTATGTTCTTGCTGCACCATAGGAATCTGTATAATAAAATTCCTCACCATCATATGACACTGCCAAGGGAAATACCTTTGCATCATCAAATCTGTTGTCAAAAAGATAATTGCCGTATATGTATTCCTCACTTAAATATTCAGGATTTTTTACCTTCTTTTCAGGAGGCTGTGTTATTTTATCTGTGATAAAAGCTGCTGCAACACATGCATACAATATTATGATTAAATAGCAAAACAGACTTTCCTGTTTTTTCATATATATACAAAATCCTTAGGATGTATTTTACATTATTATATGAAAATATACAATTAAGGTATGCTAATATATATTATTTTTTCCAGTACAGCTCCAATATATCTCCGTCATTTATTTCCTGTGAAAAGGCTGCCTTGCTGCCGTTTACGGTCATTATAAGCTCTGTTCCTCCTGCCTTGCTTGTATCAAAGGGATACACATCAAGAATATCTACAAACATATATTTCTTTTTGTTTTTTAACATCACTGCAGTTCCGTTTACTGCCACAACAATACTTACAGTGTCAGTGATGTCTGAGGTCTTAGAGTTATCGCTTGATTTAGCAGATGAATTCATGTTCTCCCTTTGTTCCGTCTCTTCTTCCTGACTATAAGCCGTATCATCACTGTCTGCTTCATTGGATATTTCATTTATGGTAACTTTAAAATTACTGTATACAGGCTCGTCCTCCATAGAAACATGACCGTTTACTGTTATTTCTTTATTTTCTGTAGCTATATCCATAAACTGCATAAGCTGTGACAGCATATAATAGTCGGGTATTGTAATTTCGTCATTTTCTATTATATCATACAGACCTGTAACAAGCTCTCCATTTGCTTTTGCGGCTTTTGGACATTCAACTGTTTTGCCGTTTACCGTAAACCTTAAGGTGCCTTTATACTCACTAAGCTGGTCTATTGTATATTTAGCATCGGCTCCTGTTACAGATGGGATAATGTTTATTCTGTCATTTTTATTTATCTTAGTGTTAAGATTTGCTTCCTTGTCATTTACCTTTATTATGGCAGCATCTCCAAGCTCTCCCCGCACTATTTTAGGTTTACCATTTACCGTAAAGGTAAGATCCCTTCCTCTTTTTGGAAACAGGTCGAGATTTGAAAGACCTGCCTGCATAACGCTGTCAGCTACTGTAAGGTGGTCATTGTCATAAAGCTTTAATTTCTGGTCATTGACTGTTACCATAATAAAATTATTTTTCTGATTATAAAAGTTAATGCAGATACCTATAGGTGTTACAAGAAGGGGGTCCTTTTTTACTCCATCCATAAGAAAATCTACGTCGCCTAAAACTTCCGCTCCCCTTAATGCAACTCTCTCCTCAGGTATTGAAAGTGCATCTGCCAGCCCTTTGGTAAAGCCGTACGCTTTTCCGCCGCCGCCAACAACAAACACTGCACTTACGCTTTTTCCTCCGTTTAATTCCTTAATTTTATCTGCAATTTCTACTGTCATTGTCTCTACGGTATTTTTATACATGGACCTTATTTCTTCTGAGGATATCTTATGCTTAAGTCCCATAATATCCTTATAGGATATCTGCTTTTTGCCAAGGGAATCTCGCTTCATTTTTTCTGCTGTCTGAAAATCAACAAGACAGCCGTGGACTATTGACTCTGTTATTTCATCTCCCGCATGTGGAATCATTCCGTATGCAATAATACTTCCGTCCTTTGTTATACATATATCGCTTGTTCCGGCACCTACATCCACAAGAGCAATATTTAAAAGCCTGTACTGCTCAGGGATAGCTACGTTTATGGCTGCTATAGGCTCAAGAGTGAGATTTGCAACCTGAAGCCCTGCAATTTCCACTGCCGAGTAAAGTCCGTCTACCACCTCATAAGGCAGGAATGTGGCAAGAACGCTGGCACCTATTTTTTTGGCTCTGTGTCCCTCAAGGTTATTTATGACATAATCATTCATTAAATATTTTACTACAGTATAGCCTACACAGTAAAAGTCAATATCGGGATAATCAGCCCTCATAATTTCATATGCCTTTTCAACTCCTAAAAGATCCAATGAATATATATCCTCGTCGCTTATGGCCGTGTCATCCTGTCTTTGTGTCTCAACATTTACCGTTACTGTTTTAAGAACACGTCCTGCCGCTGCAATACACACATCACTAAGCTTTCTTCCCAGTTGATTTTCAAGCTCTTTTTTTACAGCGGCTATGGTTTCGCCCACCTTGCCTATATCATGTATCTGACCGTCTAACATGGCTCTTGTATCATGTTCTTTAACATAGTGGGCAGCCACATTAAATTTGTTTTTCTCCATATATCCCACTGAGCCTACAATGCTTCTGGTACCGATATCAAGCCCGAAAACCATATGTTCAGGATATGAAGCTCCCTTAAATATTGTATTTTCTGCCATAATTTTTCAACCTTTCTCTATATTATTAGCTATCTGCATTAATGTTTCTTCAAAGGAACTGCCATTATTAATAATAACATTGGAATGTTTTCTGAATTCTTTATCAGTAAGCTGATTTTCTATTATGCTTACAGCCTTTTCCCTTGAGTATCCTCTTGATGACATAAGCCTTTGTATTCTTACTTCATCATCTGTATAAATATACCATAATTTATCACAAATATCCATATAGCCTGCCTCTATAAAAAGTGCCGCTTCCACCGCTATAAGCCTTCCTGTATCGAGGGCTTTTATGTCTGCAATTTCCTTAATAATATCCTTTTTAACTGCAGGGTGGACAATTTCATTAAGGGCATTTAGCTTTTCTTTATGTGAAAAAACTATTTGCCCCAGTACTTTTCTGTCTATATAACCTGTTTTATCTATTACAGAATCTCCAAAATATGCTTTTATTTTATGGTATGCTTCACCACCCGGCTTCATAAGTCTGTGGGCGGTTTTGTCTGCATCTATTATATAAGCATTATATTTTTCCTTCAAAATATTTAATACCGTGCTTTTACCGCTGCCGATTCCGCCTGTTATTCCTATTACCATAATAATCTCCATTCCAAAGCGTCACAAATAACACTATACCTGCCTTAATGTGCCTCCAGCCAGTTTTTGCCCTCCTCAATGCCTACCTCAAGTACAACCTTCAGACTTGCGGCATTCATCATTGATTCTTTAACAATGCTTTTTACCCTTTCAACCTCATCGTTTCTTGCTTCTATAAGTATTTCATCATGTACCTGAAGAAGTATTCTTGAAGCCATATTCTCTTCCTTTAGCCTTCTGTATACACTTATCATGGCTATTTTCATGATATCTGCCGCAGTTCCCTGAATTGCCGAGTTCATAGCTGCTCTTTCTCCAAAGGAGCGCTGCATATAATTGCTTGATTTAAGCTCCGGAATGGGCCTTCTTCTGCCGTAAAGAGTTGAAACATATCCATGTTCTTTTGCAAATTCAACTGTCTCGTCAAGGAATCTTTTTACTCCCGGATATGTCTCAAAATATTTTGTTATATACTGTGCTGCTTCCTTTCTGCTTATGCTTAAATCCTGACTTAAACCAAAAGAGCTTATTCCATATACTATGCCGAAATTAACAGCCTTTGCATTGCTTCGTATTTCAGGAGTAACTTCATTAAGGGGAATGTGAAAAACCTGGGATGCCGTTATTTTATGAATATCCTGCTCACTGTTATATGCCTCTATAAGATTTTTATCATCAGACATATGGGCAAGAATCCTAAGCTCTATTTGTGAATAATCTGCATCAACAAAGGTATATCCTTTCATAGGTACAAAAACCTTGCGGAAGCGTTTTCCCATTTCCATGCGGATTGGAATATTTTGAAGGTTAGGCTCTGTGCTGCTGATACGCCCTGTCGCCGTTATGGTCTGGTTAAACTTTCCGTGTATTCTGTCATCATAATTTATATATCCTGCAAGACCGTCGGCATATGTTGATTTAAGCTTTGTAAGCTGTCTGTACTCGAGAATTTTATTTATAACCTTATAGTCAGGTGCCAGCTTTTCAAGAACCTCCGCACTTGTAGAATAACCTGTTTTAGTTTTTTTGCCCCCCGGTATTCCCATTTTGCCAAAAAGTATTTCTCCAAGCTGCTTTGGTGAATTTATATTAAATTCCTCACCTATTTCCTCATATATTTCCTTTTCCGTTTTTTCTATAATGTCCTTGAGTGTGGAACCGTAATCCTTTAAATCGGCAGCATCAATAAGTATGCCGTTTTTTTCCATGTCATACAATACATATATAAGAGGGTACTCTATGTCCTCATAAAGCTTTTTCATCATGGAATTGTCAAGCCTGTCCCATATCGTATTTGCTGCTGCCTGTGCAATGTATGCCTCATTACAGACTGCGGTAATATATTTATGCCTGTCTATGGTATATAGCTGAAACAAAGACATTTTCCCGGCTATTTCGCTTAAGGATTGAACTGTAATTCCAAGATAATCTCTTGCAACATCTGAGTAGGTATAGGTGTCCTTCAGGGGGTTGAGAAGATATGCACCTATCATGCAATCCATAATAAGCTTATCCATATCAAAGGAGCAATCTGTTTTATGAAGAAGTGACTTTAAATCAAAAACAGACAATTTTGTCTTATCCGAAAGCTCCTTTATAAAGCTTAATATATGGTTTTTTGTTATTTGGTCATTATTTTCTATATAGTATACTGCATCATGCAGACCTATTGTAAGAGTGGAAATATTTAATTCGTCAAAATAATTATAATTAAGCCCTGTATAGTCATGACTGCTTAAAACATGGCTTTTCATATCCTCAAAAGCTGACAGAGAGGTAACTTCTTTTAAAAGCTTTTCCATATTAAGACCTTCCCCGCTGTCCTTCATATTATCGCCAAACCTTGAAAACATACTCTTAAACTCCAGTCTGCTGAGTATTTTGTATGCTTTTTCGTTAAACATATTATTTATTTTTCCCGACTCTGGGAAACTGTCTATAGGTACATTTACATTTATTTCAGCCAATGCTTTGCTTAAAAAGGCATTTTCCCTTCCGGCAGCCAGTGCATTTTTTACCCTTTCAGGAGTTATGTTTTCAATATTTTCATATAGATTTTCTATGGAGTGATACTCTGATATAAGCTTAGAGGCCGTCTTTTCGCCTATGCTTTTTACTCCCGGTATATTATCGGAGGCATCTCCCATAAGGGCTTTTAAATCAATAAACTCTAATGGTGTAACATTATAAGCCTTCTTAACATCTTCCTTATAATAGTTTTCAATTTCAGTTGTACCATGCTTTGTTTTAGGTATTCTTATAAGAATATTGTCATCTGCTAGCTGTAATAAATCCCTGTCTCCTGACACGATAACTACATCATAGCCTTTTTTTGCACCATCCCTTGCAATAGTTCCAAGTATGTCATCAGCCTCATAGCCTGCTTTTTCCATAATTTTAACATTCATGGCACTGAGAACCTCTTTAATCACGGGAACCTGTTCATGCAGCTCGGCTGGCATTGGTTTTCTTGTGCCTTTATATTCATTATACATTTCATGTCTGAAGGTAGGTGCTTTAACGTCAAATGCTACCATCAGATACTCCGGCTTTTCCTCCTCCAGTATTTTAAACATAATATTTAAAAAACCATATACTGCATTAGTGTGAAGACCTTCACTGTTTGTTAGGTCAGGCACTCCAAAAAATGCTCTGGTAAGTATGCTGTGTCCGTCTATTAATACAAGTTTGCTCATTTATATAACCATGCCTTTCTGATAAATATTTATGTCTTACAAATCCTGTCTTCTGTACTTAACTGATAATATTAAGAAGTCTTAATATAAAAGTGATTCCGGCTCCTGATAGAACCGTTTCTGCCAGTATAATAACAAAGTTTTTTAAAAAATTATATTTATAATGTCGATATACCATATCCTCCATATTTTTCATATGGATTTTCAGCCTGTCTCTTAAGTTAAAGGAAAATTCATCAGATAAATCACTGTTAATTGTATTATGGACAAGATACAATATTTCAAGCTCTTCCCTGCACTCGCTGCAGTTATTATAATGCTCCATAAAGCTGTCATATTTTCTTTCATCAAATTCGCCTGTTATAAAGCTTTGTATATTGCTTTCAAATTCCCTGCAATTCATTGTATCCTCCATGGTGTTTGTGAAGCCCTTCTGATTGTCTGCTTCGCAGACATGTTATAAACAGCTTCGCTTGCCTTGCCTTTCCTTCTGATAAGTCATATTATACATTATTTGGCGGCTAATTTAAACAGGAACTTAAAAAATATTATTATATATTGCTGCAAAAGTTTATTGCATAGATTTTATCATGTTGGGGAATAATAGAAAAGTAAAGCATATTATTTGCAGGAAAGGAGATAAACTATGGAGGATAATAAAATTATATTACCGCCGTCAGAAAATGAATACAGAAGTTATGATGACGGAAATATACCTGAAATTGATTTGCCGGGACAAAATGTTGAACCTCTTCCTGAATCCACACGTCCAAGAAAAGACGGTCCCGGAGGTAACTAAAAAAGTGCCAAAAGGTATTATCAGAAACCTGATTGTATACTATACCTGAAGCATTTCAAGTAATACCTTTTGGCACCTGAATTTTTATAAGATACTGCAATTTTGTTACACTAAAAGTGTTCCTTCAATTTTTTCAAAATCAATTATTTTTTTACTGCCATCTTTTAATATAATCTCAACAGGTCCATATCCTCCGCATTTTTCTTTATCTGTATATTTAATATCATTAATAGGGAAAATTTCATTTTCTTTAAAGTCTTCAAGACTTTCCTTTGTAATAACCTGTGAAATAAGTATGTAAGGTTCATAACCATACTGCTTATTCCTTTTAAGGGTTCCATATACTATAATGGATTTTTCTGAATCAGGGTTTGTTTTTTTGCTGTGAATTATGTTTATACTATCCCAGCCGTCATATATTGTCATGGCAAGCTGCTTTTCTCTTCCTGTATAATCATGGCCTTTTAGTATGACTGCTTTTGCTTTTCCCAATTCTTTTTTAATTACTTTTGTTCCGTTATCGGGAAAACCGTAAGCTCCCAATGTTACTGACACAGGTCTTTTATAAAGTCTTAGCTTGTCGGCACGTATTATTCCTAAAGATACAGGAAAATCAGCAAGATTTATTGCATGCATCCAGTGGGTTTCCTTTCCAAGCTCATAATTGAAAAACTGCCGCCTGTACAGAACTCCTTCCTTGCTTTTACACCACATGGTAACATTGCATTTTTCAATATTTCCCGTTGTAATGTCCTTTAATACATATTGCTGTGCTTCAACATCCTTTGAGGGAGCTGCTTCCCACGGGTATTTACTGTTATATGATAATTTTGAATAATTCCACATTCCGTGTTCATCATTAATATTTTTTATTACCTTTCCGGTGCGAAGTATAGTTTCACCATTTGCTCCATGATTTGTAAAGCACAGTGCCGGTCCGTTTAGCACTGTCTCCTTGATATGAATATTCTCAAGCTTATCCCATGTTCCGTTATTCTCCTTTTCTGTCCAGAAAGGATGATTTTCAGGTAAATAGAGGCAAAGAAATGCTTTTCCAAGCCAAAATACCGATTCTGCACATGAATATCCCTGTATTAAAGGTGAAAACTCCCCGTAAAAGCCCATAGAAGGTATGCCGTCATTTAGAAAATCTTCTCTTGTGAAAAACTGAAGAAGTGAGCCTGAGGCAATACGTCTTGCAAGACCGGGATTTGCCTTTGAAGATTGTAAAAGCATATTTGCATCAAAGGGGCTTGTCACTGCATTTCTGTATATGTTGCTTCTGCCCCACATATTTGTAAATCCGTCCCTGTCAAAGAAATCTCCGTATGTTTCCATAAGCCTGTTTGAATTTTTTTCAAATTGTGCCGCTATATACGGTTCATTTTCATATCCGTACCACCTGTTCCATATAGGCGTATATACATTAAATGCAAAGCATGAATAATAATCAAAGGAATGTCCGTCACGATACCAGCCGTCTCCGGCATAATAGCCAAGTATAGCCTGAGCATGCTCCCTCATAATATCTTTATCTATTACGTATCCTTCGTTATGTAAAAATGCCATATTGAGCATATTAAACAACCGCCAGTTCTGAGGCACCGTGCCGGCGTGAGCATAGCTTAAAAGAAAATCGGCTATTATATCCCTTTCGGCTTTTGTATACTTATTCCATATTTCCTCTCTGCAAATGTTAAGACAAAGTACAAGGGAACAGGTTTCAACAGTCTGCTGAAATGCTCTTGATGAATCAGCATAACCTGTCAGCCTTTGAAGCTCGTTATAGTCTCCAAACCAATTTATGTCTTCCCTTGTGCATCCCCTTAATATTTGATTTTTATAATAATCTCTTAAGCTATAGCCCCGAATTGTAAGCTGTGGGTTAATATGTATAAGAGGTGCTGCGATTAAAAAGCTCCTGGCAAGCCCCTCAAACAGCTCTGCTTTTCTTTCAAGCTCTTTGCTGCTTCCTTCTGACCATTTGTGGGGATAAGTAATATTATTTTCATGTCTTGGTACTATTACAGGAGCGTCAAATGACCTGATATGTTTGAATATGCCTGAAAGGAGATACTCTCCTGCTTCTATCCAGCTTTCTCTTGTAAGACCTGTATAGGGACTTAAACGATAATTCAATGATTTTGGTTTAAATGTCATTTTAATCCTCTCTATTATTTATAAAATATAAGCAATGTATTATCTTCTGTTAAATTATTGAATGCATACTTTTTGCCTGATTATTCAATTAGCTCAAATTTTTGCCTATTAGTGAATAGACAAAGAGACAAACCTGTTCAACACAAGTTTGTCTCTTTATGTAACCAGGGACTAAAAAAGATGCCACGCATTTTTTTGTCTTGGGACTTGAACCCACACAGTTTTTACACTGAAAATATTTTATCATATAATCAAGCCAAACACAACTCATAATATAAGTCATTTTCATTTCCTTTCTGTTCTACAGATCTGCTGTCATCTCAGTACCGTCTTTGAAGAGGATAAGGATTTGTTCTGCGGAGATTACCTTGATGCTGCTAATAAGCTGGCGAACGATTTGCTCATCATA
>CALWSG010000021.1 GCA_944384155.1 uncultured Lachnospiraceae bacterium | reverse complement strand
CTCTAATCCTATATGTTATTTTGCAACAATATTTACTATTCTTCCCGGAACATATATTTCCTTTACTATATTTCCTGTAAGCTTATCTCCCAAGGCCTCTTTTGCCTTAGCAATTACGTCCTCCTTTTCCATGTCCTTATCTATGAATATCGTAAGCTTTGTCTTTCCGTTTATCTGTACTGCAATCTCCACTGTTGCCTCAACGGTTTTAGCTTCATCATATTCAGGCCATGAAGCTTCATATAATCTTTTGCCGTAATTCATTATCTCCCACAGCTCTTCCGTCATATGGGGTGCTACAGGATTAAGCAGTATAAGAAGTGTCTTAAACTCTCCTTTTGTTACCTTTCCCACCTTATAAAAATCATTTATAAGTGACATCATGGCAGCTATGGCAGTATTAAACTTAAGATTTTCAAAATCACCTGATACCTTTTTAATGGTCTGGTGCATCTTTGTCTCCATCTCCTTTGAGTATTCATCATCATCAGTGATTAAATCCTGAAGCTTCCATACTCTTTCAAGGAAACGACGGCAGCCTCTTACACCTTCGTTAGACCATGCAGCGCTAAGCTCAAAGGCTCCTATAAACATTTCATATGTTCTAAGCGTATCTGCACCATACTCATTTACAATGTCATCAGGATTTACTACATTTCCCCTTGACTTGGACATTTTTTCTCCGTTTTCGCCAAGTATCATACCGTGGGATGTTCTTTTCTTATATGGCTCCTTTGTAGGAACTACTCCCTCATCATATAAAAATCTGTGCCAGAATCTTGAATAAAGAAGGTGAAGTGTTGTATGCTCCATACCTCCGTTATACCAATCTACAGGAAGCCAGTATTTAAGTGCTTCCTTACTTGCAAGTGCCTCTTTATTCTTTGGGTCTGTATATCTTAAGAAATACCATGATGAGCCCGCCCACTGCGGCATTGTATCTGTCTCTCTTGCTGCCTTACCGCCGCAGCAAGGGCATACTGTATTTACCCAGTCTGTCATGGCTGCAATAGGTGATTCCCCGTCATCTGTAGGCATATAGCTTTCAACCTCCGGAAGCATAAGAGGAAGCTCACTTTCATCAATAGGAACATAACCGCACTTCTCGCACTTTACTATAGGAATCGGCTCGCCCCAGTATCTCTGTCTTGAGAATACCCAGTCACGAAGCTTATAATTAACTTTTTTATGTCCTATTCCCTTTTCCTCTAAGAATTCAATTATCTTTTTCTTAGCCTCCTTAACCTCAAGACCATTTAAGAATTCCGAATTTACAAGCTTTCCTGTGGCAACATCTGTAAATGCAGCCTCCTGTACATTTTCTCCTCCTGCTACTACTTCAATAATAGGAAGATTAAATTTCTTTGCAAAATCCCAGTCCCTCTCATCATGTGCCGGAACTGCCATAATTGCACCTGTTCCGTATGACATAAGCACATAGTCTGATATCCACACAGGAATTTCCCTGCCATTTACAGGATTAACTGCCGTTATTCCTCCCAGAACTACTCCTGTCTTATCCTTCGCAAGCTCTGTTCTCTCAAAATCAGACTTTCTTGCTGCCATTTCCCTGTACGCTGCTATATCCTCCCAGTTTGTTATCTCTGCCTTATACTTATCAATAAGAGGATGCTCAGGGGACACTACCATATATGTTGCACCAAACAAAGTGTCAGGACGTGTTGTATAAACTGTGAGAGTCTCATCCTTATCCTTAAGCTTAAAGCTTACCTCTGCCCCCTCAGAACGACCTATCCAATTCTTCTGTGACACCTTTACTTTTTCAATATAATCTACTTCCTCAAGTCCCTCAAGAAGCTTTTCTGCGTATTCTGTAATCTTAAGCATCCACTGGCTTTTTACCTTTCTTACAACCTCGCTTCCGCATCTTTCACATACGCCGTTTACAACCTCCTCATTTGCAAGACCTACCTTACACGATGTACACCAATTAATAGGCATTTCTTTCTTGTAAGCAAGACCTGCCTTAAAAAGCTTAAGGAAAATCCACTGTGTCCAGTGGTAATATTCAGGATCTGTAGTGTTTATCTCTCTGTCCCAGTCAAAAGAATAACCAAGGGAATGAAGCTGCTCCTTAAACCTTGCAACATTCCTTTCAGTTACAATCTTAGGATGAATTTTATTTTTAATGGCGTAATTTTCCGTAGGAAGTCCAAATGCGTCCCATCCCATAGGATACAATACATTGTAGCCCTGCATTCTTCTCTTTCTTGCCACAATATCAAGTGCAGTGTAAGGTCTTGGATGACCTACATGCAATCCTTGTCCCGAAGGATACGGAAACTCCACCAGTGCATAATATTTAGGCTTTGAATAATCCTCTGATGCTGCAAATGCCTTTTCCTTATCCCATATCTCCTGCCATTTTCTTTCAATTTTTTTTGGCTGGTACATTTTCTCCATGTTTATCCTCCTTTTCCATTAACCGCTCTATCCCTTTAATAAAAAAACCGTCTCCTTTGCATAAGAGACGGATGTATTCATTCGCGGTACCACTCTAATTCAGTCCCCACTACGGACTGCACTTATAATTCTGTAACGGGAATTCCCGCCTTAAGCTACTTCACTTAAATAATATAGTAATTTCACAAAAGGGACTCAAAGGCGAGTTGGAAGCCTTAGGCACTGCCTCACACCAAACGGCAGCTCTCTGAAACCATACAGCTTTTAATACTCCTTATCATAGTCTTTATCTTATTTACTTAATAAGTTTAACATAAAGTCTCTATTTGTCAACAAAATTGTTTACTGTTCTATATACTCTCCTATTATATCAGTCACTCTCTTTAATATCCTAAGGCTGCCCTCCACATCATCAGTTTCAAGGCTGTGCCCAAGTCCTTCAAACTGGTAAAGCTTTACATTATTGCTATTACAAAAGCTTTTAAGCTCCTCCTTATCAAGAAATCTGTCCTTTGTTCCTGCTATCACTATGCTATCCTTGCCTTCTATGTAGGGAAGTGTCTCCGGAAGAGGCGTAAGATATATATTTCTTACATTTTTTAACTTAAGCTCCTCTCTTATATAGCCTGCCAATACAGTTCCTATGCTTTTTGAAACAAACAAAACCTCGTCATACTCATTAACCTCTTTCGCCTGTATCGTTGCCGTAACATAAGCCTTTGCATTTTCTATATCCTCTTTAACAGTTGTAGTACCCTTGTCTTCCCTGTGCCTTGCATAATGGAGAAATGCCCTTTCATATCCCTTAAGACTACAGGTAAAATCCGCAAAATATAAAAGGGGACAATCCACACTATATTTTCTCCCCGGAAAAAACACTGCTAACTTTTTGCTCATTAATATAACCCTCTTTCTTTATTTCTATTATTGTTGGAAAAATTGTTGGAAAATCCTTTCCCTTAAGCCTATGATATTATATCCTTAATCTTCCCTTCACACAAGTAAATGTTATTTTATTTACACAAATTTAAAATAATATGCTATACTTTTATGCAGATATAACTATTACTTATAACTTATATGAAAGGCTTGATTTTATGGAAAATGACTTTAATCCAAACGAAATGACCTTTGGCTTTATAGGGCTTGGACTTATAGGCGGCTCCATGGCAAAGGCACTGCGAAGCAAATATAAAGACTGTACTATTATAGCATACAACCGCAGTGAAATGCCCCGTACCATGGCACTCAATGATGGTACAGCCGACATTGCCACTAATATTATAGATGAGTCCTTTGGAAAATGCGACTTTATATTTTTATGCACACCTGTTGAATTTAATGAACAATATCTTGAGATTCTTTCTAAACTTATTAAACATGACTGTATAATAACAGATGTGGGCAGTGTAAAGGGCAATATACACCATGCCGCAAAAGCTGCGGGACTTGAACAAAACTTTATAGGAGGTCATCCTATGGCCGGCTCTGAAAAAACAGGATATGAAAATAGCTGTGCCGCATTATGCCAAGGCTCCGTATACCCTGTTACACCTACCTGCCGCACAGATAAAAATGCACTTGACAGATATATATTTATATTAGAAGCAATAGGCTTTAAGCCTGTTATTATGTCATATGAAGCACATGATGCCGCTGCTGCCGCCATAAGTCATCTTCCTCATTTGGCAGCCGCACAGCTTGTTCTTTTGGCTAAAGATAATGAAGATGAAAATATGTATATGAAAAAGCTTGCTTCCACAGGCTTCAAAGATACAACAAGAATAGCTGCCTCCTCTGCAGATGTATGGCAGCAAATATGTATAACCAACCGTGACAATATATCGGAAATGCTGTCACAGTACATAGGCGGACTTGAAAAAATAAAAGCTGCTCTTGATAATAAAGACGAACAATTTATATATAATCTTTTTACGGAAAGCAAAAAATACAGAGATACATTTTAATAAAGCGTCAACATTAACAAAAGCGTCAATATTTGACGCTTTATTCATACAAACTGTCAATAACCTGAAAATAATTTTCAAATGTTTTTCTACAGCACATAGGGTTTAGTATTTCCATATTTCCCGTTATAAGTCCCGGAATGGTAAATGCCATTGCCATTCTGTGATCTTCATATGTTTCTATACTGCATGGCTTTGGAGTTCCCGGATATATTGTTATTTTATCTTTCTTCTCCTCACACCTGATTCCCATTTTTTTTAGCTCACATGCCATGCCTGAAAGCCTGTCTGATTCCTGCATACGTATATGTCCTATGTTTCTTATTGTAACAGGACCGTCTGCAAAAATGCTTACTGCCGCCATGGTAAGTGCCTGGTCGGAAAAATTATTCATATCAATGTCAATTCCTTTAAGTCTGTCAGGCTTAACAGGTCCCCTTACACTGATTCCATCATCTGTTTTTTCCACAGTACACCCCATGTCCTTAAGCACCTGAACAAATTTTATATCTCCCTGCATTGATGACATAAACACATTTTTTACTATTGTTCTTATTCCTGTTACTGCTCCTATTCCATAAAAATAGCAGGCCGCCGACACATCAGGCTCTATCTGATATATAAATCCGTCCTCCGTATTATACTTAGACATGGGTTTAATATAATATGTATCATCCTTATACTCTACATTCTTAAGTCCGAAGCTTCCCATCATTTTCCTTGTTATATTAACATAAGCACCTGTTTTCCTCTCGCCTGTTACCCTGATGGATATACCATTTTCATTCATTACTCCTGTCATAAGCATTGCACTTAAAAACTGTGTACTCTCATTTGTATCAAGGGTAATATTATTGACACCGTTATCTGCTCTTCCCTCTATAACAACAGGAAGGTGATACTCATTTTCAATATATTTTATTTTTACTCCAAGCCTTTCAAGGGCAGCAAAAAGCTCCCTCATAGGTCTTTTTTTCATCTGCTCCGATGCATTTATTGTATACGTTCCTCCTGACAGCCCCAGCATAGCCGTCAAAAATCTTGCAGCCGTTCCTGCACTTCCCACATTTATCTCACCTGAAGGATTTGGTATTTTTCCTCCCTTACCCTCCACTATAACAGTCTTTGACTCCTGGTCTATGTCAACAAGAAACCCCAGGCTTTTAAGTGATTTAAGAAAATATCTTGAATCATCGCTAAACAGAGTTCCCTTAAGTATTGTTATTCCATCTGACAATGCTGCCAAAAGAAGTGCTCTGTTTGTTATGCTTTTTGAACCCGGAACCTCTACAACAATATCCTTTTTTCTCTCAAGCCTTCTTACCTTATATACGTCTGTGCTCATATATCCTCTCCTGTGTTGAATAAAGCATTATTATCTATATTATTAGCATAGCGTCCCCAAAGCTGAAAAATCTGTACTTTTCCTTCACAGCCGCCTTATATGCCCTCATTATATTATCCTTTCCTGCCAATGCCGATACCAGCATTAAAAGAGTTGATTCCGGCAGATGAAAATTAGTTATTAGCCCTTCTGTTATTTTAAATTTATATCCCGGATAAATAAATATATCAGTCCACTTGCTTCCACTGTGTATAATTCCATTATTATCTGAAGCCGATTCAAGAGTTCTGCAGCTTGTTGTGCCAACTGCTATTATTTTCCCTCCATTCCTCCTTGCAGCATTTATTTTTTCTGCTTCAGACTCCTCAACTATAATAAGCTCAGAATGCATATGATGCTCCTTTATATTCTCTACCTTAACAGGTCTGAAGGTTCCAAGTCCTACATGCAGGGTAATATGTGCTATGGTGACATTCTTCTTCTCTATAGTCTCCAAAAGCTCCCTTGTAAAATGAAGCCCTGCCGTAGGTGCCGCAGCCGACCCCTCATGCTTTGCGTAAACAGTCTGATATCTATTCTTATCCTTAAGCTCGTGGGTAATATAAGGAGGAAGCGGCATCTGTCCAAGCTTATCAAGTATCTCCTCAAATATACCCTCATATGTAAATCTTATAAGACGGTTGCCTTCCTCAACCACCTCAAGGACTTCTGCCATAAGCAATCCGTCTCCAAAGCTTAGTCTTGTTCCCGGCTTACACTTTTTTCCCGGCTTAACAAGGGTTTCCCATATATTATTTTCTTTTCTCTTAAGCAGCAGCACTTCAACCTTGCCTGTAAGCAGCTCCCCATCCCCGGTAACTCTTACACCAAATAATCTTGCAGGTATTACCTTTGTGTCATTTATGACAAGACAGTCTCCCGGATTTAAATAATTTATAATATTCTTAAAGATTCCATGAGTATACTCTCCCGTATTTCTGTCTATGTGCATAAGCCTGCTTGATGCCCTGTCCTCCAAAGGATCCTGAGCTATAAGCTCTTTGGGAAGCTCATAAAAAAAATCATGTGTTGTGAAATTTTCCATTAGTATATCCTTTCATCATCAATTCCCGTGGCTGCTTAGGTACTCTGCCAAAAGCAAATCAACCATCATGCCGTAGCTTCTCACACCATCTTTTTGACCATTTGCCTTAAGATATGTATCGTTTACGGCAGTTACAACAGAATCTACTGCCTGTGCCGTCTTACTTTCCCTAAGCTCCTCCCAGTATTTATTTTCATATATCATATCTGCCTTTACTTCATCAGACACATTATCCATAACATCATAGTAAAGTGAAGCATCATAATCATACAATGCGTTTGTGGAATGAATAAATGCTAACATATATCCGCTGTACCTGAACACAGGGTCATCATCTCCCACACATGCCAGATATGATATATAATTAGCTTCCTCCTCTTTCATAAAACCACGCATATGTGCAAGCTCATGGCAGGTATCTGCCGGCCTGTTATAATCTGCCACATGGGTATTTACGTTTGCCTCCATTGTAAAGGGAATAAATATTCCCACTATGGTCCCATATGACATATATTTTGACATAATAACTTCCTTTGCTCCTCCGGTGCTGTACTTTAACACAGGATACTTATCTGCCAGATTTCTCATAGCATTATCTGCTGCATCTGCTATATCTGAAAAGTCCCTCCGAAGCTCTACAACACCCTCATTATTTATATCAGCTTTATTTATAAGCGCTTTCTCCTCATTAACCTTATCCTTTAAATAAAGGCATAATTCATACAAATCCTTTGTAGTATACTCTGAGGTTTCAAAATCACAGTACTTCTCAAAATTATACCTGTAATAATTTGTTCCGCAAAGAACCGTAAACATAAATACAGCAATACTTATAAGACACCCTGTATTTAACACGCCTCTTAAAAATATATATTTTCTTCTTCCCTTACCCTTAATAATTGTTCTTACAAAGATAATCAATATAATACCTATTATTAGCGGCAGACAAAGTATTATAAGCTCCGCTACTGAAAAAGGAAACAAAGATGTAATAAATCCCAAGGGCAGTGACAATATTTTATATATTCCCCTTGCAAATATATATTCAGCCGCAAAAGTGCTTGCCCTGCATATTATAAGTATAATCAGTGCTGCCGGAAGTAATATAAGCAGCCATATCCTTTTTAACTTTAGCAGTTCTTTCATTACTGTCTCTTTCCAAATGATGCCATATATACAGTTACCTCACTGTTATCCTTATTCATGTTAATCTCCAAAAGACTGTCTGCCAAATCCTGATAATATGCACCTATGCCGCACACGCCACATTCTATTGAAGCTCCTGCAATATAGAGATTTTCACACAAATGACCTGCATCTATAAGTGCATACTTAAGTGCCACGTCAGGATATCTCCACTCCATTCTGTAAGGTATGCAGGTCCATATAAACAGTACGTTGCAGCCCTGAATAAATTCCTGACCGGCAGCTATTCCGGATGCCTCCTTACAGCTGTTTAAAAGCTTTTTCACAAGAGTTATTCCATGTGTAACACCGTTATAGTGATATAAGCCCTGTTCAAGTCCCTCCACATTATTTGCTATAAAATATGTTTCAAGACAATGTCTTGCACCCGCTGACGGAACAGTTCTTAAGGTTGCCTTTCTCTTAGTTCCAAGCACCGCCTTTACCCCATATGTATACCACAAAACATATGCCAGCTCGTTAAGCTTAAGAGGCTGCCCTGAATACTCTCTCACACTTTTTCTGTTATCAAGAATATCCTTTAAATTATTATTTAACACAATACCGTCAAATTCCTTAGTTAAAATAATTTCCCTGCCCTCATATATTTTTTCATAAGAAGGCTGCTCTATTTTCTTTCTCTCATCTGACTCCGTGAGAATTGTATCTGAATTATAACTTTTAAGTATGCTTCTGTCACCTAACACTGCTTTTTATCCTCCTTTGACTCTATTAACAGCATATACCCGCTGTCTATATGTATATATCCCTCAGGCTTATTAAGCTCATTGCTTATACCTAACCTATATGTTTTGTCAGTGTCAAAATCAAAGTTCCGGACCTCATACACAAAGTCCTTAAGAGTCACTCCGCTTGCTTTTCCGTCAAACTGTATAAGTGATATATACTTTCCATACAAACTGTCTTTTTTTAATGCTACATCTCCTGTAATCAGTGATATTCTGCACATTTCCGTTATTATATACGCCTTTACTCCTGCTTCATATGCTCTTTTCAGCAAAAAAATATTGGCGTAGCTATGGTCAAACCTGCTTCCTATAGCACCTAAAATATGAATCTCATCAGGTCTGTATGACAATGCCTTTAAAAATGCGGCTTCCGTATCCGTATCGTCCTTTACGGGATTAAGCCTTATTATCTCACAGCCCTTACCTTCATATTCCCTTAAAAGTGATTGGTCTACCGTGTCAAAGTCACCTAATATTACATCGGGCATTATTCCAAGTCTTACGGCACTTTCAAGACCTCCGTCCACCGCTATTATTTTACTATACTTTTTTCCTTCTGTATACTGTAGTGAGGAGGTAATGTTTACCTCCCCACCGGTTATAATCAATATTCTATTCATCCGACTTCTTTTCCCCTAACTCTTCAACGTCAAGTCTGTAGGATTTAAAAGCTTCCAAAAATCCTCTCATATTTTCTCTCACGTCACCTTTAAATATTCCTGAGCCTGACACAATGACATTTGCTCCCGCATCTAAAACGGTTCTCACATTGTCAACGGTTATCCCGCCGTCAACCTCTAAATCTATGTCAAAGCCTCTCTCATCTATCATTCTTCTTAACTCAACAATCTTTCTTGTCATGCTCTGTATGTACCTCTGACCGCCAAATCCCGGATTTACAGTCATTATAAGAACCATATCTATATCCTCAAGCACAAAGTCAAGCATACTTAAAGGTGTTGCCGGATTAAGCACCACACCTGCCTTGCAGCCTGCCTGCTTTATTCTGTCTATGGTAACATCAAGCTGTGAGCATGCCTCTGCGTGTACTGATATTATGTCAGCTCCTGCTTCCCTGTATTCCTTTACATACCTCATAGGTTCATGTACCATAAGATGCACGTCAAAAATTTTGTCTGTACATTTTCTTATGCTTTTAATAACAGGCATACCGATAGACATACTCGGAACAAACATACCATCCATAACATCAAGATGAATATAATCTGCTCCTGCTTCAACTACCGTTTTTATCTCTTCTCCAAGCTTAGAGTAATCGGCTGCCAATATTGAAGGTGCTAATTTTAACATTTCTTCTCTCCCATCACAAATTTATTACTTATATTTTAGTATTTATTTAATGAAATGTCTAGTATTTCTTACGGTTTTTTATCTCATCAAACATTAACAGATAATTTTCATATCTGGTCTTTGCGATAGTATTTTTCTCCACTGCCTGCTTTATGGCACAATCCGGCTCATTTACATGAACACAGCCGTTAAATCTGCATTGTCCCTTAAGCTTTTCAAATTCAGGAAAATATTCCTTAAGCTCCTCCTCCTTAAGTGCCCAGGCATATACAGAGCTAAATCCGGGAGTATCTACAATATATGTATCTCCATTAACATTAAATATTTCAGAATGTCTTGTAGTATGTTTTCCTCTTTCAATCTTTTTGCTTATATCTCCTGTCTCCATACATGCATCAGGTATCAGTACATTAAGCATTGATGATTTTCCCACTCCTGAAGGTCCCGCAAATGCAGTTGTTTTTCCTTTAAGTGTCTCATAAACACTTTCAATTCCCCAGCCTTTGGCTGTGCTTGTAAATATAACCTTATACCCTGCTTTTTCATATGATTCTTTCAGCTCTGTGATATCTTTATCCTCTCTGTATTCAGACAACGCAAGATCTGCCTTATTGAAACATATAACAGATTCTATTCCCTGGGTTTCCATCATTACCAGAAACCTGTCCAAAAGATTCAAATTAGGCATAGGACTTTTAACAGCAAATATTACCATTGCCTGGTCTATATTTGCAACGGAAGGTCTTATAAGAGAGTTTTTTCTCGGGAGAATATCTGTTATATTACCTTTTTTATTTACTTCATCAATAATATCAACCTTTACATTATCTCCCACAAGAGGCTTAATGTTTTTAAACCTGAATATTCCTTTTGCTTTACATTCATATACTCCGGCTTCTCCTACGTGTACATAGTAGAAGCCGGCTATTCCCTTTACTATTTTGCCTGTCATATATTATCCTACTGAAATACTGCAGTATCGGTGTAAATAGATACATTTTCCTTTGTTACCTCTTTGTAAGTAACATTACCCTCGGCATCCTCCTCAGGCTCGTATGTTTTGTAAGTAAGATAGATTGTAAGCTTTGCCTCGCTATTTTGATTTGTTTCCCTTGTAAATGTAAGCTGTCCCTGGGACCATGCTTCACTTATTTCACTGCTGTCCAGTCCTACTGATGCAGTGCTTGTTTCTCCATATATATTGGTATAGGTAAATTCTGCCGTAAGGGTTCCCGTAAGGGTTGTTTCCTTTCCTGTACTGTCAAGAACAGTTATGCTTCCGGCACTTGTGTCAGCATATTTAATTCCCGCAAATGTTACCGTTCTTTCATTGCTGATGGTTGTAGGTGCCTCTGTAGGTGCTTCTGTTGTTGTTTCCGGCTCCTTCCTGCCTGTACTGATTGTTACACCTATAACAGTGCCTCTAGGAACATTCTTTCCCTGCTCTATATTCTGATTTATAATTTTTCCTGCATCTACCGTATCGCTGTCTGTCTCCTTTATAACCTCAAGTGAAAGACCAAGCTCTGCAAGCTCTGCTTCGGCTGCCTCCTTTGTCTTATTCTTTAAGTCAGGAACATCTACATTTGAGGTATCTGCACCCTGGCTTACAACAACTACAATAGTATCGCCATAATTAGCTTTCTCGTTCGCCTCAGGTTTTGTGCTTATTACCTTTTCTGCTTCTATCTCTTCATTTATCTCATACTCATATTCCACAATAAGACCATACTCCTCACCCTCAAGTATTTCCTTTGCTTCCTCCTTTGTCTTTCCTGCCACTGAAGGAACCGTAATTTCTTCAGGTCCGTCGCTTACTGTAAGATTAACCGTACTGTTTTTGTCAACTACCGTATCTGCATCCTCTGACTGTAATATAACATATCCCTTAGGATAAGTGTTGTTTGCCTCTCTTTTTTCTATCTTATATCCAAGCTTTCTATCCTTTAAAAGCTCTATTGCCTCTTCCTCTGTCTTTCCCACAACATTTGGAACAACAGTCTGCTTGTCACTTATTGATGTTTCCTGTGTCGCATCTGTTTCATTAGGAGTGCCTGTTTCCGAATCACATCCTCCAAATGCTTTTATAAGCACAAGTATAACTACTATGGCAACTACTACTGCTCCCACGATTCCTGATATGGTAATTATCTTATCAAGCTTTGGACTTACCGAATCTATATCGTCATCATCTCCAAATACATCATCATCATCACTTAAATTATCCTCATAATCCTTATCCTCCTGATTTTCAATATCATCAGCCTCCTTTTTAATTACAGACACCTCATCATCTGTTATAAGGACAGTATTTCCGCCTGCTGCGGATGGTACAAGCTGAACAAAATCTTCATCAGGAGTTATAAGTGACTTCTTTAAATCCGCTATAAGAGATGATACCTTCAAATATCTTCTCTCCGGTTTTTTCTGTGTACATTTCAGTATGATTTTTTCAACACTTACAGGTAAATCGGGAACCGTCTGCTTTGGATTAGGCATTTCCTCATTTATATGCTGCAGTGCCACGCTTACAGTTGTATCTCCCTCAAAAGGAACAGTCCCTGTAACCATCTCATAAAGCGTAATACCAAGAGAATATATATCACTCTTTTCATCTATATATCCTCCCTTTGCCTGCTCAGGTGATATATAATGAACAGAGCCCATTGCATTTCCGTTAATTGTATGGGTTGAGGCGGCTCTTGCTATACCAAAATCAGTTACCTTTACCTTTCCCTCTCTGGAAATCATAATATTCTGAGATTTAATATCTCTGTGGATTATATGATTATTGTGGGCTGCCTCTATACCCTGTGCTACCTGAATAGCAATACTTACTGCTTCCTTAACAGGCAGCTTTCCTTTCTTTTCAATATACTTTTTTAATGTAATCCCTTCAATAAGCTCCATAACGATATAGTAGATTCCCTCATCCTCTCCTACATCATATACATTTACAATATTGGGGTGTGTAAGCCCTGCTGCCGACTGTGCCTCTGCCTTAAACTTTGACACAAAGCTTTTATCCTGACTGAACTCCTGCTTTAAAACCTTTACCGCCACAAACCTGTTAAGCTTATGGTCCTTTGCCTTATACACATCTGACATTCCGCCGGAACCGACTTTGTCAATAATTTCATATCTGTCGCTTATAAACATTCCTTTTCTAATCATACAAAACCTCTTTCTTTATATAATCTCATCACTTACTTATGGCTCTATAAGTATGGATGTAATATTATCTGCTCCTCCGTTTTTGTTTGCTTTCTCTATAAGCTTATTTACAGCCTCATCTATATGCTCCTGACCCATTACAATGGATTTTATCTCCTGATCATCCACCATATTGGTCAGTCCGTCAGAACACATAAGAATACGGTTTCCGGCTTCATTTTTTATCTCAAAGAAATCTGCAACCGTGCCTTTTTCCACACCTAACGCTCTTGTAAGAACATTTTTTCTTGCATGATTTTTGGCACTTTTACGGTCCAGCTTTCCCATGCTTACCATTGCCTCCACAAATGAATGGTCCCTTGTTATCTGCCGAATCTCCTGACCTATTACATAGAGCCTTGAATCTCCTATATTTGCTATATACAATATATCGTCCCACATTGTAGCCATAACAATAGTGGTTCCCATTCCCTTAAGCTCAGGATTATTTTCCGCTTCCTTAATAAGTCCTTCATTAGCTTTATCTATTGCATTCTCCATGAGTAATACAGGATCCTTTTTATCTGATGTTTCTATATATTCCGTTATAATCTTAACTGCCTCCCTTGAAGCCACATCTCCTGCTTTATGTCCGCCCATGCCGTCTGCTACTATAAATAAGTTAGGGAGATTTCCTACAGGTTCGGCAGACACATAGAAATAATCCTGGTTTGTATTACGGCTGTTTCCTATGTCTGTATTTCCATATGCTTTCAATAGTCTCCCTCCTTCTTATTTTCATCATTTGCCTTTATGTTTTTTTCCTCCTTATAGCTTCTTCTAAGCTGTCCGCATGCCCCTTGAATATCTCTCCCCATTTCCCTTCTTATAGTAACATTAATTCCATATTTTTCAAGACAATTTTTAAATTTTTCTATATCTCTCCTTACAGATTGCTTAAAATTACGCTCTTTTATGGGATTGACAGGTATAAGATTAACATGGCAGTTTAATTCCTTTAAAAGCCCTCCAAGCCTTTCTGCCTCCTCCTCCCTGTCATTGACACCTGCCACAAGGCTGTATTCAAATGTCAGTCTCCTGCCTGTCTTATCAAAATAATATGTGCAGGCATTAAGTATTTCCCCTATAGAATATACCTTTGCCACAGGCATAAGCTCCCTTCTTGTCTCATCATCCGATGCATGAAGGGATATTGCCAAGGTTATCTGAAAGCCGTTATCTGCAAGGCTTTTTATCCTCGGCACAAGTCCGCATGTTGAAAGAGTTATGTTTCGCTGACTTATGTTTAATCCTCTATCATCTGATATAAGTCTTATAAACTTAACAACATTATCATAATTATCAAGAGGCTCTCCGCTTCCCATAAGAACTATATTTGATACTCTTTCCCCTGTATCCTTCTGTATTCTGTATATCTCATCAAGCATCTCCGACGGGGTTAAATTTCTTTCAAGACCATCAAGTGTGGAAGCACAAAACTTACAGCCCATGCGGCATCCAACCTGTGTGGAAATACACACAGAATTGCCATGATGATATCTCATTAAAACACTTTCGATTACGTTTCCGTCCCTTAGCTCAAAGAGATATTTTCTTGTTCCGTCTATCTTAGATTCCATAACCTGTACAGGCTTTACACCGGCAATATAACATTCTCTTATAAGCCTTTCCCTTAATTTTCCGGGTATATTGGTCATGTCATGAAATGATAGGACAAAACTTTGGTGCAGCCACTTATATATCTGTGATGCCCTAAACCTTTTCTCTCCCAACGACTCTATATATTCAGTTAATTCTTCCGGGCTGTATGACTTTATATCTATAGGCATATCAGTATGCCTAGCTTCGTCTAAGCCTGCATATGAAAAATCCATCTGTCTCATCTACTCCTTGCAAAAGCTGAATATAACCAAGTTTCACCGTATCCCTTCTAAGACTCTTAGGAATATAATCTGATATATCCTGTGCAGCAAATCCAAACTCCTTAATCAGCCATTCCATATTTTCAATATTTTCTTTTTTGTTTGTAGTGCAGGTGCTATACACCATGCAGCCACCTCTTTTTACATATTTTACTGCATTTTTTAATATATCTCTCTGTATTTTAATTAAAGTTTCCTGCTTGTCCGGTGTCATATTATATTTTATATCACTTTTTTTTCCTATGACTCCTAACCCTGAACAAGGAAGGTCTGCCATTACTATATCAGCCTTCTCACATACAGAAGGGTCATAAATAAGTGCATCCTTTACCATTGCCTTTATATTTTTAGTCCCTGTTCTTGCTATATTATCATTTATAAGCTTTACCTTATGCTCCGTTAAATCTCTTGCCTCCACCATGCCTGACCCTTTCATAAGCTCACACATATGAAGGCTTTTCCCCCCCGGTGCCGCACATATATCTATGCAGTAATTATTTTCCTTTGGTGATGCCACCAGTGCCGCTAACATGGAGCTTGTATCCTGAACATTAATATATCCCTCATTAAAAGCCCTAAGTCTTGTAATGTAATCAAAATTTTTTATGTACAGTCCCGTATTACAGTATGGATTTCTCTTAACCTCCACATTATCCAGCTCAAGAATTTTTATAATATCCTCCACAGAAGCTTTCATCTCGTTGCATCTTACCGTAACATATTCATTTCTTTTTTCATCATGCGTCGACACTATCATTTTAGAGGCTTCTTCCACACCATACTGATATATCCACTGCTCCACTATCCATTTTGGAATTGAATACATTACTGACAAATAAGTAACCAAATCCTCTGAGGCATTTGGATACTTTATATTCTCAAGATTTCTTTCTATATTCCTTAAAACTCCGTTTACAAACCCTTTAAGCTGTCCAAATCCCCGTTTTATTGTCAGCTTTACGCTTTCATTGCACACTGCCGGATTTGGAACACTGTCCATATATATAAACTGATAAACACCCATTCTCAGAATGTTTTTAATGACAGGCTTCATTTTGTTGGTTTTTACAGTTGAATAAAGGTCAATAATATAATCAATAAGTATAAGATTCTCCATTGTGCCTTCCGTAACTCTTGTTATAAAAGCTCTTTCACTTTTTTCAAGGTACTGGTATTTTTTCAGCATATTTCCTACGGAAATATGGCTGAAGGTTCCTTTTTCATTTATCTCAAGAAGCAAATCCAATACTAATTCCCTGATATTTACCGAATTAGTCACGATTCCTTCCTCCTGCTATTATTATGAGTCTTACAAGCTGTAATATAGATGTTGCTGCCGCCGCAACATATGTCATTGCTGCCGCACTTAACACCTTTCTTGTACTTTTTAACTCTTCTCCCCCTAAAATTCCCTGCTGCTCAAGAAGTGTCATCGCCCTGCCTGACGCATTAAACTCTACGGGAAGCGTTACAATCTGAAACAGCACTGCCATACTAAATGCAATAAGTCCTATGGTAATAAGCACATTTCCCGTTCCTGCTGTAAAAAACAATCCTATAATAACAAGTATATATCCGAGATTTGAACCTATACCCGCTAATGGCACCAATGCACTTCTAAGTGCCAGCGGGCCATATCCCTTTGCATGCTGTATGGCATGACCGCACTCATGTGCTGCCACTCCAACAGCAGCTACAGATTTGCTGTTGTATGTTGAATCCGACAGCCTTAAAACTTTACTTCTCGGGTCATAATGATCCGACAGCTTTCCCGACACATGCTCTATTCTTACATCATATATTCCCTGACTATGCAGTATTCTCTCTGCCGCCATGGCTCCTGTCATTCCTGAATAGCTCATCACCTTTGAATATTTATTAAAGGTTGAATTAACCCTGAAGGATGCTATAAGTGAAATAACAAGACCTATAAGTGCAAATATAAGAGTAGGGTCGTAATAATAACAACCATATCCTAAATAAGCAAACATGCTGATTCCTCCTATTCTATCTCTCTTTACTAAATTCCTCTAAATAAAGCTTTTGTGCTCCTGCTCCTGAAAGAAAGGCTTTTGCATCCATACGCTTTTTCCCCTCCGGCTGAAGCTCTGTTATGCATAAAATACCGTCACCTGTTTTTACTCCTATATAATCTTTTCCTATTTCCACTATGGAGCCTGTGTTCACATTATGATAGTCTTTAGCATTACTCAAATCTGTCTTTACATATCCACTCCAGACCTTAATCATTCTGCCATTAAGAAATGTATATGCACTTGGCCATGGATTTAAGCCTCTTATAAGCCTTTCTATCTCTGTAGCAGTCTTGTTAAAATCTATATTTCCAAGTGATTTGCTTAGCATTTTAGCATATGTGCTTAAGCCTTCATCCTGCTTCTTCCTTACAGCAGTACCTTTTTCAAGCTTTTCCATTGTTTCCGTAATAAGCTTTCCTCCTGCCATAGCCAGCTTGTCATGAAGACTGCCTCCCGTATCACTGTCCTCTATCTTTACTTCTGCCACATCAAGCATATCTCCTGTGTCAAGACCTTCATCCATCATCATGGTTGTAACTCCTGTAACCTTTTCTCCCTCTATAATGGACCACTGTATAGGTGCTGCACCCCTGTATTTAGGCAGAAGTGATGCATGAACATTAATGCAGCCGTATTTCGCCATTTCCAATATTGACTTTGGGAGAATCTGTCCGTAGGCTGCTACTATTATAATATCCGGATTAAGGCTTCTTAATTCTTCCTCAATTTCAGAATTATTTTTTATCCTTAAGGGCTGATATACCGGGATATTATGCTTTATTGCCGCCTCCTTTACAGGGGTATACTGTATTTCTTTTCCCCGTCCCTTTGGCTTATCTGCCTGTGTAACCACAGCTATAACATTATGACCTTTTTCTATTATAGCTTCAAGTATACTTACTGCAAAGTCCGGCGTTCCCATATAAATCACACGCATTCCCTGTACACTCCTTTCGTGATAATAAACTAATTAAGTGGCTTACTCCTGTGTTTCATAATCATCTGAAACATCAAAAAGTTCTCCCTCTACCTTTTCCGTATATATATGTCCGTCAAGGTGATCACATTCATGACATATTGCCCTTGCCAAAAGCTCCTCTCCCTCTAAAATAAATTCCTTAAAATTCCTGTCAAGGGCCTTTACCTTAACGTAATTTGGTCTTGTAACAATTCCTGCCTTTCCCGGAACACTGAGACAGCCTTCATTTCCTGTCTGGGTTCCTTTTGTCTCTATTATTTCAGGATTAATTAACACGTAAGGATTATCGTCTGCATCTATAACCACAACTCTTTTTAATATTCCAACCTGTGGTGCTGCAAGTCCTACTCCCATTGCATTATACATGGTATCAAACATATCATCTATAAGCGTCTGAAGCTTTGGGGAATTTTCCTTTACCTCCCTGCATACTTTATTTAAAACTTCATCCCCTGCTACTCTTATATTTCTAAGTGCCATCTGTACTCTGCTCCTTTTTTCTTTGTTTTAGCATTTTAAATATATTATACAAAATGCCTGTTTTTATATAATAACTTATTTTACACCAATAGTCAAATCCCCCCCATTGGGTTAAAATCAAACTGAAGGGTTATATTTTTAAACAATTCATTATCTTTAAACACCTTTTCCAAATGATTCTTAATTTCAACAAGCTTTCCATATTCCTCTGACTTAATGTAATATACCATTCTGTATACATCGTTTATTCTTGATATATTAGCTTTTGCAGGACCTATAAGCCTTATATCATCTGTTCTTTCCCTGTTTGCCCCTAAATATTCCTCTGTGGATGCTTTTATCATATTTGAGCCTTTTTGAAGGAGTTTTTCGTCCTTTGACGTAATTAACAGTGCGGTCATGGAATAACACGGAGGATATTCCATAAGCTTTCTATAAAGAATTTCTCTTTCATAAAACTCCTTATAATCCTGCTTTGCCGCTGCTTCTATCGCAAAGTTATCAGGATTATATGTCTGTATAACCACCTCTCCTTCCCTTTCTCCCCTTCCTGCCCTTCCGGCAGCCTGTGTAAGAAGCTGAAATGTCCGTTCTGCCGCCCTATAGTCTGATGCATATAAGGACATATCCGCAGCAATAACGCCTACAAGTGTAACATTTGAAAAGTCATGACCTTTTACTATCATTTGAGTTCCCACAAGAATATCTGCTTCCCCATCTGCAAATGAGGACAGTATTTTTTCGTGACCATCCTTTGCCATGGTTGTATCCATATCCATTCTAAGGACTCTTGCCTCAGGATACATTTTTTTTACAGCCTCCTCAACCTTCTGGGTTCCCGTTCCAAATGCAGCTATATATTTTGAACCGCATTCAGGACACACCTTTGGGGTGGATACTGTGTAATTACAATAATGACATACAAGTGTGTCATTATTGTGAAGTGTCAGTCCTACATCACAGTGAGGACATTTCATTACATATCCGCAGCTTCTGCATGATACAAACCCTGCATATCCCCGTCTGTTAATAAACAGCATTATCTGCTCTCTTCTTTTAAGCCTGTCTTTTATAAGCTCATTAAGCCTATCAGAAAACATGGTCTTATTTCCCCTTTTTAGTTCTTCCCTAAGATCCTCAACATATACCTTGGGAAGCTTTGCTGCCTTTGCCCTCTCTGTCATCTCATACAGGGCATATTCTCCTTTCTTGGCTCTGTAATACGAATCAACGGAAGGAGTTGCCGAGCCTAACACTACTTTTCCCTGATTTTCCATTGCCCTGTATACAGCCACTTCCCTTGCATGATACTTAGGAACATTCTCACTTTTATATGTTCCCTCATGCTCCTCATCTATTATTATAAGTCCGAGATTTGTAAATGGCGTAAATATAGCTGATCTTGGACCTATCATTATCTTTACCCTGCCTTTTTTTGCCAGCTCAAACTGGTCATACTTTTCCCCCTTTGACAGCTTTGAATTAACTATTGCCACCTTATCTCCAAATCTTGAGTAAAACCTTATGACTGTCTGATAAGTCAAAGCTATCTCTGGTATTAAAACTATGGCCTCCTTACCTTCCTTTAACACTCCGTCTATAAGCTCCATATAGACCTCTGTCTTTCCGCTTCCTGTTATTCCGTGAATTAGATGTACGGTTTTTTTGCTGTTTCTTATTTGTTCAACAATCTTTTTCTGATACCGGTTAAGTATAATTTCATATTTTCTTTGTTCTTTATTTTTAATGGGATTTCTGTATACCTTTTCCGATATTACTTTTATTATTCCAAGCTCCTCCATATCCTTAATTGTTTTTGAGGATATATTAAGCTTTTCAGTTATAACATTATAAGGCAGCCTTTCATGCTCCAAAAGCTCCTTTAAGCATCTAAGCCTTGCAACGGCATGCTTTTTTTCAAACCTTTGAACATATTCACTGCATTTTTCCCTGTCTATATTTAATATAACTGTTTTTTTCTCTATGGATTTTGTCTGAACCTTTACGGGAATCACCGTTTTGAGAGCCTGATTCATGGTAGAACCGTAATTTTCCTTTATGTACCATGCCAGATTTATGAGCCTGCTTTCAATAGGTATGCTTTTGTCCACAATTCCTATTATATGCTTCATTTTAGAAACATCAAACTGAGGGACTTCGGTAACTTCTATTACATATCCTGTAATTTCCCTGTTTCCCCTTCCAAAAGGAATTTTTACCATAACACCGGCACGGATTTTTTCCTCCATGCCGGCAGGTATTATATATTGAAAGCTTTTATCAAGTTTTTCATGAGATATATCTACGATTATATTTGCGTATAACACTATTTATTCAACTCCACCGCTTCAAGGCAGTTATTCATTAACATTGCTATTGTCATAGGACCCACTCCGCCGGGAACAGGTGTTATTGCACTTACCTTTGGAAGTACATCATCAAAATCTACATCACCGCAAAGCTTTCCGTTTTCATTCCTGTTTATTCCTACATCTATAACAACAGCTCCATCCTTTACATATTCCTTTGTTATATATTTAGGCTTTCCTATGGCAACTACAAGTATATCTGCCTGTGATGTTATTTCCTTTATATTTTTAGTCCTTGAGTGAACCACCGTAACTGTTCCGTTTTCCCGTAGCAAAAGCATGGCCATAGGTTTTCCCACTATATTGCTTCTGCCAACTATTACACAATGCTTTCCTTCTATATCTATACCGCTTCTCTTTAACAGCTGTATTATGCCGTAAGGAGTACATGATATAAAGCCTTTTCTGCCTATGGACAAAGCTCCCACGTTCATTGGGTGAAAACCGTCAACATCTTTTTTGGGAGAAATTCTTTCAATAACCTTATCTTCATCTATATGCTCAGGCAATGGAAGCTGTACAAGAATGCCGTTTACCTCAGGCATATTATTAAGCTTATCTATAAGTCCTAAAAGCTCCTCCTCCGTGGTCTCCTCCTTAAGCTCATACGAAAGGGACTTAATTCCTACATACTCACATGCTTTCTTTTTATTATTTACATATACGGTTGAGGCAGGGTTATTTCCTACCTGAATAACGGCCAGGCATACCTCCGTGCCTTTTTTCCTAAGCTCTCCTGCTTTTTTCTTTACCTCTTCCTTAATATCTGCTGATATTTTCTTTCCGTCTATAAGATGTGCCATAATATCACTTTCCTCCAATCTCCATTGCCTAAAACAGCCCTGTTATTACTCCGTTTTCATTTACATCTATTCCATTGGCAGCAGGCACCTTAGGCAGTCCCGGCATTGTCATGATTGAGCCTGTTATTGCCACTACAAAGCCTGCGCCTGCACTTAGGTATACTTCTCTTATATTTATGTCAAAGCCCTCAGGTCTTCCAAGCTTTGTCTGGTCATCTGAAAATGAGTACTGTGTTTTTGCCATACACACAGGAAGATTTCCATATCCTAAATCTGTTATGTTTTTAAGCATTTTTGACGCAGCAGGTGCGTACACTACCTTATCTGCTCCATATATTTTTGTTGCTATTGTTTCTATTTTATCGGTAAGAGACATCTCGTCAGGGTATAACACTTTAAAGTTACTCTCCTTACCATCAAGGGTATCAAGAACCTTTTGTGCCAGCTCAAGTCCACCCTCTCCGCCTTTCTCCCACACTTTTGATAATGCAAACTCACATCCTCTTTCCTCACAGAAGCTCTTTACAAATTCATTTTCAGCAGGTGAATCTGTAATGAAGGAGTTAAGGGTAACTATTACAGGGACACCATACTGCTGTATATTTTCAATATGCTTTTCAAGATTTACAATACCCTTCTTAAGTGCATCAAGGTTTTCCTTTGAAAGCTCTGCCTTTGGCACTCCACCGTTATACTTTAATGCCCTTATTGTTGCAACAAGAACCACTGCATCAGGCTTAAGCCCTGCAACTCTGCACTTAATATCAAAAAACTTCTCTGCTCCCAAATCTGCTCCAAAGCCTGCCTCAGTTATTACATAATCTGCCATTTTTAGTGCCATTTTTGTTGCCCTTACAGAATTACAGCCATGGGCAATATTGGCAAATGGACCTCCGTGTACAAGTGCCGGTGTATGCTCCAATGTCTGAATAAGATTCGGCTTTATGGCATCCTTTAAAAGTGCCGCCATTGCTCCCACAGCCTGAAGATCCCCTGCCGTAACAGGCTCTCCGTCATAATTATAGGCAACAATAATTCTTTTAAGTCTTTCCTTTAAATCCTCCATATCCTCTGCAAGACACAGAATTGCCATTATCTCAGAAGCAACTGTAATAACAAAATGGTCTTCCCTTACTACACCGTCCATTTTTGAGCCAAGTCCCACCACTACATTTCTAAGAACCCTGTCATTCATATCAAGACATCTTTTCCACACTATCTGTCTTGTATCTATTCTTAAGCTGTTTCCCTGCTGGATATGATTGTCAAGAAGTGCCGCCAAAAGATTATTTGCAGAGGTTATTGCATGAAAATCTCCCGTAAAATGAAGATTTAAATCCTCCATTGGCACAACCTGTGCATATCCTCCTCCTGCTGCACCCCCCTTGATTCCAAAGCACGGACCAAGTGAAGGCTCTCTAAGGGCAATTATTGCCTTTTTATTAAGCTGTCCAAAGGCCTGTCCAAGACCTACGCTTGTGGTGGTCTTACCCTCTCCTGCCGGCGTAGGATTAATGGCAGTTACAAGTATAAGCTTTCCGTCTTTATTATCCTTAATCCTGTTATAATAATCATCTGACAGCTTTGCCTTATACCTTCCGTAAAGCTCTAAATCCTCCTCCGTAATATTTAACTTTTCCGCAACCTCTTTAATCGGAAGCATTACAGCCTCTTGTGCTATCTGAATATCTGTCTTCATTTAAACTTCTTCCTTTCCATGCATAAGCATTTGCTCAAACTCCTCCTGTGTCACAAGTACCTTTCTAGGCTTTGTTCCCTCCTCGGCACCTATAACCCCTGCCGCCTCAAGCTGCTCTATTATTCTTGATGCTCTGTTAAAGCCTATTTTAAACATTCTCTGAAGCATACTTGTTGACGCCTTCTCCCTCTCTATACAAAATTTTGCAGCCTCGGCAAAATATTCATCTCTGCCGTCACCACTGCCTCTTTCCTGCTGTTCTTCGGCTGGCGGCTGACTTGCCACATACTTTGCCACTCTGTCGTCATATGTCACTTCCCCTGCCTGAGCCTTCCAAAAGTCAACAACCTTTTGAACCTCACTGTCAGACACAAAGGCTCCCTGCAGCCTTACAGGTTTAACGTATCCCGACGGATAAAAAAGCATATCTCCGTTTCCCAAAAGCTTTTCTGCACCATTCGAGTCAATAATAGTTCTTGAGTCAACTCCCGATGACACCATAAGTGCAACTCTTGACGGTATATTTGCCTTTATAAGACCTGTTACAACATCTACTGAAGGTCTCTGTGTTGCTATAATAAGATGTATTCCCGCTGCTCTGGCAAGCTGTGCCAAACGGCATATGGATTCCTCAACCTCCTTTGCCGCCACCATCATAAGGTCTGCAAGCTCATCTATAACTATTACTATCTGAGGCATTTTCTCTGAATCATCACCAATTTTTGCGTTATATCCTTTTAAATCCCTTACATTAATATCGGCAAACTTTTTATATCTTTCCGACATTTCATTTACCGCCCACTTTAATGTATTTGATGCCAGCCTTGGGTCAGTTACAACAGGCTGCAGCAGATGAGGTATTCCGTTGTAAACACCAAACTCAACAACCTTAGGATCTACTATTATAAGCCTTACCTCATCAGGTGTCGCCCTAAACAAAATACTCATTATTATAGAATTAGTAAAAACTGACTTGCCTGAGCCTGTTGTTCCCGCAACAAGCATATGAGGCATCTTGGCTATATCCCCAACAACTACGTTTCCTGCTATGTCCATTCCCGCCGCAAAGGCTATCTTTGACTTGTTGTTCATAAGCTCTGACGACTCTATCAAATCTCTTATCAGCACAGATTCCCTGCTTTTATTTGGAACCTCTATTCCTATAGTGGACTTTCCCGGTATAGGCTCAATTCTTATATCAGTTGCTGCCAGATTAAGCTTAATGTCATCGGCAAGTGCTGTTATCTTGCTTAATCTTGTTCCAATCTCCGGCTGAACCTCATATCTTGTAACGGACGGACCCTTGTGATACTCTGTAACGTCAACCGTAACGCCAAAATTTTTAAATATATTCTTAAGTGTTAATGCTGTTTCCCTAAGCTCAATCTCGTTGACACTCCTGTTTCTTGTTCCCTTGTTTAACAGATTTGTTTTAGGCAGGACATATGACTTTTTCCCTTGGGAATGAGACTTTTTGCCTATCTCCCTGCTGTCATAATTTACTTCTGCTTCCCTTGCAGATGACCTTTCCGCTGTACTTGAAGAAGCTCCGTATACTTTTCTTGCCATAACATTTTTAGCGGCTTCACTTACCTCTACTCTTTCCTTAGGCTTAAACATCCCCTCCTCATCCTCATAAGGAGGCTCATACATATCCTTTACCGCATATCTTCCCTCATCGTTATATGTATCTTTTATGATGGTTTCTTTAACTGCATCATATGCTTCTTCTTTGTCTTTATCTTCTATATCTACTTTTCCCCTGTATATACTGACATTTTCAGGTATTCCCTCTGTAATCTCATGCATATCCTGCTTCTGCCTTGAAGGATCCGATATTTTTGTAAGAGCAACCCCTTTTACCTTTTTATTAATTCGTCTGTTCTTTCTGTAATTTTTCTCTCTGCTATAGCTTTCTGCTGTATCCCTTATATTTTTAACATCACTGACTGCTGTCTTATATATTTTTCTGCCTCCCCTTTTCACTCCTCCTATAAAGGATTTTTCAGTAATAATTATCATACATACTATAATGAGAAGAAGCAGTATAATATATGTACCTGCCATTCCCACAACACGGCACAGTGAATTTGATATAAAGCTTCCAATCAAACCTCCGCCCCTCTTATCCCGGCCGCACTGTAAATAATAATATCCTGCTCCGTGTACACTGCTGTATCCAACAAATATAAGATGAATAACTGCACACAGCAAAAATACAAACACAACACCTGCCGAAAATTTTACAACAGCAGTCTTGTTATTAATATTTGACAGTAAAAATGCTATGCCGAAAAACAACACTATAGGCATAATATATCCCAGTATTCCAAAACAGCCAAATATAAAGTAGCTTACATAGTCACCTAAGGGAGATAAAAATCCAAGGCAGCTTAATTCCATTAAAGCAGTCAGTGCCAGGGCTAAAAGAAGCTTTATCTCATTCTTAAGCTTTTTCTCCTTCTCTGTTAATACATACTGCTTGGGAGCTTTGGCAGACTTTGGCTTAGCCTTGGTATTAGCTTTTTTATTAGTCCCTTTTTTATTTGCCAATTTTCTTCCTCCCTACATTAATATCTATTTAACAAAAAATGCTATTATGGCAATGGTCCCCATAGCAAAGCAATAGTATGCAAAGCCCTTAAATTTTTTCTTTCTTACAACATTTAGCATTGTCTTTATACATATATATCCCACTACTGCAGCCACAATCATTCCTATGATATAATTAAATATTTCACTTGAAGATGTGCTTTCCTTTGCAAGATCAGGCACCTGAAGAACTGCTGCACCAAGTATTACCGGAATAGACATAATAAATGAATACTTAACTGCAAATGTTTTGTCAATCTTGCTTACAAGACATGCCACTATTGTTGTTCCTGACCGTGATATGCCGGGCAGCGTGGCAAGCCCCTGACACACGCCTATTCCAAATGCATTTTTATATGTGACTGTATTTTCATCCTTTTGTCCTGCCGGCGTATTATCTGCAATAAGCAATAACACTCCCGTTATTAAAAGACATATTCCCGGTATAATAAGTAACGTTGAGGCTTTCTCTATTACATCATCAAATACAATACCCATAATTCCGGTTGGTATTGTAGTGACAAGTATAAGCATAACAAACCTTCTGTACGGTGTGCTTATTACCTTTATGTAAGGCTTTTTCTTTTCGGTTATCATACGTCTTTTTGATAAGTTTACAAACCATGTCCCTATATTTTTGCATATGTCTGCAATAATACCAAGGGCATTAACTATAAGCTCCCATATATCCTTCCAAAACGCTACAAATACAGCGATAAGAGTTCCTACGTGCAAAAGCACGTCAAATGCTATTCCAACATCCTCCATGCCAAAGAGCTGCTTAAATATTGCCAGGTGACCTGAGCTGCTGACCGGAAGAAACTCCGTAAGTCCCTGTATTAATCCCATTATTATCGAGTTTAATAAATTCATAATGCCTCCAAATTATTTTTTTCATGACTTTCATTTTACTATTATTTTTTAATTTATTCAAGCCCTTTATTTTCCCCAAGTTTCTGCATTTTTAATTATAGTGCGAAAAGCCCTTCCAATGCCATGTATATCTGGTTTTTCTTTATACCCGAATAAATTTCCCTTTTATTGAAACACTATACTATAAATAACTTTATTATCTAAGAAAGGACAATTTATTAAATGGAAAATAAAAGCAGCAATACGGTTAATGATAATATGGAAAAAGAAAAAGCAGACAATGAAAGAATAAAAGAATACGGACAGGTAACTTTAAACAGCAGCGAGGGTACAAGTAAAATACTCCTTCTTTCCATTATAGGTGAAATAGAGGGGCATGACGTTTTAAGCAGCAATACAAAAACCACAAAATATGAGCATATTCTTCCTCAGCTTGCCAAATTCGAGGATGATGACAATATGGAAGGACTTCTTGTGCTTTTACAGACCTGCGGAGGAGATGTTGAAAGCGGACTTGCCATAGCTGAAATGATTGCCTCCTTAAGCAAGCCTTCCGTATCTCTTGTTCTGGGAGGTTCCCACTCCATTGGTATTCCTATAGCCGTTTCAACAAACTATTCATATATAGTTCCAAGCGGAACCATGGTGGTTCATCCTGTCAGAATGAACGGCTTATTTATTGGTGCTCCTCAGACATATGATTATTTTAAGCTTATTCAGGACAGAATAACAGGTTTTGTGACAAGCCACTCTGACATAAGCAAATCAAGAATGGAGGAGCTTATGCTTAACACCGGCTTTTTGACAAAGGACTTAGGTACTGTTCTTGTAGGCTCTGAAGCAGTGAATGAAGGTATAATAGACGAAGTAGGGGGAATGAAGGATGCCATGGCAAAATTAAACAAGCTTATGAAAAAGAGACGTTAAAAATTTGTTAAAATATAGACTTTCAAAATTTATTATGCTACAATACTGTGTGAATTAATTTCAAACAATAAATTTTGATGATTAAAGAGGTGAGATTATGGACGCAGGGTCTGGTAGTAACGGCATAAATCCCCACGGGCGGTGCCTTAAAAACTGTATATTATTAGACTCAGTATATTCTTATGGGGTATATCTGCGTCTGTAATTTATTTCATTGTGCAGATTTTCTTCTGCACTTCCCGGGATTATATGCCATTTAAATTTCACATTATAACTGAATAATCTGATTTCAAAAGTGTTTTATCATATGCATATAAACACTTTTGAAATTCATGCACAATGAAAGGAATGGAATGAAAAATGGCTGAAAAATTAAATGAACTGACAAATATTTTAGAATTACTATCTGAAAGGAATTATCCTGCCCTAAGAGCTGTTTTATCAGAAATGAATCCCGCTGATATAGCTACGGTTTTTGATGAAATAGAAGCAAAGGATATTCCATTACTTTTTCGTATGCTTCCTAAGGAGCTGGCTGCAGATACTTTTACATATATTGACTCTGATATGCAGAAAAATCTTATTGAGGCATTCAGCGACAGGGAGCTTCGTGAGGTTATAAATGAGCTTTTTATGGACGATACTGTAGACCTTATTGAGGAAATGCCGGCAAACGTAGTAAGTAAAATTCTACGCAATGTGGATTCTGAAACAAGAACTCTGATTAATGAGCTTTTAAATTATCCAAAGGACAGTGCCGGCAGCATTATGACAACCGAATACGTTGCCTTAAAGGAAACCATGACTGTCAAGGAAGCATTTGCTCATATACGAAAGGTTGGGGTTGATAAGGAAACTATTTATAACTGCTACGTTATTAATAACAGAAAGCTTGTGGGACTTGTATCCGTAAAGGATTTGCTTATAGCTAACTACGAGGACAAAATTGAGGATATAATGGAAACAAATGTTATTTCCGTAGATACCCACGAGGATCAGGAAGTTGTTGCCAATATGTTTAACAAATACGACTTTATTGCAATTCCTGTTGTTGATAAGGAAAACCGCCTTGTTGGTATTGTTACCTTTGACGATGCAATGGACGTTATTCACGAGGAAAATAAAGAGGATATGGAAGCAATGGCCGCTATCCTTCCTTCAGATAAAACTTATATGAAGACAGGTGTGTGGGAGACTTGGCAAAAGCGTATTCCCTGGCTTCTTCTCCTGATGGTATCCGCCACATTTACAGGAAAAATTATTACTTATTTTGAAAATGCCTTGGGAACATATGTGGTTCTTACAGCCTTTATCCCTATGCTTATGGGTACAGGAGGAAATGCAGGAAGCCAGTCCTCCGTCACGGTTATCCGCGGTTTATCTACAAATGAAATATCCATAAGTGATATATGGCGTGTAATGTGGAAGGAATTTCGTGTTTCTATTTTATGCGGTGTTACATTGGCAGTTGCAGGGCTCATTAAAGTTATACTCATAGATAAAGTTGATTTTACCGTTGCACTGGTTGTATCAGTCACATTATGCTGTACAGTTCTTGTAGCTAAGCTTATCGGATGCATACTTCCTATTCTTGTAAAAAAGCTGGGATTTGACCCTGCTGTTATTGTAAGTCCTTTTATAACCACTGCTGTTGATGCTATATCACTTCTTATTTACTTTAACGTGGCAACAATGCTTCTTGGTTTATAATTCTAATATCTTTTAAAATACAAATACACATTCCTAATAATGTATGAGTATAAATAAAACCACCTTTCAAACAAAGGTGGTTTTATTTATTATAAATATTTCGTTTTAATCTAATATTTATTACTCGTTTACTTTTGTCTTCTTTGTAGCTAATACTGCAACTGAAGCACCTACTGCAACGATTGCAAGCATAGCGATTGGAGCCATATCTCCTGTCTGAGGAGCTTTGCCGTTATTTGTAGCAGCTGTTGTTG
>CALWSG010000020.1 GCA_944384155.1 uncultured Lachnospiraceae bacterium | reverse complement strand
CTACAACGGCACAGCCTGAGGAGCCTACAACGGGACAGCCTGAGGAGCCTACAACAGGAGGCGAAGATACTGACGATACGGCAGATTATGACAGAGTAAGCGTTCATGACCCAAGCATCGTTAAGGATCCTGACACAGGTATGTATTATATATTCGGTTCTCATATGGCATGGGCAAAATCAGATGATTTAATTAACTGGACAACATTTACAAACAATATTAATACAGATTACCTGACCTTATTTGCCAAAGAAGCAGAGTGGTCGGCACTTGGAAGTGCTTCCTATGATTTAAGCGGTAATCTGTGGGCACCGGATGTTATCTGGAATGAAGAGATGGGCAAATGGTGCATGTACATGAGCGTAAACGGAGATAACTGGTATACTTCCATAGTGCTTTTAACCTCTGACAGCCTTGAAGGTGATTGGGAGTATGTAGGTCCTGTTGTTTACTCAGGCTTTACAAATGCAGAGGAGGCAGCAAAGACAGACCTGGCAAAGGTTATCGGCACAAATGAGGTTCCTGCCAGGTACCTTGAGAACAGAAACGGTAATCATACATACGGCATGAATGCCATTGACCCTTGCGTAAAATATGATGAGGATGGAAATCTTTGGATGACATATGGCTCATGGTTTGGCGGTATTTATATGCTTAAGCTTGATTCGTCTACAGGCTTAAGAGATTATACATATACGTATGAAACTGTTGCAAACGAGTCTGATGAATATCAGGGACTGAAGATAGCAGGCGGAAATCATGTGTCAGGAGAGGCATCATATATAGAGAAGATAGGAGATTATTATTATCTGTTTATGAGCTATGGCGGACTTGTGGCTAACGGAGGATATAGTATGAGAGTATTCCGCTCAGAAAGCATGACAGGACCTTATACAGACCCTTCAGGCAATGATGCCAGATATATTGCAGACAGCAACACGGGTGCAGGAAACATTAATGGTAATGTTGGCGTTAAGCTTATGACATATTATCAGTGGTCATATATGAAGTATGGCCAGGTAGCTCAGGGACATAATTCCGCACTTGTAGATGATGACGGAAAGGCATATGTTGTTTATCATACAAGAACAAATGACGGAACAGAAGGACATCAGGTAAGAGTACATCAGTTGTTTACAAATCAGGATGGATGGCTTGTGGCAGCACCTTATGAATATACAGGTGAAACCTTAAGCGAGACAGGATATTCAGCTGATGAGGTAACGGGAACTTATGACATTCTTATTCATAAGCAGTCAATAAATTATGGACAGCTTGAATGTGTTACGCCTGAGGAGATTACATTAAATGCAGACGGAACCGTATCAGGCAGTTATACAGGCACATGGACAATGGACGAAGGAAGTCCGTATGTTACAATAGCTATTGGCGGTGTAGAGTATAAGGGTGTATTTATAAAGCAGTATATGGAGGATACAAAATACGAGACCATGTGCTTTACTTTATTGGGAGACAATGAGGTTGAGCTGTGGGGAAGTATGCATCTTTCAGGAAAGGATGCGGTAGACCTTTCAATATCGGCAGGAATAGTAACAGTGCCTACTTCTACCATATCAGATATAAGCTTTGTAAAGGCAGGATTATTCGGAACTACTGTATCATATGAATCAGATAATCAGGCTGTTCTTACAAATGAAGGCAAGGTAACAAGACAGACCGAGAATATCAATGTAAATGTAAAGGTTACATACAGTAACGGTGATTATCAGTATTCTGAGAATCGTGTGATAGCAGTTATAGGCAGCGGAGAAGCAGGAGACCGTATACTTGTAGGCTCTTACTACACAGATTCACCGATAACCTTAAGCAATGCTTCAGAGGGAACTTATCAGGTGCCTAATCCGTTTAATAAGAGTGTGACATCAGGCTTACAGATATATAATGGCGTAAGCATTGAGTTTGATGTGGAAGGCACAGGAGACAGGTTAAGCAATATTATTTCATTTAATGATACATCAGGAAAGTTATATTTTACCGGCGGCTCCTATCTGGGATATAACGCAACGGGTGGATATTTTGATGCTAATTTAAAAACCGGTTATGTAGCGGGAACTGATTTTATTAATGGAAAAGCACATATAAGAATAGACATCGAAGGCTCAGGCTATAAGGTATATTCAAATGGTGAGCTTGCATACAGCAGCGAAGATGTGGCACAGGGAAAGATTCCTGGTGATGTTGGAACCTTGACAAATTATGCCAATATTCTTCTTTGGCTTAACAATACTGCGGAAACATTAAATTTCGGATGGGGCAACTGGTGGTCTGATTTGAAGTTTAACGGAACCATAAGCAATGTAATGCTTTATGCAAATGCCGTTGAGACGGTTGATACTTCAGAGTATGTATATTATGAAGACTTTTCTGACGGTGATATCAGCTCCTTTATATCAGCTAACGCAGCATCCGCTCTTACAATAGCAAATGACGGTGATGAAAAGGGAAATTATCTTTTATTTGCAGTTGGAAGCGATGGAGGAAACAGAGGAGCATACACGGAATTTGAAGAGAGTGCAAGAGTTTCAGGAAAATATACAATCACTCTTGAAACTGCACTTACGGCGGGAATTCTGACACAGCGTTCCGAGAGCGTAATTGCAATACTTGGAACTGATGCACAGAATTACAATGCAAACAGTGCAGTAAGCAGCGGATATATTCTTAAGCTTAAAAATGTGCCTCCTGAAGGCGGTGCTGCTAATTTGGCGGACCCAAGCCGTCAGACCAAGTGGGAGATAAATGACAGTGGTACAGCGATTGATATTCCGGTAGGTGAGTGGGTAGCTATAACTGCAGATGTAGATACAAATGCAAAAACTGCAGCTGTAACCATAACAAAGAAGTCTGACGGAACTGAAATTTACAGCGGAACCGTAAATATAAACGGAACAGGTGAGCTGTTAGGCATACAGCTTTTAAGAGGCCGAGGTGTAGGAACAGTAAGCTTAGATACTGTGACGGTTAAGTCTGTAGAGGATGCGTCAGAGGGAAATGAAGATACCACAAAGGCTCCTACAACAGCTACAGCACAGGTAGAGGGAATGGCGTACCCTGACAAGGACAGTAACATTACAGTTAAATTTACAGCAGATGAGAATGTTAGCAGCAGTCAGACTGTAAAAATTAATGGAACATCTGTGAGCAATGGAACTACTGTGGGAATGATGAAAGTAAACTCTATTTCATACAGTGAAAAGATATGTACAGTAAATCTTACCATGAGTGCCATAAGCGGATGGCATGAAGTAACCGGTTCATATGATATTGAGTTTATGAACGGCACCACTTCTTTGGCAAAGACAAATGTAGAGTATGTACTTGAGATGTCTCAGGATACAGACTATACACAGATAGCTACCATATCAGAAAATCAATATACAAAGGGATATTATAAGGTAGATGGAACTGATATGTATGTTATGACAATTATAAAGTCTGACAAAATTCACTGTGATGGTATAGCGGCAGGAAGTATAACATATGGATGGCATAACGGAATTGCCTCTGAAGCTTATGTTACCATTGACGGAACAAAATATAATCTTGGTATTCATGTTTATAATGGATTATATGCTAATGCCATTACATGGAATAGTGATCCAACACTTGTAAATTCAAGCGATTCTGTGAGAAGCTATATGGCGCTTGGCACCTTTGACGATGACAGCGATACGGACAAGGGCTGCATACTTCTTATGAAGGTAGATTTAACAGACATAGGATTAACAGAAGACACCATAAAAGGAAAGTCAGTTACCTTTGCAGGATTTTTCGGACCAAATGATTTTGGTACAAATGGTGATGGTACAAGATTTATTGGAATAGACGAAACAAAGCAATATACATTAAAGTAAATAATACTTTAACAGGAAAGGTCAGGTACCGGAAGGTTCCTGACCTTTTAAAATGTACGATTATAATTAAAAAATTTTCTGTGAATTATTTTCACAAATACATCACAAATTACCCTTGCGTGTATCACATTAAAGAAGTAATATATTTTAATATAAGCATAAGAAGTCAATGGATATTGCTTTAACAATAGGGTTTGGCATTTTAATTAAATAAATATTAAGAAGAGAGAGGTTAAGTGTATGAAAAACATTCTTGTGGTGGACGATGAGGAAAAAATCCGCATTGTAATAAAAAAATATGCAGAGTTTGAGGGATATAACATAGTGGAGGCTGAGGATGGCATGGAGGCAATAGACAAGTTTAAAAAAGAAGATTTTGACCTTGTTATTCTTGATGTTATGATGCCTGAGCTTGATGGTTTTTCCACCTGCAAGGAGTTAAAAAAGATAAAGGACGTACCCGTTATCATGCTTTCTGCCAGAGGTGAGGAGTACGATAAAATACATGGCTTTGAGTTAGGCATAGATGATTATGTAGTAAAGCCCTTTTCGCCAAAGGAGCTTATGATGAGGATGAATGTAGTTATGAGCCGCAGGGGAAATCAGAATTCCTTAAAGGGTGATGAGCATGAAATATATAAAACAGGAGGTCTTGTGGTGGATTTTACCAGCCGAATAGTTACTGTAGACGGAGAGAAGGTTGATATGACGCCAAAGGAGTATGACCTGTTATTTTATATGATAAAAAACAGAGGGATTGCACTTACAAGAGAAAAGCTTATTACAGACGTATGGGGATATGATTATTACGGTGATGACAGGACCCTTGATACTCATATAAAGCTGTTAAGGAGCAGCCTTGGAGAATACAGAAAATATCTTGTTACCTTAAGAGGGGTGGGTTATCGTTTTGAAGCATAAAAAATTAAGCATAAAGTGGAAAATATTTATATATATGTTAAGCTTTATGGCAATACTTCTTATAATTCTGTGGCTGTTTCAGACCGTATATCTTGACACGTTTTATAAGGCAATAAAAACAAATGAGCTTGAGAATGCCCTTAAAAATGTGGAGGAGTTTGCAGGTGATGACGAGTTTTATGAAGCTGTGGAAACCATAGCAGACAGATATGATATATGCATACTTGTGACGGACACGGAAGGAAATCAGTTGTATTCTGCTGAAAAAAACGTAAACTGCGCAATACATAAGCTACCCTCAAATGAGCTTAAAAATCTTATGGAAAGGGCAGGGGAAAACGGAAATGTAATAAAAATAAAGAATAATGCGGGGCTTAACTTTGACAAATATAAAAATAGCGTAAAGGGTGATGAATTGATGTCGGGGGAGGAGGAGACATCACAGGATATATTGATTCCCCCGGAGGATATGGAAAATATAGAGCTGCCTTCGGAGGAGGAGAGAAATAAATTCAAGGATAAGATGGATATGATGAATATGCCCGAAAATGATGAGGCAGAGAGTCTTATAATTGTAAAGCTCCTTACTCTTGACGACGGGACTGAATATGTGGTTTTTCTAAATTCCATGGTTACGCCTGTAAGTGCTACTGTAGACACATTAAGAGTACAGCTTATATATATATCAGTTATAATGATAATAATATCCCTTGTAGTGGCAATTATAATATCCTTAAGAGTCTCAAAGCCTATCATTAAGATAAACGATACGGCAAAGAAAATGGCACAGGGAGATTATAATGTTGAGTATGAGGAGGGAGGCTACAGAGAAATTGCAGAGCTGTCAAGGACTCTTAATTATACGGCAAGGGAGCTTGAAAAGACAGAAAGTCTTCAGCATGAGATAATAGCAAACGTATCCCATGACTTAAGAACTCCCCTTACAATGATAACTGCATATTCTGAGGTAATGCGTGATATTCCGGGAGAAAATTCTCCGGAAAACGTACAGGTAATTATAGATGAGGCAAAAAGGCTTACAAATCTTGTAAATGATATGCTTGATATATCAAAGCTTCAGGCTGGGGTTACAACTCTTGACGCCAGGGAATATAATCTTACAAAAGGGATAAAATCAGTTATTGACAGGTATTCAAAGCTTGTGGAGCAGGACGGATATAAGGTATATTTTCAGTACAGTGACGAGGACGTTATGGTAAAGGCAGATGAGTTTAAAATATATCAGGTGCTTTACAATCTTATTAACAATGCCGTGAATTATACAGGGGAGGACAAGACTGTTATAATCAGGCAGATAGTAAACGGAGGTATTGTGAGAATAGAAGTTACAGACACAGGAGAGGGCATACCGCCGGAGAAAATAGAAAATGTGTGGGAAAGGTACTACAAAATAGACAAAAAGCATAAAAGAGCAGTTATGGGAACAGGACTGGGACTTTCCATAGTAAAGAATATATTAAAGCTTCACGACGCAAAATACGGGGTAATAAGTAAGGTGGGAAACGGAAGTACCTTTTGGTTTGAATTAAAAATATTAAAATAAAAAAGCAGGTGCATTTTATATATAAAGTGCATCTGTTTTTTTGTTTTGTATCATATCAGAATTTAGTCAGTTCCTTTTCAAGCTGCTTTCAAAAATCTGTCACATTAACAAATTAACATAAACTTAACAAAGGAGATGATATAAATGGCAATAGAGGTATTTAACCGATATGAAAAAAAATATCTTATTGATAAGGAAACATGTGAGTGGCTTACGGAAAAAATAATGTCTTATATGAATCCTGACAAATATAACAGGGATGGACATTTATATAACATTGCAAATATATATTATGATACGCCTGATGACAGGCTTATAAGAGCATCAATCGAAAAGCCGGTTTATAAGGAAAAGCTAAGGTTAAGAAGCTATGGAGTGCCTGAGCTTGGGGATGAGGTATTTTTGGAAATTAAGAAGAAATATAAAGGTCTTGTGAACAAAAGAAGAACAAGACTGAAGCTTTTTGAGGCATATGATTTGATAGACAGGGGCATTGTTCCCGAGGATAAGCCTTATATCAATAAGCAGGTGTTAAGGGAGATACAATATTTTCTTAGACGCTATAATCTTGTGCCAAAGGTATACCTCACATATGACAGAGGAGCATTTTTTGATAAAGAAGATGATGACTTTAGGGTAACCTTTGATACTAATATATGTACAAGAAGAGATGATGTGGGACTTGAAAAGGGAAATAACGGGAGTCCTCTTATTGGCAATGATTTGTGGCTTATGGAGGTAAAAAGCTCAAAGGCAGTACCATTATGGTTTACTGAGCTGTTAAGTGAAAAGAAAATATATGCAACATCATTTTCAAAGTATGGAACCGAGTATAAAAAAATGTTAATAAAAAATAGCAGAGATAAAGGAGAAACAATATGTTTGAATCAATTCTTACAAGCGGGACAGAAGCTTCAACAATATCAGCCAAAGGGGCAGTTATCTGCCTAGGGGTATGTATTATACTGGGATTTTTTATAAGCCTTGTATATATAGCAGGCAGCAGAAAGAAAAAATATTCCCCTCATTTTGCATTTACCCTGGTGATACTGCCTCCGGTGGTGTGTGCGGTAATAATGCTTGTAGGCTCAGATATAGCCAAGGCAATCTCACTGGGTGGTGTGTTTGCACTTGTAAGGTTCAGAAGCGTGCCGGGTGATTCAAAGGATATAGCAAGTGTATTTTACTGTATGTCAGTAGGGCTTGCAGCGGGTATGGGATATATATGGTTTGCCGCTATGCTTGCAGTGGTTATAGGAATTCTTTACTTTGTACTAATGTTTTTTAATTACGGTACAAAGAAAAATGAACCTAAAGAGTTAAAGATTACAATACCTGAAAATCTTAATTTTAACGGTGTTTTTGATGATTTGTTTGAAGAATATTCCTACGGTGCCACATTAGAGAAAATAAAAACAACAAATTTGGGAACATTATATGAGCTTACATACTCTATAATGATGAAAGAAAATGCAGATGAAAAACAATTTATGGATTCTATAAGATGCAGGAATGGAAATCTTAATATTGTACTTTGTAAGACACAGGAAAGGTTTGAAGTGCTGTAAAATAAAATAGTAAATATGTGACAGACGGCAGAGGTATATTATGGACTCTGCCGTCTGTCTGTTAATATCTTCTTTATTATATAAATCACAAATATAAAATTAGAAAATCTGTATAATTATAATACAATAATAGGAAAATATTTTTTAAAAAGCCCTTGACATATGAGATAAAAAGTGATACCTTAATGTTAGCACTCCAAGAGAATGAGTGCTAACAGAGAAGCCAAAAGGTTTTTTTGGAAAGGATTGGTAGTACAGTGGAGAAGGAAGTAGTTCTTGATGAAAGAAAAATGAAGATACTTCAGGCAATCATCAAAAATTATTTGGAGACAGGTGAGCCTGTAGGCTCCCGTACAATTTCAAAATATACCGATTTAAATTTAAGCTCTGCTACCATAAGAAACGAGATGGCAGACTTGGAGGAATTAGGGTATATAGTCCAGCCTCACACATCAGCGGGAAGGATTCCGTCAGATAAGGGTTACCGCTTATATGTGGATAACATGATGCTTGAGAGAGAGGCAAGTCTTTTAAATCAGGAAGCAAAGCTGGCTGACAGGGAAAAAGAAATTGATGAGATGAAGGAGTTTCTAACTGAAAAGGTAGATAAGGTGGAAACACTTTTGCAGAATATGGCAAAAATGCTTGCAAATAATACTAATTACGCTACCATGATTTCAGGGCCCCATCTTCACAAGAATAAGCTTAAGTTTATTCAGCTTTCCGAGGTGGAGGACGGAAAGGTTCTCTGTGTAATGGTTCTAGAGGGCAATATTATTAAGAATAAGATTATTGCCATTGATGAGGAGCTTGACAATGAAGGTATATTAAAGCTTAATATTTTGTTTAACAGCACCTTAAACGGTCTGACTCTTGAGGAAATTAACCTTGGAATTATTTCAAGAATGAATATGCAGGCAGGCAAGCAGCTTAATCTTGCCAGAAATGTTCTCGAGGCAGTGGCAGAGGCTATAACCTCTGAGGATGATTTGCAGATATACACAAGCGGTGCAACGAACATATTTAAGTATCCGGAGCTTAGTGACAGCCAGAGGGCAAGCGAGCTTATAAATACACTTGAAGAAAAGCAGCTTCTCACAAACCTTATAACTGACAGTGAGTCTGAGGAGGAAAAGGGAATACAGATATATATAGGAAATGAGACTCCTGTTAAGACCATGAAGGATTGCAGTGTAGTTACCGCAACATATGAGCTTGAGGACGGACTTAAGGGAACAATAGGAGTTATAGGTCCAAAGCGTATGGATTATGAAAAGGTGGTTGAAACATTAAAAAATGTTAAAAATCAGCTCAGTCATGCTTACAAAAAAGAGGATACTGATGGTGATTTGTAATAGAATAAACAGGCAAGCATAAAGGGAAAGGTGGTAAAAAAGTGGCTGACGAAAAAGATATAAAGGATGAAGCATTAGAAAATAAAGAAAATGAAGCTAAAGAGCCTGCCGCAGAAGAGGTACAGACAGAAGATGCACAGGATTGTGAGGAAAGCAAAGAGGCCTCCGATGCAGAGGCAGACAGCTTAAGTGAAGAGAAGGAAGATGATGAGGAAAAAGAGTCTGGTAAAGATAAAAAGGACCTTATTATAGAGGAGCTGACAGACAGATATAAGAGAACATTTGCAGAATTTGATAATTTCCGCAAGAGAACGGAAAAGGAAAAGGCAGCTATGTTCGAGGTTGGTGCAAAGGCTATAGTAGAAAAAATATTACCTATAGTTGACAGCTTTGAGAGAGGGCTTGCAACAGTTCCTGAGGAGGAAAAAGAAAATCCTTTTCCTCAGGGAATGGATAAGGTATACAGGCAGCTTATGACAGCCTTGGAGGAGGCCGGAGTAAAGCCTATAGAAGCTCTTAACTGTGAGTTTAATCCTGATTTTCACAATGCGGTAATGCATATTGAAGATGAAAATGCAGGTGAGAACATAATTGTTGAAGAATTTCAGAAGGGCTACACATACAGGGACAGTGTTGTAAGGCACAGCATGGTAAAGGTAGCAAACTAAATTTTATAGGTAACTGACGGATTATAAGGATTTATATCATTATGTTTAATATAATATAGTTTATTTAGGAGGAAAACAAAATGAGTAAAATTATTGGTATTGATTTAGGAACAACAAATTCATGCGTAGCTGTTATGGAAGGCGGAAAGCCTACAGTTATAGCAAATACAGAGGGAATAAGAACAACACCTTCGGTAGTGGCATTTACAAAGACAGGAGAAAGACTTGTAGGTGATCCTGCAAAGCGTCAGGCGGTCACAAATGCAGATAAGACTATATCATCTATTAAAAGACATATGGGTACTGATTACAAGGTAGAGATTGACGGAAAAAAATATTCTCCACAGGAGATTTCCGCAATGATTTTGCAGAAGCTTAAGGCAGATGCTGAGGGTTACCTTGGAGAGAAGGTTACAGAGGCAGTTATTACTGTTCCGGCATACTTTAATGATGCACAGAGACAGGCGACAAAGGACGCAGGAAAGATAGCAGGTCTTGATGTTAAGAGAATTATTAACGAGCCTACGGCAGCAGCACTTGCATACGGTCTTGACAATGAAAAAGAACAGAAAATCATGGTATATGATTTGGGCGGAGGTACATTTGATGTATCCATTATTGAAATAGGTGACGGAGTTATTGAAGTTTTGGCAACATCAGGTGATAACAGACTTGGCGGTGATGACTTTGACCAGAGAATTACAGATTACATGATAAGTGAGTTTAAAAAGACAGAGGGCATTGATTTGTCTACAGATAAGATGGCGCTTCAGAGATTAAAGGAAGCTGCTGAGAAGGCAAAGAAGGAGCTTTCCAGTGCAACAACTACAAACATTAACCTGCCGTTTATTACAGCTAATCAGGACGGACCAAAGCACTTTGACATGAATCTTACAAGAGCTAAGTTTGATGAGCTTACACATGACCTTGTTGAAAGGACGGCAGTGCCTGTACAGAATGCGCTTAAGGATGCAGGTCTTAATGCAAATGAATTGTCAAAGGTACTTCTTGTAGGCGGTTCAACACGTATTCCTGCGGTACAGGATAAGGTAAAGCAGCTTACAGGACATGAGCCTTCAAAGTCATTAAACCCTGATGAGTGTGTTGCAATAGGTGCGTCTATACAGGGAGGTAAGCTGGCAGGAGATGCAGGTGCAGGAGAAATCCTTTTACTTGATGTTACTCCTCTTTCACTTTCCATTGAAACAATGGGAGGTATAGCAACTAAGTTAATCGAGAGAAATACTACTATACCTGCAAAGAAGAGTGAAGTATTTTCAACGGCAGCAGATAACCAGAGTGCAGTTGATATACGAGTTGTACAGGGTGAGAGACAGTTTGCTAAGGATAATAAGCTTCTCGGTGAGTTCAGACTGGACGGAATCGCACCTGCTCCAAGAGGAATACCTAAGATTGAGGTTACATTTGATATTGATGCAAACGGTATTGTAAATGTATCGGCTAAAGACCTTGGAACAGGAAAAGAGCAGCACATTACAATAACATCAGGCTCTAATATGTCAGATGACGAGATAGACAGAGCTGTTAAGGAAGCAGCAGAGTTTGAAGCAGCAGACAAGAAGCGTAAGGAAGGCATAGAGGCAAGAAACGAAGCAGAGTCAATGGTATTCCAGACAGAGAAGGCGTTAAGCGAGGTTGGCGATAAGGTAGACGCTTCAGAGAAATCAACAGTTGAAGCAGATATTCAGACACTTAAGGATTTACTTGCAAAATCAACACCGGAAACAATGACAGAGACAGATGCAGAGGAAATCAAGTCAGCTAAGGAAAAACTTATGACAGATGCACAGAGCTTATTCACAAAAATGTATGAACAGGCTCAGGCTACAGGAGCAGGACCGGACATGGGAGCTGCAGGAGCTGACATGGGCGGAAGCTCTCAGGCAGATGATGACGTTGTGGACGGAGATTACAAGGAAGTATAAGAATATTTTTAACTGGCAGACAGTACTTTCGGTTTAAAAGCCGAAAGTACTGTTGCAGTTAGATGTTGAGTGAATAGAAAGTGGTAAGTTATGGCAGATAAAAGAGATTATTATGAGGTGTTAGGCGTTGATAAAAACGCTGATGATGCCGCAATAAAAAAAGCATATAGAGTTCTTGCAAAGAAATATCATCCTGACATGAATCCCGGAGATAAAGAGGCAGAGGCAAAGTTTAAGGAGGCATCAGAGGCATATGCTGTCTTAAGTGATGCGGAAAAAAGGCGTCAATATGATCAGTTCGGTCATGCTGCATTTGAGGGAGGCGGCGGAGGCACCGGAGGCTTTGACTTTAACTTTAATGATATGGGAGATATATTCGGAGATATATTCGGAGACTTTTTCGGAGGTGGAAGAAGCAGAAGAGCATCTAATTCTCCTATGAAGGGACAGAATATAAGAACAAGAATAGTTATAGATTTTGAGGAGGCTGTATTTGGCTGTGAGAAAGAGATAGATGTTACCATAAAGGATGAATGTTCAAGCTGCCACGGCTCAGGTGCAAAGGCAGGTACTTCACCTGTCACATGCAGTAAGTGCGGAGGCAAGGGACAGGTAATGTACACACAGCAGTCTTTGTTTGGAGCTATGAGAAGCGTGCAGACATGTCCTGACTGTAACGGAACAGGTAAGATAGTAAAGGAAAAATGTCCTGACTGCCGCGGAACAGGCTACATAAGCAGCCGCAAGAAAATACAGGTATCAGTGCCTGCAGGAATCGACGACGGACAGAGCATAAGAATAAGAGATAAAGGTGAGCCGGGTACAAACGGAGGACCTAGAGGAGATTTACTGGTAGAGGTTTCAGTAAGGAGACATCCTATATTTCAGCGTGACGGTTATAATCTTTACTCTACTGCACCTATATCATTTGCACAGGCAGCTCTTGGCGGTGATGTGAGAATATCAACAATAGACGGAGATGTTTTGTTTAATATTAAACCGGGTACACAGACAGACACTAAGATAAGGCTTAGGGGAAAAGGTGTTCCTTCACTGAGAAATAAAACGGTGAGAGGTGACCAGTATGTAACACTTGTGGTGCAGGTTCCTGAAAAGCTTAGCGAAGCACAGAGAGAGGCACTTTTAGCCTTTGATAATGCCATGGGAGGAACTATGGAAAAGGGAGCAGGTAATGGCTCTGAAGGTCAGGAAACCAAGAAAGAGGAAAAGGGTAAAAAAAAGAAATCCTTTAAAGATATTTTTTCGTAAAATTTTATTATCTGTTAATTAAAAGACAATGTGTTAAAAGCTTTATTATGGCTTTTTATACACATTGTCTTTTTGTTTTATAGAGCCAATGAACCTTTAATCAATGATATCCATATCATATTCAAGGATTTTTCCGCTGAAAGCATCTATGCTGTATTCATATTCCATGTTATCCTTAAAAAACTCAATTTCATATACGGTATAGCCGTCATCATTCTCAAGCTTCGCCTTATAGAAGGTAACCTCTGATGCCACAAAGCCTGAGTGGCTTAAAGCAGCCTCTTTTGCAGCATCAACTCCTATATAGTTATTGGATGTATTATTCTGTGATATTGTGTTAGATGAAGTCTCTGCCGTATTATTCTGTGCTGCTGTATTAGATGAAGTCTCTGCTGTATTATCCTGCTGTACTGTATTAGATGAAGGCTCTGTTGAAGAACTGCCTCCCTGACTGATTGGGGCATTATTATACTCTGTTTTCTTGTTTATAATGGTGCCGTCAGATGCCTTGATGACATAGTCGTATTCTATTCCGTCATAGTAAAATTCTACCTCGTATACAAACTGACCGTCATCATAATCAAATTCAGTGTGGGACAGTACAGCCGAATCTCTTGATACTCCCGCATCGGCAAAGGCAAAGTTTTCAGCGGCAGTCTGGCTTATGGAGCTGCCTTTAGCAATGGCTTTGGAAATCAATACGGCTCCGCCTATGATTAATATTAGCACTGCAAATATACATACAGTTGTTATCACTGCTTTTTTTGGTGTTGAAAATAAATTTTTAATTTTACTCATTTTAAATTCCTCCTTTTGTTTTTTTATTGTACTGTAATTATAATAATTAAATATTAGAGTAACATTAAAAGGAGAAATTAATTTGAAGTTTTTATTATAAATGTAAAAATGCTGCCCTTTTCCGGCTCACTTTCCACTGTGATGCTTCCGCCGTGAAATGCTGCAATTTCCTTAACCATTGCAAGACCCAGACCGGCTCCCTCACCTGAGTGTGAGGAATCTGCCTGATAAAAGCGGTTGAAAATTTGGGGCTGCTGTTCTTTTGAAATGCCTATTCCGTCATCAGCCACAGAAAGAGAGGCAGTCTCTTCACTGCTTGTCAGTGTAACATTTATATGTCCGTTTTCATTTCCGTATCTGTAGCTGTTGCTTATAAGGTTTGCAATAAGTCTTGATAAAAGCTGTGAGTTGCCCATAACATAAATATTGTCGTCTGTACTAAAGGTAAGAGTAATTGATTTTTCATTAATAAGTGACATATCCTCACACACGGAAGAAACAAGGTCTGACAGATTTATTTTTTCTATGGCATAGGATTCGGATTTATTTTCAAGTCGTGTAAAATCAAGCATATTATTTATAAGTCTTGACATTTTATGTCCCTGACGCTGTATGACAATAAGGGCATTTCTGTAATCCTCACTGTCTGATGCAGAGGAAAGTGCAAATTCGCATTGAGCCATAATAACCGTAATGGGAGTGCGAAGCTCATGGGAAGCATCGGATGTAAACTGCTTCTGGGCTTTAAAGGAGAGCTCAAGTCTTTCAAGCATTTCATTAAAGGTATTTGCCAGATAGTGAAGCTCGTCTTTGCCATTGCCTATTTCAATACGTTTTTTTAAATCCTGCCCATGATTTATACCTGCGGCAGCAAGAGATATTTTTTTAATGGGATATAGTGTTTTGCCTGCAATAATATATCCTCCCAGTATAGAAATCAGTATGAGAATGGGAAGAAGCACCAAAGACAGGTTTACAATGTAGGAAAGCTGTGTTTTTCCCATTGCCTCAGGAACGATTCCTCTAAGCCACAGACCTTCAAGACCTTCAAGGGTAAGCATGCGGTCGTATATATAGTAGGTTTCTCCTCTGGCTGAAACAGCTTGTATTTTGTAGTCAGAAAAGTCTTGGGATACAGTGTGTACGGCAATTGGGTTTTCTCCGTAGAGAAGTGAACCGTCACTTTCGCAAAGTGAAGTTGAAATGCCGTTTACTTTGTCTAAAAAATCATCATCTATTTCAATGTAGCCGTTGTTATATGCAATATAATGGTCACTGTCATTATCAAAATGTATTTCGTCAAATGTAGAATAAAATTCCACCTCATCAACATTATGCTCAACGCTTTCTGAAAGATTATTGCATAAATCTTTTATCATAACGGAATTACTTACGGAAAAAACAATAATAAGGGTAAGTGCCACTACAATAATAAGTGCTGAGCCAAACCATAAAGTGATTTTTAATCTTATTGAGAGATTTTTCATTTTCCCCCTTCCTCCCTTAATACGTAGCCCCTGCCACGGATTGTATGAATAAGCTTAGAGGAATTATCATCATCAATTTTTTTTCTCAGGTAGCTTATATATACATCTACTACATTAGTGCCTCCCTCATAGTCAAAGCTCCATATGTGATTTTCTATTTTTTCTCTTGACAGAACAATTCCTGCATTGTGCATCATATATTCCAAAAGGGCAAATTCCTTTGCAGACAGAATAATTTCCCTCTCCCCACGTTTTACGGTATGGGAGGAGCAGTCAAGAGTAAGGTCTGCAACAGTAAGTGTGTTGGATGTAATACCAAATGAATGTCTTGTCATTGCCCTTATACGTGCAGACAGTTCCTCAAGGGAAAAAGGCTTGACCAAATAGTCATTTGCTCCGCTGTCAAGTCCTTTTACCCTGTCGGAAATCCCGTCCTTGGCAGTTACGAAAATTACAGGTGTAGTAATGCCTTTGTCACGCAGGCTTTTGAGCACGGCAAATCCGTCAGCCTTAGGCATCATAATATCAAGAATAACTGCATCGTATTCGGCGGCTGTTAAAAAGCTTATGGCTTCCTCTCCGTCAAAGCAGCAGTCTACACTGTATCCGTCAGATTTAAGCTTGCGTGCAATAATAGTATTTAAATCTCTCTCGTCTTCGGCAAGTAAAATACGCATAATAATCTCCTTTTTCTATTTTATAGTTTTACTTAATATTTTAATATATATATTTTAACATATAAACATTAAAATGTGATTAGATGTATAATGTTAATTTTCAAAATTCAGTCACATATTTATCATATGAATAATTTAGACTTATAAAAAAGAAAAAGAGAGGTGAGCAGTATGGATAAAAGAAAAACTGTAAAAATAATAATTATTGATATTCTTGTTTATGCAGTTGCCATGGGAGTGTTTCTTGCTTTGTTTTATCTTGTGCCTTATACCCTTGAAAATACAGGCTTTACCATTACTAAAAAAGAAACAGGAAGCGGAAGTGATAAGGTAACTTATTATGTGGCAGATATATACGTTAAAAGCCTTAGTTATTTTAAAACTGCATTTGCAAAGGATACATACGGAACAAATGTAAAGGAAGATGCGATAACAATAGCGGAAAATAACAATGCAGTACTTGCCATAACAGGGGATTCGTACGGAAATAACACTACAGGCATAGTGGTAAGAAATGGTGTACTATACAGAACGGAGGAAAATGAAGCAGACATATGCATTTTGTACACTGACGGAACCATGGAAACCTGCACTGCCAAGGAGTTTGACAGTGAAAGGGTATTAGATGAGCAGGTATGGCAGGCATGGTGTTTTGGACCGGAGCTGCTTGACGGTGAGGGAAATATATTGGAGGAGTTTAATTCAACATCATACTTAAGTGAAAATCATCCAAGAGCGGCCATAGGATATGTAAGTCCGGGACATTATGTTTTTGTAATTGTTGACGGACGTAATGAGGGATATTCAAGGGGTGTGACCTTAAGTGAGCTGGCGGCAATTATGGCAATGGAAGGCTGTGTCAATGCATATAACCTTGACGGCGGAGGCTCTGCAAGCATGGTGTATATGGGTGAGTATGTAAATCAGTCTTCAAGCAGAGATATTACGGATATTATATATATACCGGCAGAAAATTAGCTTTTTGTACCGGGATACGGGAAATGGAGGTAAAGATGAAGATAAAGATGAAGATAAAGAGTATATTTAGAAAAATGCTGCCTCATGCAGTTATTATCATGATGGCTATGATAGCAACACTTTGCATATTGGATTACTACAATCCTCTTATGGGTTTTTTGACAAGGGGAATGTCAAAGGCACTGATATTTGTCTGCATGGTATCGGTAATAATATATGTGGCATTAAAATTTGGAGATAAGCTTAAGGATGGCAGAAAAATGTAAAATAATAATATAAGAAGATTGGCTTTTAATATTGATAATATTAAATTTATCATTTATACTATGTAATATTTGTAAATATACGGAGGGCTTTTAAATGGGCAGGCAGGATATTAAGACAAATGTTATGCGTATTTTAGACAAAGAGAAAATAAAGTATAATCATTATACATATGAGGGAGACGGAAGCACAACAGGAGAGGAGGTGGCTGCAAGGCTTGGGCAAAATCCGGCTCAGGTGTTTAAAACACTTGTTACCATGGGGAAAAGCAAAGATTATTATGTGTTTGTGATTCCTGTGGAAAAGGAGCTTAACCTAAAGCTTGCGGCCTTAAGTGTAGGAGAAAAATCCATAGAAATGATAAAATTAAAGGATTTATTAAATGTTACCGGGTATATACATGGCGGCTGCTCACCTATAGGAATGAAGAAAAAATTTAAAACAACTATAGATTTGCAGGCAGAGGAGTTTGAAACAATTATATTCAGCGGAGGGAAAATAGGCTGCCAGGTAGAGCTTAGCCTTTGCGATTTAAAGAAGGTAATAGATTTTCAGTTGTCAAAGGTAGCAGATTAAAAAGCAGCTATTGATTTATTTTCTTTTATGTTATAAAATATATTAATCATAGGAAGGCGTTTTGAATAGAGTAAGTGTCAGCAAAATACGCCTTACAGTAATTATGGAAAGGATATTAAAATGGCAATCGAGAAGGAAATATTTGGACAAACTAAGGACGGAGAAACAGCTTATACATACACAGTGACAAATAAGAACGGTATGATGGCAAAGTTTACAAATTATGGTGCTATTATGACATCATTATATGTTCCTGACAAAAACGGCAATGTAGAGGACGTGGTGCTGGGCTTTGACCATATTGAGGACTATTTTGTAAATGAGCCTAACTTTGGAGCTACAATAGGACGTCATGCAAACAGAATAGGCGGAGCCTCATTTACCTTAAATGGAGTAAGGTATGACCTTGATAAAAATGATGGTGATAATAATCTTCACGGAGGATATAACGGATATCACAAAAGGCTGTGGAATGCCAATACATATGAGGATGAAAAAGGACAGAATGTAGAGTTTACATATGAAAGTGCTGATATGGACCAGGGATTTCCGGGAAATTTAAAGATTTCCGTTACATATACAGTTACAGACGATAACCGTATTATGATTACATATAATGCAGTTCCTGACAAGGATACGGTTATTAATCTTACAAACCACAGCTATTTTAATCTTGCAGGACATGGTTCAGGTACTATACTTGACCAGACGGTATGGATTGATGCTGACGAGATGACATTTGCAGATAAGGAATCTATTCCAAACGGAGAGATAAGAAAAGTTGCAGGTACGCCTATGGACTTTAACACTCCTAAGAAGGTAGGTCTTGATATTGACAAGGATTATGACCAGTTAAACTGGGGCAAGGGCTTTGACCATAATTGGATTTTAAAGACAAAAAGAGGGGAGTTTTCAACCGTAGCCTCTCTTTATGATGAAAAATCAGGAAGATATATGGAGGTTCTCACTGACCTTCCGGGTATTCAGTTCTATACGGGAAATTTCCTTGACGGTACACTTACAGGCAAGGAGGGAGCAAAGTATATTCAGAGAAGCGGACTTTGCTTTGAGACACAGTATTTTCCAAATGCAATAAATGTACCAAGCTTTGAGCAGCCTGTTACAAAGGCAGGGGAAACATATCACACGGTTACAGTGTACAGATTCTCAGTAAAATAATTGCCGGTAAGGAAAAAAGTCTGATAAATATAATAAGAGTATGGCTGTCCCGCCAAAACTTAAAATGTTTTGGTGGGACAAATTTATAAGGAAGTATATTGGAAAACATAACAGGAGAGTGTGATGAAAGAAAATAACTTTTACGCAATGCTGTCAAGAATGAAGTATATTAACAGATGGGGGCTGATGAGAAACACAATAAGAGAAAATATTGCGGAGCACAGTTTAGAGGTTGCAATAATAGCACATGGTCTTGCCTTAATCTGCAATACGTATTTCGGCAAGAGTATAGACAGTGAAAGAGTGGCGGTTTTAGCTATGTTTCATGATACCACAGAGATTATAACAGGAGATTTGCCTACACCTATCAAGTATTTTGCACCGGAAATAAAGACGGCGTATAAAAATGTTGAGGCGTATGCCGGGCGTGAGCTTTTATCTACCCTTCCGGAGGAGCTTAAAAAGGAGTATAATAATATTCTTCTGCCATGCTCAGATGATGATGAGCTGTGGAAATATGTAAAGGCGGCAGATAAGCTCTCAGCTCTTATAAAATGTGTAGAGGAGATTGCCATGGGTAATATGGATTTTGCCAAGGCAAGGGCGTCAACGGAAAAGGCAGTGAGGGATATGAACATGGAGGAGGCAGAGTATTTTATTGAATACTTTCTTCCGCCATACAGTCTTACACTTGATGAGCAAAGTGATAAAAATCCGTCAATTCCGGAGAATAAAGAGGATTAAACATGGGTAAGCCATTATTTATAGCAGAAAAGCCAAGTGTGGCAGCAGAGTTTGCCAAGGCATTAAAATTAAATACAAGAAAAAAAGACGGCTATGTGGAGTCGGATGCAGGAGTAGTTACATGGTGTGTTGGTCACCTTGTTACAATGAGCTATCCGGAAGCATATGATGAAAGAATGAAAAGGTGGTCACTTGACACACTGCCCTTTATACCGGAAAAATTTTTGTATGAGGTAATTCCCGCTGTAAGCAGGCAGTTTAATATAGTAAAGGCACTGTTAAACAGAGAGGATATAGAATGTATATATGTTTGTACCGACTCGGGACGTGAGGGTGAATATATATACCGTCTGGTGGAGCAGATGTCGGGAGTTAAGGGGAAAATAAGAAAAAGAGTATGGATAGATTCTCAGACGGAGGAGGAAATATTAAGGGGAGTAAGGGAGGCAAAGGATTTATCAGAGTATGATAATCTGTCAGAGGCAGCATATCTTCGTGCAAAAGAGGATTATCTTATGGGAATAAACTTTTCGAGGGTTTTGACTCTGAAATACGGAAACAGCATATCAAACTATTTGAAGAAGGACAGAGTAGTAATATCTGTGGGAAGAGTAATGACATGTGTTTTGGGAATGATAGTGCGAAGAGAAAGAGAGATAAGAGAGTTTGTGAAGACTCCGTTTTACAGGGTACTTGGCAGCTTTGACATAGATGGGCTTACCTTTGACGGAGAGTGGAGGGTAAAGGAGGAAAGCAGATATTATAATACCCCAGTGTTATATAAGGACAATGGGTTTAAAGAAAAGAAAACAGCAAAAGAGCTTATAGATTCAGTAATAAAAGCAGTGGAAGCTAATATAGATGTAGAAAGCGGAAAAAAATATATGGTGGTAGATTCCATTGAAAAGAAGAAAGAGTCAAAAAATCCTCCACTGCTTTTTAATCTGGCTGAGCTGCAGAATGAATGCTCCAAAATGTTTAAAATCAGTCCTGATGAAACTCTTAAAATTGCACAGGAGCTTTATGAAAAGAAAATGGTGACATATCCAAGAACAGATGCCAGAGTAATGTCATCAGCAGTTGCAAAGGAAATATATAAAAATATTGCCGGTTTGAAAAATTATGAGCCGTTTAAAAGCTTTGCAGGTGAAATACTTGAAAAGGGCTCCTATAAAAAAATATCGGGAACAAAATATGTAAATGACAGTCAGATAACGGATCATTATGCCATAATACCTACAGGACAGGGATTTAATGCACTTAATTCCTTAAGCGGCAGGGCTAAGGAAGTGTATGAGGTTATAGGCAGAAGATTTTTAAGTATATTTTATCCTGCGGCAGTATATCAAAAAGTAGCAATAGCACTTGGAACAGATATTTTATCCCGGGATAAAAAGTATCACGAAAGCTTTTTTGCATCATTTAAGGTGCTTCTGAGTGAAGGATATTTAAAGGTGGCAAACAGCTATATAAAAGGGGATAAGGAAAAAAAGGAAGAGGACGCAGACATTAAGATTGACGTAAATACAATAGAGACATTGAAAAATGTTAAAAAAGGTGCTAAAATCACCTTCAATAACTGCTTTATAAAGGAGGGAGAAACATCACCACCCAAAAGATATAATTCAGGCTCCCTTATTTTGGCAATGGAAAATGCAGGTCAGCTTATAGAGGATGAGGAGCTGAGGGCACAGATAAAGGGAAGCGGCATAGGAACAAGTGCTACCCGTGCAGAGATTTTAAAAAAGCTCATAAACAACCAGTATCTGGCACTTAACAAAAAGACACAGATTATAACTCCAACCCAAATAGGAGAAATGATATATGATGTGGTGGATATGTCAATAAAACCTCTGCTAAATCCTGAGCTTACGGCAAGCTGGGAAAAAGGTCTTACTCTTGTGGCAGAGGGAAAAATAACGGGAGAGGAGTATATGGTAAAGCTTGACGGCTTTGTCACAAGAAGGGTAAACGCTGTGAGAAATCTTAATAATCAGACACAGTTAAGGGGCTGCTTTGATAAAACGGCAGCAAATTACAAAAAAGTATAATTTTCCATAAAATAAACATTTAAAACGGAAAGGATTAATATTATGTGTGGTATTGTAGGATATGTGGGACCTAAGGACTGTACCGAGGTGCTTATAAGTGCCTTATCAAAGCTTGAATACAGAGGATATGATTCTGCCGGAATTGCAGTGTTTGAAAACGGACAGATTTCCGTTGAAAAGGCAAAGGGACGGCTTAAAAATCTTGAGGAAAAAATGGAAAAGGGACACAGACCAAAGGGTCATGTGGGAATAGGACATACAAGGTGGGCAACTCACGGTGAGCCTTCCGATATTAACTCCCATCCTCACGGAAACAAAAGAGTGTCAATAGTACACAATGGTATTATAGAAAACTATATAAAAATAAAGAATTTTTTAGTTGATAAGGGATATGAATTTGTAAGCGAGACAGACACGGAAACAGTGGCAAAGCTTCTTGATTTTTATTATGAGGGAAATCCTGTTGAGACAATTACAAGGGTATTAGGGGAAATAGAAGGTTCATATGCTCTTGGAATTATGTTTTCAGAGTATCCTGATACAATATATGCAGCCAGAAAGGACAGTCCTCTTATAATAGGAGTGGGAGAAGGAGAAAACTTTATAGCATCAGATGTGCCTGCCATATTAAAGTATACAAGACATTATTATCTTTTAGAGCAAAATGAGATAGCTGTTATAACAAAGGATTCTGTAGAGATAAAGGGGCTTCACGGAGAAAAAATAGAAAAAGAGCTTCAATATGCAGGCTGGGACGAGGAGGCTGCTGAAAAGGGCGGATATGAGCATTTCATGCTGAAGGAAATACATGAACAGCCGGCAGTTATAAAAAGAACAATACTCCCTAGAATAATGGATGGAATGCCGTTTTTGGAGGAGTGTGGAATTACCTCGGAGATGTTAAAGTCCTTCAGAAAGATATACATTGTAGCCTGCGGTACTGCAATGCATGCAGGGCTTGTGGGAAAATATGTTATAGAGCGTATAGCAGAAACTGAGGTTATAGTAGATATAGCATCAGAGTTCAGGTACAGAAATCCTCTTATAGGTAAGGAAGACCTTGTAATGCTTATATCACAGTCAGGAGAGACAGCAGACACAAAGGCAGTATTAAGACTGGCAAAGGAAAAGCAGGCAACAACAATATCAGTTGTGAATGTTAAAGGCTCTTCAATAGCAAGGGAAAGCGATTTTGTTATATATACTCATGCGGGACCTGAGATTTCCGTGGCATCCACAAAGGCATATTCCGTACAGCTTTCCATTATGTATCTGTTTGCCTTCCAGCTTGCATATGCGAAGGGAATTATAGATGAGAAAAGGTGCAGGGAATTAACATTAGAGCTTCAGGAAATACCCGATATAATAGAAAAGGCACTTGAGATAGAGGAAAAATGCCAGTTTATAGGTTCAAGGCTTATGAATGCAGACAGCCTTTTGTATATAGGAAGGGGACTTGATTATGCTTTAAGCATGGAGGGCTCTTTGAAGCTTAAGGAGATTTCATATATTCACTCTGAGGCATATGCGGCAGGAGAGCTAAAGCATGGAACAATATCACTTGTTACGGATGAAATGCCTGTAATAGCAGTTGCCACACAGGATGACTTATTGGAAAAAACCATAAGCAATATTAAGGAGGTTAAGGCAAGAGGAGCATTAGTGATACTTATCTGTAAGGAGACTACAGATGTAAGCCATGATATAGCAGATTATCAGGTGAAGGTGCCTGTGGCAGAGGATATACTTATGCCTATGGCTGCAGCAGTTCCTATGCAGCTTATAGCATATTACACCTCTGTATTAAGGGGATGTGACGTGGATAAGCCGAGAAATCTGGCAAAATCGGTTACAGTTGAATAACAAAGCCGGAATGGAGGATATACAAAAAGTATGCTTACAATTAATGAATTATTTAAGGATATAGAAAAACATACCATAGGAGGAACAATTTTTGAGGCACATGAGTTTCCGTGGGAGGTGCTTCCGGAAATAGGAGAATTTATAAAAAAGCTTGGCGAGACTCTTAATCCTGAAATTTATGAAAAAAGAGGAGAGAATATCTGGGTAGCAAAAAGTGCCAAGGTAGCTTTAACGGCAAGCATAACAGGTCCCGCAATCATAGATGAAGAGGCAGAGGTAAGGCACTGTGCATTTATAAGGGGAAATGCCATAGTGGGGAAAAATGCAGTAGTTGGAAATTCAACGGAGCTTAAAAACGTAATACTGTTTAATAATGTGCAGGTTCCCCATTATAATTACGTAGGTGATTCTATACTGGGCTTTAAAGCTCATATGGGAGCAGGCTCCATCACATCAAATGTAAAGTCAGATAAGACCCTTGTAACTATTAGGCATGAAAATGAAAAAATAGAAACAGGATTAAAGAAAATGGGAGCAGTTCTCGGAGACTTTGTGGAGGTAGGCTGCAACAGCGTATTAAATCCGGGAACCGTGGTGGGAAGGCATACTAATATATATCCTTTGTCTATGGTGAGAGGATATGTTAAGGAGAATTCCATATATAAAAAGCAGGGAGAGGTAGTGGACAAAAATAATTAATGTGTTGACTTTTGACATAAAATTTGAGATAATTTACCGCGTAGGAGAAAATCATCAGATAAGATGCAGTTATTAAGATGATTGTATTCTAAAGATTTGTTCCCGGCATTAAGTCTTAATGACGGGACAAAAATACAATATGTAAAGGAGATAAAGAAATGTCAACAAAAGCATATTACCCAATTAGCGAGATTGGTGCTGGAAAAACAGGTTTTAGCAAAACACGTTCAATAATAGAAGCTGCTTTCTATGGTAACAATGTAGTTAAGGTAAATACATTAAAAGAAGCTTACGAATTAGCTAAAAATTCACCGGGAACCATTGTTACTGATATGCCTGTTTACAGAGGCGAAGAATTTGGTCTTGAGAAAGATGCAAAGGTTTTATTGTTTAATGACGGTGCAGTTACAGGACGTTATGCAGCAGCCAGACGTATTAAGGGTGAGCCGGGAGTAGATGCGGCTAAGCTTGATAAGGTAGTTATGGATGCTATATATGAAACACGCTGGAAAACAATGTATCATGCAGAGGTTTTTGTGGGTCTTGACCCTGAATTTATGGTAAAGGCACATCTTCTTATTCCGGAAGGTGAAGAAAACATTATGTATAACTGGATGTTAAACTTCCAGTATATGTCTGATGAGTACGTAAAGATGTACAAGTCCTCAAAGCCGGTAGGAGACGGAAAGGAAGCAGATATTTACATCTTCTCAGATCCTCAGTGGATTCCGGGAACCAGACCTGATGTTGATTATAGCTGCTTAAGTGACCCTCTTACACTTTGCTACTTTGACACAGACGAAAACTGTGCAGCTATTCTTGGTATGAGATATTTTGGAGAGCATAAGAAGGGAACACTTACAATGGCATGGGCTATTGCAAACAGAAACGGATATGCTTCATGCCACGGCGGACAGAAGGAATATTTACTTCCTGACGGAAGAAAATTCGTTGCATCTGTATACGGATTATCAGGCTCAGGAAAGTCAACACTTACACACGCTAAGCATGACGGAAAGTATGAGATTAAGGTTCTTCATGATGACGCATTTATTATTAACTCAGATACATGTGCATCAATAGCGCTTGAGCCTACATACTTCGACAAGACATCAGATTATCCTACAGGCTGTCCTGACAATAAGTATCTTTTATCAGCTCAGAACTGTTCTGCAACACTTGATGAGGACGGAAAGGTTCAGTTAGTAACAGAGGATATAAGAAACGGCAACGGACGTGCAATTAAGTCTAAGCTTTGGTCACCAAACAGAGTAGACAAGATTGATGCACCTGTAAACGCTATTTTCTGGATTATGAAGGATCCTACAATTCCTCCTGTAGTTAAGTTAAACGGAGCTGCACTTGCAGCAGTTATGGGTGCAACACTTGCGACAAAGACATCTTCTGCAGAGCGTGTAGCTGCAGGAACGGACTTAAATGCAATAAGAATTGTACCATATGCTAATCCGTTCAGAACATATCCTCTTGCAAATGACTATGAGAAGTTTAAAAAGCTGGTTGAGGAGAAGAACGTAGACTGCTATATAGTAAATACAGGTGATTTCATGGGTCAGAAGGTAAAGCCTGCCGATACACTTGGAATTCTTGAGACAATCGTAGAAGGAAAAGCCGTATTTGAAAAGTGGGGACCTTTTGAGGATATTGAAATTATGAATGACTGGTCAGGAAAAACTGCAGATTTCACACCTGACATGGACAATGCAGATTACAAGGCACAGTTAAAGGCAGCTATGGAAACACGTGTCGATGCAGTTAAGGGCTTTGCAGAGAAGAAGGAAGGCTATGACGCACTTCCTGCTGAGGCATTAGAGGCATTAGAGAAGTTAGTAAATGCATTATAATATGTATTTATCCATAATAAGCATATTCAATAAATAATTGAAGAAACAATGAGGGCGTCCCAAAAGTCTAACGACTTTTTGAGACGCTCTCATTTTAGTGAAAATAAATATGCAGTGAATATATATTTTACAGGAATACGGCTTCTTTATGGAATGACCTGTCATAAAATACGGTTAAGTGTAATAAGATAAATGGGAGGCGAAATTAAGGGGTGAAAAAAGGCGTTAGTGTATTTAAGTTAAGGAAATACTTGATAATTTTAAGAAAATAGAGTATACTAAAACCAAGAAAGAAATATATGTTGTATTTCCTGAAATGTTCGACAACTCCTGAATATTTTGAACCTACATTTGTGTGAAAGGGATTCCTATATCTCTAATAGGATGTCAAGCCTCTATAAGTGGACGGCAGAATATTAGATGCGGTTGCCCACCTGGCTTACGGCTAGGACTCAAAATACAGGAACCGGCATTTTGGGGTACATATGAGAAAGTAATATGCCGCTTAAAAGCGGCATTTATTTCTTTAAGGGAAACATTTTAGAAATTCCTACAATGACAGGAGAGCCATGTATGAAGTTTAGCAGAAAAAGTTTTCACAACAGAAAAAGTGTCATTCTTGTTATGGTGTGTATGGCACTTATATTAATTCTGGCAGTATATAAATTAAGCTCATCTAAAAATCAGGAAAATCCTGATAAAAATGTGGTTACGGCAGGTCAGGTGGCAAGAAGCATTTCTCTTTTATATCATACAACAGATGAGTGCAGAGAGATGGAGGATTGCTTTTCGGGAACATCCGACGGATGGTATGTTCCGTATATGAATGCAATGTATAATGATACATATTTTTTGGAAAAGGATATAAAGCCAACAGACAGTGACGCAGTATCACCATTTACATATGACAGTCTTAATAAGCTACTTACAAATATGAAGATTGAAGATAAGGAGATATGGTCATATGTGAAAAATAATAAAAGCTCAAATGCCATAATAACAAGTGAGTGGAATGAGATATACGGAAAGCTTGTAGAGCTTCTTGGAAAAAATGATGTGGTATCGGAGACTGATATGTGTATAGTAGGTACAGTATCAAATGTTCCCACCATACCGTCATGGCAGGCGGTGACAACAAAGGGCACCTATTTATTTACAGGCTTATCTGTCGATTATTATATAGATAAAGAAGTAAAAGCATTGATAAAGGATAATGAAATACTATGTGTAATAGAAATTATTTCGACAGAAATAACATACCACAATGCATGGGTCATAACTGTGGAGAATGGGAAAATAAAGGCGTTTATTGACGGAGCATTACGAGAATTTGAGACAGATGATAAGGAAGCGGTATACAGCAGTGTGGCGGCAGATATACATATAAAGAATAAAAAGGTCAAGGATTATTCTGTAAAAAGCAGGTCTGTGTCAGGAAAGGTACTCTCATCAGGAGAAGGAGGCATAGAGCTTGAGGGAGAGGGCGTGTATGGCCTTGATGACAATGTAAGAGTGTATAAGACATATGGCAGTATGCAGATGAAAAGTATAAAGGATGTGCTTGTAGGCTATGACATTCAGAAGTTTATAGTAAATGATGAGGGAAAAATATGTGCCATTGTTATTGACAGAGATGTAAATGCCAAGAATATAAGGGTTCTTATAAAGACGACAGGACATAAGGAAATGTTTCATGATACGGTTACTGTAAGCTCTGATACATCATATGAGCTGTCCTATGGCAATGAGACTCAGAAGGCAGAGGCAGGAACACAGCTTGAGCTTAATGCAGACAGTCCTTATCTTCAGGAAGGAAGGCTGACGATAACGCCTCAGAGTGTAAACGGAAGGATAAGCATTAACTCTATAGAGCGTGGATACGGAACTCCATCATACAGGGGAACACTGGAAATAACTGTAAAGGACGGAAAGCTTGTTATTGTAAATGAGGTGCCTATAGAGCAGTATTTGTATGCCGTAGTTCCAAGCGAAATGCCATACACATACAGTACGGAGGCATTAAAGGCACAGGCAGTATGTGCCAGAAGCTATGCCTACAGGCAGCTTTTAAACAATACGCTCAGTGAATACGGTGCTCATGTGGACGACAGCACCACATTTCAGGTATATAATAATTCTCAGGAGAGAGCCTCAACTACTGCTGCGGTAGATGAAACCTACGGAGAAATAATGATGTACGGTGATGAAATAGTAAATGCATTTTTCTTTTCAACATCATGTGGAAGTACAACAGATGCCACAGTGTGGGGAGGAACAGGACTTAGCTATATTAAGGGGCGTATACTCACAGGAGAGGAGGTAAGCATAGACCTTACTGATGAAAGTAACTTTGACACATTTATAAGAAATCAGTTTTCCTCATATGACAGCCAGTATGCATGGTATCGCTGGTCATTATATATGACATTAGATGACATGACCCAGACTGTAAATGAGGTGATAGGCAGTCTTTACCAGTCAGGCAATGACAAGGTGCTTACACTTAACCAGGAGGGAAAGTACGTTTCAAGTCCCATATCTTCTGTTGGCGATGTAAAAAAGGTGGAGCTTGGCACGAGAAGTACAGGAGGCGTACTTAACTACGTAATAATATACGGAACAAATGCTACGGTAAAGGTAACTACTGAAGGTTATATAAGAAAGCTGTTTCACCCTGTGTCAAGTGAAATAATAAAAAATGACGGTTCTGTAAACAGCAGCTTTAATATGCTTCCAAGCTCATATATAGTTATGGACGCCGTGGCAGAAGATGGTGTTATAACAGGATATAACATAATAGGAGGAGGTTACGGTCACGGAGTCGGCTTAAGTCAGAATGGTGCCAATACAATGGGTGATAACGGAATATTATACAGTGAAATATTAAAATTTTTCTACAGCGGAATAGAAATAAAAAAGATGTATTAAAGTGTGTTGGCTTAAAGGATGCAGGGTTATCCTGCCCTTTAAGCCATAAAGTTTACACGGTTGAAAAAATTTTTGGAAATTTTTAAAAAAGTACTTGCAATTATTTTTTTTTATGATATACTATTCAAGTGTCAAGAAGACATGGCTTGTTGGTCAAGCGGTTAAGACGCCGCCCTCTCACGGCGGAAACAGGGGTTCGATTCCCCTACAAGCTGTTTGTTTATAGGAGCAGTAATTTTATAAATTAGAAAGTATCAATTATTGAATAGTATAGTTCATTGATATTATACCTCCTGATATGTTATAGTTTTTAAAGCTTTTATCATATCAGGAGGTATTTATGTTTTGGTCAATACTGACAGTTGGCTGTTACACAATTTCATCATTGGGAGATAAGTTTATATCTGCAAAGCTTAAATATAAAGCAAATGAATTTGCTTTTTTCGTGGCGTTGGGCACATCAGTATGGTTAGGTATAATGCTGATGTTTTCAAGGATTCCAAACGCAGCAGTTGGTTTTATTTGTACATAGTATTTTTATTAAGGAAAATATGGGTAAGAAGAAATTAACAGGAAGTATATTGAGTCTTATATCAGTTGTGGCAATAGCTATATTAACTCTTTTCTATACTTATTAGGAGTTGTGCCATATTCCTTTTTGAATTGTCGGATAAAGTGTTCGGTGTGGTTATAACCGCATCTTATGGCAATATCTTCAATACCTAAGTCTGTGGAACGTAGAAATTCGGCTGCCGACTGCAGACGGCTTTTTATAACATCATTTATACATGTAGTATTGAAAAATCTTCGATAAAGTGAATGAAAATAACCAACACTGATGCCTAGTCCCGCAGAAAGTTCTTCAATAGAATGTTCTTTATCAGGGTGGCTGTATATATATTTTCTAACTTCCGATAAATCATAATAAATAGCAGGATATGAAGCAGTATTACTTTCGTCTGAAAGTTTTTCAAGCATGGCAGATAACAGCGAATTTAATATGGAATCACGATGTGGCTTGGAGCCGTAAAATTCATTACATATAATATGAAATAATGAATCATAATCATGAGGATTGTGTATGGTAATAGGCTGACCGAATGGAAAATGCCTATTAAGCAATGAATTCTGAAAGTTAAGGTGAGCCCAACTGTCTATGTATGAACTATCTATGCCGTGATATCTGTGTGTTTGGTATGGCTTGAATAAAAAGGCGGTATTAGGTTCCGCCGTTATCCATTGACTGTCAATGAGAAAATGCCCGCGGGTTTTAACAAATATCAGCAAATATACAGGATAACCGTTTGGTCTGTCTACATGAAAATTGCCGTCATGATATGTATTTTCTCCTATTTTTAATAATTCAATCATAAAAATAAAATCTCCATTTAATTTAAAATATAAGAATAAATCAATTTTATATTAGTATAGTCCATTGAATAAAAGATGTAAACAATATATTTTATTATTAAAAGTAAATTTTATTGTAGAAATATCACACACAAAATGGAGGACTTATGAAAACTGATAATACTAACAATTCTTTAAATGTGATATTGCATACAGCAAGCGGCAGAGGCAGTGATTATGTTCAGGAGCTTGGGGGCATATGGAAGTTTGGCGGAAGAATGCTTAAGGCAGAAAATGCATTACAGGCAGATTACTCTGAGTGGGATGATGTTTTTATTCCACATACATGGAATGCAGTCGATGGAGAAGATGGCGGCGGTAATTATGAAAGAACATCTTACTGGTATCACAAAGAATTCAGATTAGACAGTGAACTTTCAGGCAAAAGAGTTTATATTGAATTCTTAGGAGTTAATACAAAGACAGATTTATATATAAATGGCGAAAATGCCGGATATACACATAAGGGAGGTTGTACTGCATTTCGCTTTGATGTAACAAAATATGTAAAAGAGGGAAATAATGTAATGGATGTAAGAGTTGACAATCGTGCAGATCAGTCCATTGCACCTATATCAGGCGACTTTAACATGTATGGAGGCATTTATCGGCGTGTGTATCTTGTAATAGTTAATGAGGTGCATATTGATTTGGAAAATAACGGTTCATCGGGATTATTTCTTATAACAGGCAATATGAGAAGCAGGGAAATTCCTGAGGATTTAGGGAAATTTCAAGTAAAACCCGTATTGTAAATGATTCCGATACGGACAAGGAAATAGAAGCCGTTATCATGGTAATTGGAGATAATGCACCGGAAACAGCGGATGAGATAATAAAAATTCCCGCAAACAGTAAGATTACATATACCAAGGATATAAAAGTGGAAAATCCTGTACTTTGGGAAGGAATAAGCTGGGAAAAGGGTGCAGATAACAGTGAATCAGACGAGGGATTCTTCTTAAATGGCAGGTCTTATCCTCTTCGTGGTGTGAACAGACATTCATATATGGCGAAGGTTGGAAGTGCCATGACAGAAGAAATGCATCAGGATGATATGGATATTATGCTTGAGCTTGGCATTAATACTGTAAGACTTTGTCATTATCCCCAAACAGATTATTTCTATGATTTGTGTGATAAGAATGGTATTGTTGTGTGGACAGAGATTCCGCTGGTAAATATGATTGGAACTTCACAGGATTTTCAAGAGGTTACAGAAAGGCAGCTTACAGAACTGATTAGCCAGCAGTATAACAGACCATCTGTTATTATCTGGGGTTTGGAAAATGAAATAGGAAATGGTACTGACTTATTTAATGCAACTGCAAATGCACAGGTAGCTAAGGCAAAAAAACTGTTATACAATCTTGACGCACTTGTCAAAACACTTGATACAACAGGAAGATACACAACACAGGCGGTAAATCGTGATTATGCAATGAATCAGAACAATGGGGATTCAGTAAATAATAATTTTGACAATAATATAGGGTGGAAGTCGGATATTGTTGCGTGGAATATTTATCCGGGCTGGTATCCGGATGATAACTTCTATGGAACATTTGAGGAGGTAATGGTCAGAAAATTGGCACTTGACAGCCGACCTATGGGTATTTCTGAGTATGGCTGGGGTGCAAATGTTAACCAGCATGAGGCATATCCCAGACTGGGAGTAAATAACCTGACATCAGGTGGGCAGTGGCATCCTGAAGAATATCAAAATCTTATGAGCGAAGAAGCACTGGCGTATATAAATAATCACAATGAGATTTGGGGCACATATTGCTGGGTAATGTTTGATTTCGCAGTAGATGCCAGAAATGAAGGGGGACAGATTGCATTAAATGATAAGGGGCTTGTGACAGCCGACCGCAGCACTAAGAAGGATATTTATTATCTATACAAAGCAAATTGGAATAAAAAGGATTTGTTTGTATATATAACAAGCCGCAGATGGACTGAAAGAGAAGAGGCAGATACATATATTAAGGTTTATTCAAACTGCGATGAAGTTAAATTATTTATAAATCACAAGAGCTTTGGAAAAATGGAAGCTAGAGGGAATGGGGTTTTCATTATGGAAAATGTTATATTAGAGGCAGGAAAAGCTGTTATTAAGGCGATTGGCAGATGTGATAATGATATTAATGAGTATATGGATACTTGTACATGGAACTGTAAAACTCCGGTAAGGCATACTTAAGTATAGATACAGTTACGGCAGGTAAAGTTATTTCACAAATTTTTCACAAATATATTAGCACTCACCTCTTGACAGTGCTAATAAAAGTGATATAATATACTCAGAACGAAGGAAGGAGAACAGAAAGGAATAAAAAGAACCTTTAAAGTTCTCTGAAACATCCCGGTTCCAAAGAAACAAGGTAAACAAGCATATTATATAAAAAGGAGAGATGACTTATGTTAATGCCTAGTATTTTTGGAGAAAATTTATTTGATGACTTTTTTAATGATTTCCCGTTTTACGATGATAAGGATCAGCGTAAGATAGAGAAAAAGCTTTACGGAAGAAGAGCCGGAAATCTTATGAAGACCGATATAAAAGAGATGGATAACGGATATGAAGTAGTAATAGATTTGCCTGGCTTTAAGAAAGAAGAAGTTTCCGCTTCCCTTGAAAATGGATACCTTACTATAAGGGCTGCAAAGGGATTGGACAAGGATGAACAGGATAAGGAAACAGGACGCTATATAAGACGTGAGCGTTACGCAGGAGCCTGTGAGAGAAGCTTCTATGTAGGAGAAAACCTTACACAGGAGGATATAAAGGGAGAATTTAAGCACGGAATATTAAAGCTGTATGTTCCTAAGAAGGAGGCAAAGCCTCAGGTTGAAGAAAGTAAGTATATTACAATAGAGGGATAGTCAATACTTAAGGAAAACCGCTAGTTGGTGATAAGATAATATTCTAAGCATTATGGTGCAACCTCAGTTTCAGAGGCTGCACCATTTTTTATTTGACAAGTTTATGTCTGTCAAAGTACAAATTTAATTCTTTTTATAGATTTATTTTGTTTGATAGGTTATAATAACCTGAAAGAATATATTATATGAAAGACAAATAAAATGTTATATATAGAATATTTGTCTGCAGATAAGTATACAAGGAGAGAACCAATATGATGTTATTTATGCCAACTATAGTATTTAGTGAAAGGGATTGTGTAAAAGGTCACGGAAATGAGCTTGCACTTATGGGAAGTAAGGCAATGATAGTAACGGGAAAACAATCATCAAGAATAAACGGCTCATTAAGTGATGTGGAAGCTGTATTAAAGGAGCAAAACATTCCATATATTATATTTGATGAAATAGAGGAAAATCCTTCGGTAGAAACAGTTATGAAGGCAAGGCAAAAAGGAATAGAGGAAAATGTTGATTTTATTATAGGTATAGGAGGAGGCTCGCCTCTTGATGCATCAAAGGCAATAGCACTGATGATAGCCAATCCGGAAAAAGATGAAAGTGTATTGTATGAAAGCACACCTCTTTCATATATTCCAGTAGCATGTATTCCAACTACCTGCGGAACAGGCTCAGAGGTGACGCCATACGCTATACTTACTTTACATAAGCAGAGGACAAAAAAGAGCATAAGCCACAAAATATATCCTACGGCAGCATTTATAGATGGGAAATACTTACATACAGCCTCAAGAGCAAATATTGTAAATACGGCAGTAGATGCACTTGCACATTTAGTTGAAAGCTACCTAAATACAAATTCCAATGAGTTAAACAGAATATACAGCAGAGAAGGACTGATGATGTGGGGAAGCTTTAAGGATAAGCTTCTTGAGAATAAAATAACCGAGGAGGATTATAATAATCTTATGCATACCTCAATGATAGGAGGAATGGCAATAACACACACGGGAACCTCACTGCCTCACGGACTAAGCTATATGGTTACATATGAGCTTGGGGTTCCCCACGGCAAGGCGGTGGGAATGTTTTTGGGAGGTTATGTATCGGTATATAAGGATAAAAGGGAAGCAGAAAATGTTCTTAAACTTTTAGGCTTTGAAAGCTGTGATAAATTTCAGAGTTACCTTAAGGCTATATTAGGAGAGGTAACTTTGCCTGAGGGAATGATGGAAAAAAATGCTGATTTAATACTTGCAAATAAAGCTAAGCTTAAAAACTATCCTTTTGATATCACCAGGGAGGAAATTATGGCAATGGTGTAATTAATTATTAAGCAGGAGATTTATATGAAATCTTTTATATACAAGGTGTATAAAATTATAAGGGGATTTACAAAAAGGCTGGAAGAGGACCATGTAAACGCTTATGCGGCACAGTCGTCATTTTTTATAATAATATCCGCATTTCCTCTTGCCATGCTTATATTCAATCTTATAAGATATACTCCCGTGACAAAGGAGTTTTTGCTTAAAGCGGCATCAAATGTACTTCCCAATACTTTGGAGCCCATAGCACAGTCTCTTATAACAGAAATGTATGAAAATACAAATGGAACTTTGCTGTCAATAAGTGCCATACTTACTGCATGGTCTGCCTCAAAGGGAGTTATGGCTATTATAAGAGGTCTTAACAATATATTTAAGATAGACGAAAAGAGAGGATATTTTAAGTTAAGATTTGTTTCAAGCATATATACGGTTTTGTTTGTGGTTGGTATAGTGCTGTCTCTTGTTATGGTAGTATTTGGAAATTCACTTTTGAAGCTTTGTAAAAGTCATATTCCACTCCTTTATGATGTGGCAGAGTGGATAATAGGCATGAGAGTCCTGTATGTTCCTGTAATACTTATGATTTTATTTGTAGGACTTTACAAGCTTATTAATAATAAAAAGTATTCACCTGCAAGCCACATTCCGGGAGCATTATTTTCAGCAGTAGGCTGGATGGGATTTTCCTACTTCTATTCTTTATATATTGACAATTTTGCAGGAAAGTCATACGCATACGGAAGCCTTACAACTATTGTGCTTCTTATGCTGTGGATATATATATGTATGTATATTCTTTTTATAGGAGCGGAGATAAATGTATACTTTAGAAGATATATGCTTTTTATACGAGATGCAATAAAAATCAGAAGAGAGATGAGACATGGCAACAAGGATACAGGTACTAAGTAAGCTGTGAAAGGGTTCATAATAAGTAAAAAAGTACTTGCAAAATATAATACTTGGTGTTAATATAAAAAAGATGATATGGTAACTGTTGGCAAAGAGTGGACATTTGTCCACTCTTTGTTAGTATAAAAAACAGTAATTGAGACCCGGGAGGTATTTAATGTCAAAACGAGAAGAATATGAAAAAAAAGCAGAGGAGCTTGTTATGCCCCTTGTGGAGGAAAATAAATTTGAGCTTGTAGATGTAGAATATGTAAAGGAAGGCTCTAACTGGTATTTAAGGTACTACATTGACAAGGAGGGAGGAATAACAGTTGATGACTGCGAGATAATAAGCAGGGCATTAAGTGATAAGCTTGATGAGAAGGATTTTATAGAAGATGCTTATATTTTAGAGGTAAGCTCCCCGGGACTTGGAAGACCGTTAAAAAAACCAAAGGATTTTGAGAGAAGCATAGGCAAGGAAGTTGAAATTAAGCTTTATAAGGCAATAAACAGACAGAAAGATTTTGAGGGCACACTTATAGGCTATGATGATGACGTGGTTACTATTTCAGTTGACGGGGATAATATAACATTTAACAGAAGCGATATTGCATTAGTAAGACTGGCATTTGAGTTTTAAGCATAAACAGCATGTGAGAAAAATAATGACTTGGAAAATTAGCATGAGAAAAATTAGGAAAGGAAAAAGGAGAATAAAGAAAAATGAACAAAGAGTTAATTGAAGCATTAAATGTTTTGGAGAAGGAGAAGGATATAAGCAAAGAGGTTATGCTTGACGCTATAGAAAACTCACTTATTACTGCATATAAAAACCACTTTGGCAAGGCGGATAATGTAAAAGTAACTATTGACAGAGAAACAGGAGATTTTGCCATATTTGCAGAAAAGGAAGTAGTAGAAACTGTGGAGGATAAGGCAACCCAGATAAGCCTTGAGGATGCACAGGAAATAAGCAAAAAGTATAAGCTTGGAGACAGTGTTAATATAGAAGTAAAGTCAAAGGAATTTGGGCGTATAGCCACACAGAATGCAAAAAACATTATTACCCAGACCATAAGAGAGGAAGAAAGAAGGGTACTTTTTGACAAGTATTACGGCAAAGAAAAAGATATTGTAACAGGTATAGTGCAGAGAATAAATGATAAGAGCATAAGCATAAATCTGGGCAAGGCAGATGCAGTGTTAAACGAAAGTGAACAGGTAAAGACAGAGAAATTTATGCCAAACGACAGAATAAAGCTTTATGTGGTTGAAGTGAAAAATACAACAAAGGGCCCTAGAATAGTGGTTTCAAGAACACATCCTGAGCTTGTAAAAAGATTATTTGAGGCAGAGGTAAGTGAGGTAAGAGACGGCATAGTTGAGATAGTAAATATTTCAAGAGAGGCAGGCTCAAGAAGTAAAATATCAGTAAGATCAAATGACCCTAATGTAGATCCTGTGGGAGCCTGTGTGGGAATAAACGGAGCAAGGGTAAATGCCATTGTTGACGAGCTTCGCGGAGAAAAAATAGATATTATTAACTGGAGTGAAAATCCGGCAATACTTATAGAAAACGCATTAAGTCCGGCAAAAGTTATATCTGTTGTAGCTGATGATGTGGAAAAGACAGCAAGTGTTGTTGTGCCTGACTACCAGCTATCACTTGCCATAGGTAAGGAAGGTCAGAATGCAAGACTTGCAGCAAGACTTACAGGCTTTAAGATTGACATAAAGAGTGAATCTCAGGCAAAGGAAATGAAGGAGCAGGAAGAAGAAATATAAGGGAGGAAGCTTATGAGTGCAGTGAAAAAAATTCCCCTTAGAAAATGTGCAGGATGCGGTGAAATGAAGCCGAAAAAAGAAATGGTTCGTGTTATTAAAACAGAGAATGATGAGATACTTATAGACATGACAGGCAAGAAAAACGGGCGGGGAGCATATGTATGCTATTCACAAGAGTGTCTTGAAAAGGCAAAAAAAGCAAAAAGTCTTGACCGTTCCTTAAAGGCAGCAGTTTCAGAGGAAATATATGACAGGTTAAAAAAGGAGTTTGCGGAAAATAATGGATAAAATATTATCTATGATTTCCCTTGCAACAAAGGCAGGAAAAACCGTAGGAGGAGAATTTTCGGTGGAAAAGGCAGTTAAGACCGGGAAGGCACATATGGTTATAGTGTCAGAGGAAGCATCGGATAATACAAAGAAGAAATTTACAAATATGTGTACCTATTATAATGTTCCTATTTATTATTACGGAACAAAGGAAGAACTTGGTCATTATATGGGAAAAGAATTCAGAGCATCCATGGCAGTACTTGACAGTGGATTTAGAAATGCGTTGGAAAAGCAGCTTAAGGCAAGGAGGTAATGCTATGTCAAAAATGAGAGTATATGAATTGGCTAAACAAATAGGAAAAGATAGCAAAGAAATAATCGGGGTTCTAAGAGAAAACGGTATAGATGTAAAAAATCATATGGCATCTATTACGGAGGAGGAAGCCGGATATGTGAGGGAAAAGCTTTTGCCGGAGAAGGAAAAAAGCAATCCGGAGGTTAAAGAAAGTAAAGAAAGTACAGAAAAAAAACAGAGTAAGGAAAATAAAGATAAAGAAGTAAGAAACAAAAAGGAAGCTATAAAGAGGGAAGAAAAGAAATTTGAGAAAAATATGAAAGAAGTCAATAACAGTAAAAATACACAGCCGCAAAAGAAGAAAGACGGCAATAATAATGTTAATAATAACAATAATAACAGCAGCAATAATAACAACAAAAAGCACAGCGGAGGAAACAGCAGAAAGCCGGAGAGGGAAAAGCATATTACAAAGGTGTTTAATCCTCAGAATGTAAGCAGTAAGGGAAGCGGCAAGAATAATAATAACAATAACAGCAATAATAAGAACGGAAATAATAAAGTCGGAAAGAATAATAATTTCCACGGAAAAAATAATGTAAATAACCAGCCAAAGCAGGCACCTAAGCCACAGCCAAAGCAGGAGCCTAAAGAGGAGGAAATTAAGGTAATAACAATTCCTGAGACTCTTACAATAAAGGAGCTTGCTGATAAGATGAAGCTTCAGCCTTCAGTGCTTGTTAAGAAGCTGTTTTTACAGGGACAGATAGTAAATCTTAACAGTGAGATTGAATTTGAGCAGGCAGAAGAAATAGCAATGGAATATGACATTATTGTTGAGATGGAAGAAAAGGTAGATGTCATAGAAGAGCTGTTAAAGGAAGATGAAGAAGACGAAAGCAAGATGGTAAAAAGACCTCCTGTAGTGTGTGTTATGGGACACGTTGACCATGGAAAAACCTCTCTTCTTGATGCAATCAGAAAAACAAATGTAATATCAGGGGAAGCAGGAGGAATCACCCAGCATATAGGTGCATATACGGTAGAGTGCAACGGAGAGAAAATAACATTTCTTGACACACCGGGACATGAGGCATTTACTGCAATGCGTATGCGTGGGGCACAGGCTACAGATATAGCAATACTTGTGGTTGCAGCAGACGACGGTGTTATGCCTCAGACAGTGGAGGCAATAAGCCATGCCAAAGCGGCAGGGATAAGCATAATAGTAGCAGTAAACAAAATTGATAAGCCCAGTGCCAATGTGGATAAGGTAAAGCAGGAACTGGCAGAATACGAGCTTTTGGCAGAGGACTGGGGCGGAGATACTGTATTTGTGCCTGTATCGGCCCACACAGGAGAGGGACTTGAGCAGCTTTTGGAAATGGTGTTATTGTCGGCAGAAATTCTTGAGCTTAAGGCAAACCCTAACAGAAAGGCAAGAGGTATAGTGATAGAGGCTAAGCTTGATAAGGGAAGAGGCTCCGTCTCAACGGTTCTTGTGCAGAAGGGAACACTTAAGGTGGGAGATGCCATAGCAGCAGGCTCATGCTACGGAAGAGTTCGTGCCATGATAGATGATAAGGGAGAAAAGGTAAAGGAGGCAGGACCTTCAACACCTGTTGAAATTCTCGGACTTAACAATGTTCCAAATGCAGGAGAGGTATTTGTGGCAACTGCAAATGAAAAGGAAGCAAGAAGCTTTGCTGAAACATTTATCTCACAGGACAGAGAGAAGCTTATAGAAGGCTCAAAGGCAAAAAGCAAAATGTCTCTTGATGATTTGTTTACCCAGATTCAGTCCGGAGATGTAAAGGAACTTAATATTATAGTAAAGGCAGATGTTCAGGGCTCAGTTGAGGCGGTAAAACAAAGTCTTGTTAAGCTTTCAAATGATGAGGTTGTGGTTAAAATTATCCACGGAGGAGTAGGTGCGATTAATGAATCAGATGTAAGTCTTGCATCTGCGTCAAATGCCATTATAATAGGCTTTAACGTAAGACCTGATAACACTGCAAAGGAAACGGCAGAAAGAGAAAAGGTAGATATAAGGCTTTACAGAGTTATCTATCAGGCAATAGAAGATGTGGAAGCAGCCATGAAGGGTATGCTTGATCCTGTTTACGAAGAAAAGGTTATAGGACACGGAGAGGTACGTCAGTTGTTTAAGGCATCAGGAGTAGGCACAATAGCAGGCTCATATGTATTAGATGGCGTATTTCAGCGTGGCTGCAGCGTAAGGATTACCCGTGAGGGTGAGCAGATATTTGAGGGACCTTTGGCATCACTTAAGAGATTTAAGGATGATGTTAAGGAGGTAAAGGCAGGCTATGAATGTGGTCTTGTATTTGAAGGCTTTAATGATTTAAAGGAATTAGACCAGGTTGAGGCATATATTATGGTAGAGGTGCCTCGATAAAAAAGTTCTGTCATAAAATCATAGGGCGGTAAACCGCTTTGGAATTGAGGATTATATGAGGAAAAACAGCATAAAAAATGTAAGGGTAAATGCAGAGGTACAGCATGAACTCAGCAATATTATAAGAAATCATATTAAGGATCCACGCATCAGCACTATGACAAGTGTTGTTGCGGTGGAGGTTTCTCCTGATTTAAAATATGCAAGGGCATATATAAGCGTATTGGGTTCCGGGCAGGAGAAAAAGGATACATTACAGGGACTTAAAAGTGCAGAGGGCTTTATCAGAAAAAAGCTTGCAGAAACAATAAATCTAAGGAACACTCCTCAGATATCATTTGTAATGGATGAGTCTATAGAATATGGAGTAAATATGTCTAAGCTTATAGATGAAGTAAATAAAACTATATTAAGTGATACAAAACAGGATAGTGAAGAACATGGGGATAATGAATAAAATCAGACACTTCTGATTGAAGTATTAGGAGGCAAAATATGAAAAAAAATGTAAAGATAGATGACTTTTTAAAAGATGTTAAAAAGCTGGGAATTGCAGGGCATGTAAGACCTGATGGTGACTGTATAGGCTCATGTATGGGATTATATCTTTATATTAAGGAAAATTATCCTCATATAGAATCACATGTATATATGGAGAAGATAATGGGGAAATTTGACTATATAAAGGATATAGATAAGGTGGAGAATGAAATAAGTGACACCGGATTTGATTTATTTATTTCCATTGATTTAAGTGACAGGGAAAGAATGGCAGTTGCAGGAGAGGAATTTGCCAAAACGGAGAAAACTCTTTGTATAGACCATCATGTAAGCAATACAGGCTTTGGACTGTATAATCACGTAGTACCTGATGCAAGCTCTTCATGTGAGGTGCTGTATGATATGCTTGATGAAGATAAAATATCAAGGGATACGGCTACAGCACTTTATACGGGAATAATCCATGATTCGGGTGTGTTTAAGTATGAAAGCACCACAGAGCACACAATGAATATTGCAGGTAAGCTTATGAGTTTGGGAGTGGATTTTCCTGCCATTATAGATGAAGGCTTTTACGAAAAAACATATGTACAGAATCAGATACTTGGAAGGGCATTGCTGGAAAGTATTCTGCTTTTAGATGGAAAATGTATTTTTTCTGCCGTAAATAAGCAGGAGATGGAATTTTACGGCGTAACTCCAAGTGAAATGGGAGGAGTAGTAGAGCAGTTAAGGCTTACGGCAGGAGTTGAGTGTGCAATATTTATGTATGAGACAGCACATATGGAATATAAGGTAAGCTTAAGGTCTAAAAAATATGTGGACTGTAATGCCGTTGCAGGGTATTTTGGAGGAGGCGGACATATACGTGCAGCAGGGTGTACATTAAGGGGTACGGTACATGATGTGGTAAACAACATATTAATTCACATAGAAAAACAGTTAAAGGAAAAAGGACTGCTTTAGTATGTACAACGGCATTATAAATATATATAAAGAAAAGGGCTATACATCCCATGATGTGGTAGCTAAATTAAGAGGAATATTAAAACAGAAAAAAATCGGTCATACAGGAACTCTTGACCCGGACGCAGAAGGCGTACTTCCGGTGTGTCTTGGCAAGGCAACAAAGCTTTGTGATATTCTGACAGATAAGGAAAAGACATATAAGGCAGAGATGGTTTTAGGACAGGCAACAGATACACAGGATATTACGGGAAAGATTATTTTAAAGACAGATATTTCACAGATGAGAAACACTGTTACCGATGAAGCCATAAGTGATAATATTTTATCATTTACGGGCGAATATGACCAGATACCCCCAATGTACAGCGCAGTTAAGGTAAATGGAAAGAAGCTGTATGAGCTTGCAAGAGAGGGAAAGGAAATAGAGAGACAGCCAAGGCGTGTTGTTATAAAAAAAATTAATATACTCTCTATAGAGTACCCTTATATAGCTATGGAGGTGTGCTGCTCAAAGGGAACATACATAAGAACCTTATGTCATGATATAGGTATAAGGCTTGGAACATACGGATGTATGACAAAGCTTGAAAGGATAAAATCAGGAATATTCACAAAAGAAACAGCGATTACCCTTGAAAAGGCAGAAATGCTTGCCAAAGAAGGCTGCCTTGATGAATATATTATGAAAACAGACAGTGTATTTAGTGATTATGATGCCGTTATCATAGAAGACAAATACGAAAAGCTTTTGTACAATGGAAACAGTATTCCCTTAGAGGGTACCAAAGGCACAGATACCTCAGATAACAAAATATACAGGGTATATGACTGTAAAAATCAATTTATAGGAATATATAAGGCAGTGAAAGGAAGCTTGAAGCCTGAAAAGCTGTTTTTCATATAGGATATGGAAGCAAAAGGAAAAACAGCATAGCTTTAAGCAATATTGGAGCGGCAATGGAAATTATAAGAGATATAAATAATATATACAATCTTAAAATAGAAAATACAGTGGCAGCTTTGGGAAAGTTTGACGGCATACACCTAGGGCATAATATGATAATGGAGAAGCTGCGGCAGGGAAAAACCAACGGATATATATCCTTGGTTTTTACTTTTTCAGGTAATCCCCTAAGCAGGAAAAAGGAGAGAGAAGAAAAAAAGATATTTACTGAGGAAGAGCAGATGCTTGTATATGAGAAGCTTGGAATTGACATAATAATAGTATGTCCTGTAAATTCACATATACTTGATATGAGTCCTGAGGAATTTATAAAAAATATTCTTGTGGAAAAAATAGGAGTAAAAAAGGTAATATGCGGTGAGAACTTCAGATTTGGAAAAAACAGGTCAGGTGATGCTGCAAAGCTAAAGGAGCTGGGAGCTATATACGGATATGAAACAGAGATAATAAAAATGATTTCTGTAGATGGAAGTATAGTAAGCAGTACGATTATAAGAGAGCTTATACGGGAAGGAAATATTGAAAAGGCAGAAAAGCTTCTCGGTCATAAATATACAATAGTGGGAAAGATAGTTCATGGAAACAGAATAGGAAGAACACTTAACACACCTACTGCAAATATTATTCCGCCTGAAAACAAGCTTCTGCCGCCCAATGGGGTCTATGTAAGCAAATGCAAAATAGATGGAAAATATTATAAAGGCGTAACAAATATTGGATATAAGCCTACTGTAGATATGGAAAAAAAGCAGCTTGGAGTTGAGACATATTTTCTTGATTATGAGGGGGACCTGTACGGAAAAGTGCTTGAAATAGAGCTTATAAAGCATACGAGACCTGAGAAAAAGTTTAATAATTTAAAGGAGCTTGAAAGGCAGCTTTTGGCTGATAAAGATGAATGCAGAAAATGCAGGGTTGACATTTAGGAAATTAGTGCTATAATGTTCATTAGGTTTTTTATATTGGGGTAATAAATACGTAACAAACAGGCTGAAATCCCTAATAATTAGGTAACAAGAAGATAAATTTAGAGAGAAATGTAATGGAGGAAACATGAAAAATACTAAATCAGTAGTAGCAGGTGCAATGGCATTTGCGGTAACTGCAATAGGAATCAATGGTATAATCCAGTCACAGGGCACTAATGATTCGATTGACCTAACTAATATAAATAAAGCTGCAAAGGCTATAGTTGCAGAGGGAACAGCTCCGGAATATTCAGGAGAGGTAAGTATTTCAGATTTGTCAGTATCACTTGTAAGTGCATCATCAGATGCGTCAAAGCTTAATGAAAGCACAGGCAAAACAGCTATTCCGGTAGCAGGAATGTCAGATGTTCTTAGAAATGTTACTACAGAGGCAACAGATGAGGAGTTAAATGCATCTGTTGAGGAGCTTGACGTGGCAACAAAGTATGTGCCGGAGGGCTCTATAATAGAGGGATATACAAATCTTGGAGTATCTAACGTTACATCTTATCTTAACGTAAGAGACGGTGCAGGAACAGATAATAAAATAATCGGAAAAATGCCGGGAGGTTCTGCATGTGAAATACTTGAGGAGCTTGACGGCTGGTATAAAATTAAATCAGGTGACGTAACAGGATATGTTTCAGCGGACTATATCCTTAAAGGCTATGATGCCAACATTAAAGCAATGGAAACAATGGAGACAAAGCTTTTAGTAAATTGTGAGCTTCTTAATGTAAGACAGGAGCCAAGCACAGAATGTAATGTATCAACACAGGTGGCAAAAGGCGAATATCTTGAAATTGTTGAAGATGCAAATAACGGATGGTATAAGGTGGATATTAATAACCTTGTAGGATATGTTTCGGCAGATTATGTAAAAGAAGTAAACAGCCTTCCGGTGGCAGTTGAGATAGTGGAGGTACAGGTAAGTACACAGAGCAGCACTGCAGGAAGCAGCAGCTCTTCGGGCAGCAGCAGTACATACACAGGTCCGGCTTTTAATACAGCATCACTTGATCAGTCGGTATCTCAGACTGCTAAGGATCTTATAGAATATGCAATGCAGTTCCTTGGCAATCCGTATGTATACGGAGGCAACAGTCTTACAAACGGAACAGACTGCTCAGGCTTTACAAAGCTTATATTTGCACAGTTTGGTTATAATCTTCCAAGAAGCTCGTCAGCGTATCTTTCGGCGGGAACACAGATACCATATACATCAGCAAAGCCGGGAGATATATTGGTGTACAAGTATGGCTCATCTATAGGTCACGTTGCCATATATATAGGAAACGGTCAGATTATTCATGCGTCCACTCCAAAGGGAGGCATAAAAATAGGAAATGCTTACTTTACAACACCGTATTGTGCAATTAGGGTAATTCCTTAGAATTGATTTGACAATTTAAAGGTTATATGATATAGTTGTTCGGTAAGACTTAGCGTGTACTTGGTTTTTGGACACTCCGACCTATACTAATGTACATCGCGATATTAAATAACAGGAGGAAATAAAAATGATTTCAAAGGAAAAGAAAGCAGAATTAATTAAAACATACGGAAGAACACCTGAGGACACAGGTTCACCTGAGGTTCAGATTGCTATTTTAACAGTAAGAATTCAGGAATTAACAGAGCATTTAAAGACACATCAGAAGGATCATCATTCAAGAAGAGGACTTCTTAAGATGGTAGGACAGAGAAGAGGACTTCTTGACTATTTAAAGAAAACAGACCTTGAGGGATACCGCAGCTTAATTGAAAAGTTAGGAATCAGAAAGTAAATAATGTTAATTTATACAATAGACAGGGCTATAGCCTTGTCTATTGTTAGGTTAAAAGGCAGAAGAAAATTTCCGAGACCACTTAAAAAAACATTGTTTTGGAAAAGCAACGCTTTTTTAAGTGTTTTCGGTCTTCTGTCAATATATTAAATTTTAGGAGGACCATATGTACAAAAGTTTTAGTATGGAATTAGCCGGAAGAACTCTTACTGTTGATGTGGGAAGAGTTGCGGCACAGGCAAACGGTGCGGCATTTATGCACTATGGAGACACAACAGTATTGTCTACTGCCACTGCATCAGAAAAGCCTAGGGAGGGTATTGATTTCTTTCCATTAAGCGTAGAGTATGAGGAGAAATTATATGCTGTTGGAAAAATACCGGGAGGCTTTAATAAGAGGGAGGGAAAGGCATCGGAAAATGCAATCCTAACCTCCAGGGTAATTGACCGTCCAATGAGACCATTATTCCCAAAGGATTACAGAAATGATGTGACACTTAACAATATGGTTATGTCAGTAGACCCGGAATGCAGTCCTGAGCTTACTGCAATGCTTGGTTCAGCCATAGCAGTTGCAATCTCGGATATTCCTTTTGACGGACCGTGTGCCACAACACAGGTTGGTTTAATAAACGGAGAGTTTGTATTTAATCCTAATGCATCACAGAATGCATTATCAGACTTAAAGCTTACAGTTGCTTCAACAAGGGAAAAGGTTATTATGATTGAGGCGGGAGCCAATGAGGTGCCTGAGGACAAAATGATAGAGGCAATATATGCGGCACACGCAGTAAACCAGCAGGTGATTGCATTTATAGATAAGATTGTGGAAGCGGCAGGAAAGAAAAAGCACACATACGAAAGCTGTGCAATACCGGAGGAGCTGTTTGCAAAGATGAAGGAGCTCGTTACTCCGGAGGAGATGGAGACAGCAGTATTTACAGACGAAAAGCAGGTAAGGGAAGAAAATATAAGAGTTATACAGGAAAGGCTTGAGGAGGCATTTGCTGACAATGAGGAGTGGCTTCCTCTTATCGGAGAGGCATTATATCAATATCAGAAGAAGACAGTAAGGAAGATGATATTAAAAGACCATAAGCGTCCTGACGGCAGAGAAATAACACAGATACGTCCACTTGCAGCAGAGGTTGATATTATTCCAAGAGTACACGGTTCTGCCATGTTTACAAGAGGGCAGACACAGATTTGCAACGTATGTACACTGGCACCTTTGTCAGATGCACAGAGACTTGACGGTCTTGATGAAAATGAAACGTCAAAAAGATATATGCATCATTATAATTTCCCTGGGTATTCAGTAGGGGAAACAAAGGTATCAAGGGGACCGGGACGACGTGAAATCGGACATGGTGCATTGGCAGAGAGAGCTTTGGTGCCTGTGCTTCCAAGCGAAGAGGAATTCCCATATGCAATACGTACAGTGTCAGAGACATTTGAGTCAAACGGCTCCACATCAATGGCATCCACATGTGCATCATGTATGTCACTTATGGCGGCAGGCGTACCTATTAAGAAAATGGTTGCAGGTATATCATGCGGACTTGTGACAGGAGATACAGATGATGATTATGTGCTCCTTACAGATATTCAGGGACTTGAGGATTTCTTTGGAGATATGGACTTTAAGGTGACGGGTACAGATGCAGGTATTACAGCAATTCAAATGGACATTAAGATTCATGGTCTGACAAGAGATATTGTTGAGGGTGCCATTGCAAGATGCCGTGAGGCAAGAATGTTTATTATGGAAAACTGTATGAGCAAGGCAATAGCTGCTCCAAGACCTGAGGTAGGTCCTTATGCACCTAAGATTATTCAGATTCAGATTGATCCTGCAAAAATCGGTGATGTAGTAGGTCAGAGAGGTAAGACAATTAATGCCATTATTGATGAGACAGGTGTTAAAATTGATATTACAGATGATGGAGCAGTATCAGTATGCGGAACTGATATGGCTATGATGAATAAGGCAGTTAAGTATATTCAGACCATAGTTACTGATTTTGAGGAGGGGCAGATATTTGAAGGAAAGGTAGTTAGTATAAAGGAATTTGGAGCATTCCTTGAGTTTGCACCAGGCAAAGAAGGAATGGTGCATATTTCCAAAATATCAAATGAGAGGATAAATCGTGTGGAGGATGTTCTTACACTTGGTGATGTTGTTAAGGTGGTATGCCTTGGCAAGGACAGAATGGGAAGAATAAGCTTCAGCATGAAGGATGTTCATTAATATAAGGAATTGAAAGGTGATAAATCGGAGCAGTACCGGTTTATCATCTTTTATGCTTAAGAAATAAGATGTAAGTAATAAGGGAAATTATACATATGGAGGTATAATGATAGAGATAGCTAAGTTGAAAAATGGTATTACGGTAATAACAGAACCGTCAGGTCATTATAATTCAGCCGCCTTTGGAGTGTGGGTAAGGACAGGCTCAAAAAACGAGACAAAGGAAAATAACGGAATATCACATTTTATAGAGCATATGCTTTTTAAGGGAACAAGTAAAAGAAACACAAATGATATAAGCAGGGAAACATCGTTTCTCGGAGGCAATGTAAATGCTTACACAAGCAAGGAAAATACATCATATTATGCAAGAACCCTGCCTGAATATCTTACAAGGGCAATAGATTTAATAGGTGATATGATAAGCGGCTCTCTTATTGATGAGGAGGAAATGGAAAGGGAAAAATCTGTTGTGTGTGAAGAAATAGATATGTACAAGGATTCTCCTGATGACTATGTCCATGAAATGCTTCAAAAGCACATATGGAACAGTCATCCTTTAGGCTATTATATATCAGGTAAGAAAAAGACCGTAAAGGGATTTACAAGACAGGAAATATTAGATTATATGAATAATTACTATACAGGGGAAAATATGATTATTTCTGTTGCGGGAAAGATTAACAGACAGGAAGCTATGGAAGCCATAGAGAAATCCTTTGGAGGAATAAGGAAAAAAGGTAGGAAGACTTCTACCTGCGAACCAGGGTACAATAAGGTTTATATAGTCAAAAAAAGGGATATAGAGCAGGTTCATTTAAATATTGCATTTAGGGGAGCCTCCCTAAAAAGCAGTGACAGATACGGGTATACCCTTTTAAATGCAATATTCGGAAGTGATGTAAATTCAAGATTGTTTAGGGAAATACGGGAAAAGAACGGGCTTACATATTCGGTGTATTCATATGGAAGCTCCTTTGAAAATGCGGGACTTTTTCACATTTATGGTGCAATGAACCCTGAGCAGTTAAATAAGGTATATAGTATTATGGAAAGTCTTATATATGACCTTGTTAAGGAGGGTGTAACAGAGGCTGAGCTTAATGAGGCTAAGCATCAGCTTACCGTAGAGATGACATTAAACCGTGATAATGTAATGACTAAAATGACGGGCAATGCCAAGTCATATATGAATTACGGAGAAATCATTCCCTTTAGACGTACAATAAAGTCCCTTAATAATGTTACAACAGAGGATATTAAAAGGATTACGGATAAGTATATAGTAATGGAGGAGATGAGCGTAGGTTTGGTAGGACCTATTGAAAAACATATTAAATTATGATAGACTTACCATTAAAGTACAAGTGATGAAAGTAAGACTGTACAATATTGAAAGGAGCTTATAAGCAATGGCAGAAAAAAGAAATTTGGGAACCATATGTATACAGGGAGGCTATACTCCCAAATCAGGAGAGGCGAGAGTAATGCCTATATATCAGAGTACAACATTTAAGTACGATACAAGTGATCATATGGGAAAGCTTTTTGATTTGGAGGCAGAGGGATATTTTTACTCAAGGCTTCAAAATCCTACATGTGATATGGTGGCGGCAAAAATAACGGAGCTTGAGGGCGGTGTGGCAGGAATGCTTACCTCAAGCGGTCAGGCGGCTAATCTTTTTGCCATTATAAATATATGTGAGGCAGGAGGACATGTGGTATGTTCTGCACCTATATACGGAGGAACATTTAATTTATTTAATGTGACTTTAAGGAAGTTTGGACTTGATTTTACATTTGTAGACCCTGATGCACCGGAGGAGGAGCTTAGAAAAGCCTTTAAGGACAATACAAAGGCAGTATTTGCAGAGACAATTTCCAATCCTTCCCTTGTAGTTCTTGACATAGAAAAATTTGCAAGGCTTGCCCATTCCCATGGGGTACCTCTTATAATAGACAACACCTTTGCAACACCTGTAAATTGCAGACCGTTTGAGTGGGGTGCAGATATTGTGACACACTCCACAACAAAATATATGGACGGTCATGCAACTGTTGTGGGAGGCTGTATAGTTGACAGCGGCAATTTTGACTGGGAGGCTCATAAGGATAAATTCCCGGGACTTACAACACCTGACGAGTCTTATCATGGAATTATATATACACAGAAGTTTGGAAAGGGTGCATACATAACAAAGGCAACAGCACAGCTTATGCGTGATTTAGGCTCAGTGCAGTCACCTCACAATGCATTCCTTTTAAACATGGGACTTGAAACACTTCATCTCAGAATGAAAAAGCACTGCGAAAATGCAGACAAGGTAGCAAGATATTTAAAGGCCAATCCAAAGGTTGCGTGGGTAAATTACTGTGGCTTAGAGGATAATAAGTACTATGAGCTTGCAAAGAAATATATGCCAAATGGAAGCTGTGGAGTAATCTCCTTTGGTCTTAAGGGCGGCAGGGAGGAATCCGTAAGATTTATGGATAACCTTAAGCTTGCGGCAATAGTTACTCATGTGGCAGACGCACGTACATCGGTACTTCACCCTGCAAGCCATACCCACAGACAGCTTTCGGAGGCACAGCTTATAGAAGCAGGAGTGCAGCCTGATTTAATAAGATTTTCAGTTGGTATTGAAGATGCAGATGATATTATAGCCGACATAGAGCAGGCAATGAATGCATAAAAAAATACTGTAAATGCAAAGAGCACCGACATCGGTGCTTTTTTTGCAATGTGGAATTACCGGTGTTTTAGCAAATTTCATTTTCAATGCACCAAAAGGTATTGTTTCAAATTTTGCTCCGGAATAATTATAAAAATATTATAAATGTTAATTTAAGTGAGTTGACAGAGATTAAAGAGAATGTTAGTATGAAAATAGGAAAAAAGATATGCGGGAATGTGAATATATAAGAATAAAAGTCAGAGAGGAAGATACTTATGAGTTTTATTGAGCTTAAGGATGTGGTTAAGGAATATAAGACGGGGGAAGTGAGTATAAAGGCAGTTGACGGCATAAGCCTGAACATAGAAAAGGGTGAATTTGTTGTTATTGTAGGTCCTTCCGGTGCGGGAAAAACAACGGTTTTAAATATTCTTGGAGGAATGGACACCCTTACATCGGGAAGTGTTATTATTGACGGTACGGATATAAGCCAATATAATTCCAGAAATCTTACAACATACAGAAGATATGATATAGGCTTTGTGTTTCAGTTTTATAATCTTGTGCCTAATCTTACGGCAAAGGAAAACGTGGAGCTTGCAAACCAGATAAGCAAAAATCCTTTAGATGCAGAGACGGTGCTTGAGGAGGTAGGTCTTAAGGACAGAATGAATAACTTTCCGGCACAATTATCGGGAGGAGAGCAGCAGAGAGTGGCAATAGCAAGGGCTCTTGCAAAAAATCCTAAAATGCTTTTGTGTGACGAGCCTACAGGTGCGCTTGACTATAATACTGGAAAGTCAATATTAAAGCTTTTGCAGGATACATGCAGGGAAAAGAAGATGACAGTTATTGTAATAACACATAATCAGGCTATTGCACCTATGGCAGACAGGATATTTAAGATAAAAAACGGTCAGGTATCGGATATGAAAATAAATGAAAATCCTATGCCTGTTGAGCAGATAGAATGGTAAGCTTTAAGCTGGAATTGAGGTGTAGCTATATATGAAGGCCATAAGAAAAGAGTTTTACGCAGAAATAAAAAAGACAAAAAACAGGTTTATTTCTATATTAATTATAGTAGCACTTGGAGTAGCCATTTATACGGGAATATGTTCTACGGAACCTGATATGAGGCTGTCTGCAGATAAATTTTATGATGACGGTAATCTTATGGATATAAGAGTAATGTCTGATACAGGTATTACGGAGGCACTTGTCAGTGAGCTTGAGGGGATAGATGGAGTTAAGCTTGCATTGGGGAGCTTTCAGGGAGATTACATAAACAGAATGGGAGATATAGAGGGAGTAGTGTCGGTTCAGTCATATACAGACGGAATAAATGAGCCTTTACTGTCTGAGGGAAGCCTTCCTGAGAGCACAAATCAGTGTATTGTAGAAGCATCCTACGCAGATAATTACGGACTTAAAATAGGAGATAGTATAACACTGTCTTCAGGTAATGAAATTCCCATTGAAATGACATTAAGGGAAAACCAATTCGAGATAACGGGTATTTATACAACGCCTTATTATATTGGTGTTGACAGGGGAACAACATCTATAGGAAACGGTAAAATAGACGGTGTCATTATGGTAAACGGTGATGTGTTTTTGCAGACTGTGTATACAAGCTGCTATATAACAGTTGACGGGGCAAAGGAGGAGGAAGCTTACACTGATGAGTACAGTGAGCTTGTTGACGGTGTAAAGGAAAAGATAGAGGAATATCTTGAAAGCATGGAAGGTGCTTTTTACGTTTTAGACAGGAATTCAATTCAGACATATGTTGAATTTGACCAGGATGCAGAGAGAATAGGTAATATAGGAAAGGTTGTTCCGGCTATATTCTTTATTGTTGCGGCACTTGTTAGTCTTACAACCATGACGAGAATGGTGGAGGAGCAGAGAACCCAGATAGGGACACTGAAAGCACTGGGGTACACAAAGGGAGAGGCAGCAGGAAAGTACATAAAATACGGTCTGTTAGCATCATCAGCAGGAAGTCTTTTGGGAGGAATAATAGGAAGTATTTTTCTGCCAAGGGTAATAATAGATGCATATAAAATGCTTTATTGTCTTGAGGATATACTTACTCCCATAAACGGTTTCTATTTTGTGTTTGCCTGTGTTCTTGCAGTAGCCTTAGTGACGGCGGCAACAATATTTTCATGCTATAGAGAGTTAATGGATAATCCTGCTGCATTAATGAGACCTGAGCCGCCCAAAAAGACAAAAAAGGTATTTTTGGAATATATTCCGTTTATATGGAAGAGAATAAATTTTTCGGGAAAATCAACAATAAGAAATCTTGTGCGATATAAAAAGAGACTTTTTATGACACTGTTTGGAATAAGCGGGTGTATGGCACTTCTTGTGGTGGGCTTTGGAGTAAAAGACTCAATTAGTTCTGTTGTTGGAATACAATATGATGAGCTGCATATATATGATATAGTGCTTAGTGTTTCCGGTAATATGTCTGAGGAGAACAGGGCGGGCATAGAAGAAACCCTTGGTGCAGATGAAAATATAAGAGACTATATGTTTTTAAGAAACAGCTCTCTTACTGTAAAGAAAGATGAAGAAAGTCTGACAGCATACATATATGTGGCTGAGGATACAGATAAGCTTAATGATTTTATTAAGCTTAGAGACAGAAACACTCATAATGAATATGAGCTTTCTGATAATGAAGTTATGCTTTCTGAAAAAGCCGCAGGGGAGCTTGATGTTAAGGAGGGGGATGTTATAGCTCTGTCTCTTGGAGGCGCAGAGGAATACAGAGTGACAGTGGGAAAGATAGTGGAAAATTATGTTTATCATAATATATATATGAGTTCATCAATGTATCAGGAGCTTATAGGAGATGTATCCTATAATGAGATTATAATATCCCTTACAGAGGAGGGAAAGGCAAATGAGGAGGCTGTCATAGAAGAGCTGCTTAAATATGACGGAGTGAGTGGAGCATCATATGTTGACAAGCTGCGAGATAAGTTTGAAGATATGCTTGGCAGCATGGATGTTATAGTTGCAGTTATAATTATTGCAGCCGGAGGATTGGCATTTGTAGTGTTGTACAACCTTAATAACATAAATATTAATGAGAGAAAGAGGGAGCTTGCAACTCTTAAGGTTCTTGGATTTTATGATATTGAAGTATCGTCATATATATATAGGGAAAATATTATTATCACGGTTATTGGAATAGCAGTGGGAGCATTGCTTGGCATAGTGCTGCACAAATTTGTAATAATAACGGCAGAGGTTGATATGGTTATGTTTGGCAGAGACGTATTTCCGCTAAGCTTTGTGTGGAGCGGTCTGCTGACAGCTTTATTTGCAGTTATTACTAATTTATCAATGCATTATAAAATGAAAAAAATAGATATGGCAACATCACTTAAGAGTGTTGAATAATAAATAGAGGAAGGGAAGTGTGGATATGAAGTTCAGACCATGTATTGACATTCATAACGGAAAGGTAAAGCAGATAGTAGGAGGAAGTCTTACAGATTATAAGGATAAAGCACAGGAGAATTTTGTGTCGGAGAAAGACTCCAGGTTTTATGCTGAGATGTATAAAAGAGACGGGCTTACGGGTGGACATATTATTTTATTAAACGGTACGGATTCTCCATATTACGATGCCACAAAGGAGCAGGCACTTCTTGCCATTGAGAGCTACAGAGGAGGATTGCAGGTTGGAGGCGGAATAAATGTCAATAATGCAAAGTCATATCTTGAGGAAGGTGCTTCCCATGTTATAGTTACTTCATTTGTATTTAAAGACGGAAATATAAATTACGATAATCTTATAAGGCTTAGCAGGGTAACAGGAAAAGACAGACTTGTTCTTGATGTAAGCTGCAGAAAAAAAGATGGTAAATATTATATTGTAACAGACAGATGGCAGAAGTTTACAGATGTTGCCTTAAGTGAAGATGTATTTTACAGGCTGGCAGATTACTGTGATGAATTTTTAATCCACGCCGTCGACGTAGAGGGAAAGGCAAACGGTATAGAGGAGGAGCTTGCAGAAATGATGGGAAAGCTTGCAGGCTTTAAAATGACGTATGCAGGGGGGATAAGCACTATGAAGGATATAGAAAAGCTTAAGTCCCTTGGCAAGGGAGCTATAGATTTTACAGTTGGAAGTGCCCTTGATATATTTGGGGGAGAGCTGCCATACGATGAAATCAAAAAGTTAAGGTAATAATGTTATATATTTTTTATGTGTTTTGACTTCTTAAAGGCATCATTGTCAGGGAGGGCATTTCGGGCAAGTGAGGCTCTTGTGACAGCCTCATTGCCGTACTTATTTCTGATAGAATCTATAGCTGCATTAAGCTTTGACAGCTTTTCATATTTTTCCGAGTCAAACATATCATATTGTATAAAGCCTGTGTTTGTGGCTTTTCCTGCCGATACGCCTATAAGGCGTATCGGAGAATGGTTCCAGCACTGCTCGAATAGGGTGCAGGCACAGTCATAAATCCTTTCTGTTACATTTGTAGGAGAGGGAAGTGACATTTGGTGTGACATATTGTTAAATTCATAGTCTGTAATATTCACAGTAATTGTGCTGACATAGGATTTATCAGCACGTATTCTTGCACCTACAGATTCACATAAGGATAGAAGAAACTTTTTTGCCGTTCTTTCATCTGTAACATCAAAAGCAAGAGTTTGGGAGTTTCCGTAGCTTTTTGTCTCATTGTCTTTTTTTATTATTGAATCCGTGTCTATTCCGTTTGCGTAATTCCATATTAATTCTCCGTGCTTCTTAAAATGATAAATAAGAAGATTTTTATCCATAGATGCAAGGTCACCAATGGTGTGTATGCCAAGGTCTGACAGCTTTAAGGCAGTCTGGCGGCCTACAAAAAATAAATTTCTCACAGGAAGCGGCCAAAGCTTATCCTTTATTTCATCAGGAAAAAGTGTGTGAACCATATCCGGCTTTTTAAAATCAGATGCCATTTTTGCAAGAAGTTTATTTACAGAGATGCCTATATTTACAGTAAATCCAAGCTCATTTTTAATAATGTCCTTAAGTGTATATGCAAAGTCTGTAAGGTCACCGTAGAGCTTTTGGGTTCCGGTCATATCGCAGAATGCTTCATCTATGCTAAATTGTTCAACGTAAGGGGCGTATTTTTTTAGCAGCTCAATAAAGCTTTTAGAGTTTTGGGCATAGATATCAAAATTGGGAGGTACGACTAAGATGCCCGGACATTTTTTCCTTGCATCAGCCAAAGGCTCTCCTGTAACGATTCCATATTTTTTGGCAGAGTCTGATTTTGCCAAAACAATTCCGTGTCTCATTTCCTCATCTCCGCCTATAACGGCAGGGATAGTGCGTATATCCTGATAGCTTTCCGAATGGTAGCCATCATCATTAAGCCTCTTCTTATGAATATTATATCTGTTTTTAGCCTCCCAGCTAAGAAATGCTGAATTTACATCTATGTGGTATATTAAAGTATCCATATAAAAATCCTTTCCAAGGCATGGTTAATTGATAATATAATTTTATTATACTACAATAAGTAATAATTGACTAAAATTTTTATACAGATTATAATGTGACTTATCAGAAGGAAAGGAAAGTCGAGCAGAAATTCGAAGAATTTAGAGCATTATGTGAAACATAATATATAAGCATGAAAGGAAAGTCGAGGGAAAATGATATTAAATGTAGAAAATTTAAGTCATGGTTTTGGTGACAGAGCCATTTTTAATAATGTTTCCTTCAGGCTCTTAAAGGGAGAGCATATTGGGCTTGTGGGAGCCAACGGAGAGGGAAAGTCAACATTTATGAATATAGTTACCGGGAAGCTTATGCCTGATGAGGGAAAGGTGGAGTGGAATAAGAATGTAAGAGTTGGATATTTAGACCAGCATGCTGTCTTAACAAAGGGAATGACCATAGAGGAGGTGTTAAAGGGAGCTTTTTCGTATCTGTTTGACATGGAGGCAAAAATGAATGAAATCTGTGATAGCATGGCATCAGCAGGGGAAGAGGAAATGTCCGAAATGCTGGAGGAGCTTGGAACTATTCAGGATATGCTTACAAATCATGATTTTTATATGATAGATGCAAAGGTTGAGGAGATAGCCAGGGCATTTGGAATATTGGAGCTGGGTCTTGACAGAGATGTTACGGAGCTTAGCGGAGGTCAGAGAACAAAAATACTTCTTGCCAGGCTGTTGCTTGAAAAGCCGGATATACTTCTTTTGGACGAGCCTACAAATTATCTTGATGCTAATCATATAGAATGGCTGAAAAGATATCTTCAGGAATATGAGAATGCATTTATACTCATATCCCATGACATTCCTTTTCTAAACAGCGTGGTAAATCTTATTTATCACATGGAAAATCAGGAGCTTACAAGATATGTGGGAGATTACCATAAGTTTAAGGAGGTATATGAGGTTAAGAAAGCACAGCTTGAGGCCGCATACAAAAGGCAGCAGCAGGAGATAGAGGATTTAAAGGACTTTGTTGCAAGAAATAAGGCGAGAGTATCTACCAGAAATATGGCTATGTCAAGGCAGAAAAAGCTTGATAAGATGGATGTTATAGAGCTGGCAAAGGAAAAACCTAAGCCTGAGTTTAATTTTAAGGAGGCAAGGGCAGCAGGCAGGATTATATTTGAAACTAATGACCTTGTAATAGGATATGATAAGGATACACCTTTGTCAAAGCCAATAAATTTAAGAATGGAGAGAGGAGAAAAAATAGCTCTGATAGGAACAAACGGTATAGGCAAAACAACATTTTTAAAAAGTGTCTTGGGAATTATCCCTGCCATTAGCGGGAATGCAGTTCTTGGAGATTATCTTTATATGGGATACTTTGAGCAGGAGATAAAGGGAGGCACTAATACATGCATAGAAGAGATATGGAATGAATTTCCTTCATATTCTCAGTATGAGGTTCGCTCTGCACTGGCAAAGTGTGGTCTTACCACTAAGCATATTGAAAGTCAGGTAAGAGTGTTAAGCGGAGGAGAGCAGGCGAAAGTCAGGCTGTGCAAGCTGATTAATACCGAAACAAATGTACTTGTTCTTGATGAACCTACAAACCACCTTGACGTGGAAGCTAAGGAGGAGCTGAAGCGGGCATTGAAAGCATATAGGGGAGCGATTCTTATAGTGTGTCATGAGCCTGAGTTTTATGATGGATTAGCCGATAAAGTATGGAATCTTGAGGAGTTTTCACTTTTATCATAAAATTAGTTAAAATCAGGATAAAGTCCGTTTAATGGTACACTACATATTGTATTCTATATTTGAAAAAGAAAACAAAAGTAATTTATTCAAATATAGAAAGGAAGATAAAAATGAAAGGATATGTAGTAGACAATGGATATATGGGATATGTAAACGGAATATATAAGCTGTTTGCAAGTGAGCAGGATTATTATGAATATATGGAATAATCAATAAGCCATGAAATGCTGTCTGAACAAAAACGGTTGACATTAGTAATTTATGGTGTTAAAATGAGCATTATTAAAAAGATAAAGGCAATGAATGTGCAAAGTAGGGATTTACTTTCATAAAGAGAGAGAGGGTCATCGGCTGAAAGCCCTTTTATGTTCAGGTAAATTGTTGAATTTCTCACAGGAGCCGCATTTTTGAAGGAAAAGTAGAAAATGACGTTTAGCTGCACGTTACGCGGAAAATTAAGGGCCAAAATTGTCTGATAAAGCAATTAGGAATTTGGGTGGTACCGCGATGATAATACAAGCTTCGTCCCATGTTTAAGCAAGCATGAGACGGAGCTTGTACTGCTTTTACAACAAATTTAACCGGAAAGGATTGGAACAATGAAAGAGAGATTACAAAAAATCAGAGAAGAGGCAATAGCAAAGATACAATCATCAGACAGTCTTGAAAGATTAAACGAAATAAAGGTTGCAATTCTCGGAAAAAAAGGTGAGCTTACAGAAGTTTTAAAAGGAATGAAGGATGTTGCCGCAGAGGAGCGGCCTGTAATAGGGCAGCTTGTAAACGATACAAGGGCGGTCATTGAGGCAAAGCTTGAGGAGGTAAAGGATGAGCTGTCAAGGGCAGCAAGGGAGGCAAGGCTTAAATCAGAGGTAATAGACGTTACTTTGCCGGCAAAGAAGAATAATGTAGGTCATCGCCATCCTAATACTATAGCACTTGAGGAATTGCAGCGTATTTTTGTAGGCATGGGCTATGAAGTAGTGGAGGGTCCTGAGGTTGAATATGATTATTACAACTTTGAGGCGTTAAATATTCCGGCAAATCACCCCGCAAAGGATGAGCAGGACACTTTTTATATAAACGATAAAATTGTGCTTAGAACTCAGACATCACCTGTTCAGGTAAGAGTTATGGAAAAGGGAAAGCTTCCAATAAGAATGATTGCACCGGGAAGAGTTTTCCGCTCTGATGAGGTAGATGCAACACATTCTCCGTCCTTCCATCAGGTAGAGGGGCTTGTGATAGATAAAAACATAACATTTGCGGATTTAAAGGGAACACTGGCACAGTTTGCAAAGGAGCTTTTCGGTGAAAATACAAAGGTTAAGTTCAGACCACATCATTTCCCGTTTACGGAGCCTAGTGCGGAGATGGACGTAACCTGCTTTAAGTGCGGCGGTAAGGGCTGCAGAATGTGTAAGGATTCAGGCTGGATAGAAATACTGGGCTGTGGAATGGTTCACCCAAATGTATTAAAAATGAGTAAAATTAATCCTGAGGAATATACAGGCTTTGCCTTTGGCATAGGTCTTGAGCGTATAGCATTATTAAAATATGAAATTGATGATATGCGTCTGCTGTATGAAAATGACATAAGATTTTTAAAGCAGTTCTAAATATATAATAGTAAATTATAGAAAAGAGGTAAATTATGAATACACCGTTATCTTGGATTAAAGCATATGTGCCGGAGCTTAATTGTACGGACAGAGAGTACACTGATGCTATGACACTTACAGGTACAAAGGTAGAAAATTTTCAGAGATTGGATGAGGACTTAGATAAGATAGTAGTAGGACAGATATTAAAGATAGACAGGCATCCGGATGCAGACAAGCTTATAGTATGTCAGGTAAATGTGGGAAGTGAAGCGGTACAGATAGTTACAGGTGCCAATAATGTTAAGGAAGGGGATAAAGTCCCTGTAGTGCTGGACGGAGGACGTGTTGCAGGAGGTCATGACGGCACTAAGACAAAAGGCGGAATAAAAATAAAAAAAGGTAAGCTTAGAGGGGTGGAATCATGTGGAATGATGTGCTCCATAGAAGAGCTTGGTTCAAGCAGGGAGTTTTATCCTGATGCACCTGAGGATGGAATTTACATTCTGCCTGAGGATACAGAAGTGGGAAGGGATGCAGTTGAGGTTTTGGGACTTCACGATACTGTGTTTGAGTATGAAATTACGTCAAACCGTGTAGACTGCTTCGGAGTGCTTGGAATAGCCAGAGAGGCTGCGGCGACATTTAAAAAGCCATTTGTGCCTCCATTAGTAAAGGAAACAGGAAGAACAGGAAATGCTGCCGATGAAATATCAGTGGAGATAAAGGACACAGAGCTTTGCAAGAGATATTGTGCAAGGGTAGTTAAAAATGTAAAGCTTGCACCGTCTCCTGAGTGGATGCAGAGACGTTTAGCGGCAAGCGGCATAAGACCTATTAATAATCTTGTAGACATTACCAACTACGTAATGGAGGAATATGGTCAGCCTATGCACGCATATGACTTAGATGCTTTAGCGGGAAAGAAAATTATTGTAAGACGTGCCAAAGAGGGAGAAAAGTTTGTAACCCTGGACGGACAGGAAAGAGAACTTGACAGCAATATGCTTATGATATGTGACGGAGAGAAGTCAGTAGGTCTGGCAGGCATTATGGGTGGAGAAAATTCCAAAATTACAGATGATGTAAAGAATATTTTGTTTGAGGCGGCTACATTTGATGGAACCAATATACGACTTTCATCAAAAAGGGCAGGACTTAGAACAGACGCTTCAAGTAAGTTTGAAAAAGGACTTGACCCGGAAAATGCAAAGGCTGCAATAGACAGAGCATGTGCTTTAATAGAAGAGCTTGGTGCGGGAGAGGTAGTGTGTGGAACTGTTGACATCTATCCTGAGCCGGTATCACCAAAGAGAATAAAAATAGATATGGATAAGATAAACGGTCTTTTGGGAACAAGTGTTACTCTTGAGGAAGCAAAAGAATACTTTAAAAGGCTTGAAATCCAATATGATGATGCAGCAGGAGAAGTAATAGCACCTACCTTCCGTCAGGACCTGCTGTGCAGTGCGGATATAGCAGAGGAGGTAGCAAGATTTTTCGGATATGATAATATTCCTACAACACTTCCGTCAGGCGAGGCAACGGCAGGAAAGCTTTCCTTTAAAATGAGAATTGAGGCTGTGGCAAGGGATATAGCAGAATTTTGCGGCTTCTCACAGGGTATGACGTACTCATTTGAAAGTCCAAAGGTATTCGATAAGCTCTTGATTCCAAATGATTCACCTATGAGAAGGACAGTCAATATACTTAATCCTTTAGGTGAGGATTTTAGTATTATGAGAACTACTTCTTTAAACGGTATGCTTACATCACTGTCATCTAACTATAATAGAAGAAATAAAAATGTAAGGTTATATGAGCTTGGAAATATATATCTTCCAAAGGCACTTCCGGTCACGGAGCTGCCTGAGGAGAGAATGGAGTTTACCCTTGGTGCGTACGGAGATGTTGATTTCTTCGATATGAAGGGTGTAGTTGAGGAATTTTTTGACAAAATAGGACTTCACAAGAAGGAGGAATATGATCCGTCAGACAAAAAGCCTTTCTTACACCCGGGAAGACAGGCAGATATTATATATGACGGACGGAAGGTTGGATATTTAGGAGAAGTCCATCCCCAGGTGGCAGACAATTACGATATAGGTGACAGGGCATATGTGGCAGTTATAGATATGCCGGAAATAACAGACCTTGCAACATTTGACAGAAAATATGAGGGAATTGCAAAATATCCTGCCGTTTCTAGGGATATTGCAATGGTTATGCCAAAGAGCATACTTGTAGGTCAGGTGGAAAGCGTGTTTGATAAAAAGGGCGGAAAGCTTTTGGAGGATTACAGGCTGTTTGATATATATGAGGGAGCACAGATTAAAGAGGGTTATAAGTCAGTGGCATATTCTCTTACCTTCAGGGCATCAGACAGAACACTTGAAGATAAAGAAATAGTGGCTGTTATGGATAAGATATTAGGTGAGCTTAAGAATATGGGCATTGAGCTTAGAAGCTGATAGTAAAGGCAAGTAAGATAGCAGCATTGTGCAGCAAAAATATAGAGAAAGGCAGAAAGCCTTGAAAATAAAGGTTTTTTGAATAGGTATAGTAATTTATGAAATTAGGAATAGTAATTTGAGTGCCTGTTTCGTGTATATCCATATATTTTATTATATGCTAATGAATCCTTATATTATCAGTATTTACAGAGTTTTGAACAGGGATATATCTTTATGTAGATTTATGCATTTCAATGGCAAATTTGTGTAGTGATTGTGTAGTTGTGTAAAAAGAGTTTGGTACGAATGGAAAGTTATAAACATTAGATTTAACTAAAGTCTGATATCAGTTGTAGATAATACAATTGGTATTGGACTTTTTTGTTTGGTTTGATTTATAGGAGTATAGAAACGTTTGATATGAATATAATATATATTAATTGAATTACGATGTTAAATTAAAAAA
>CALWSG010000019.1 GCA_944384155.1 uncultured Lachnospiraceae bacterium | reverse complement strand
TGAAGATTTTAACTTTAATGCAGAAGTTGAAAAAATGCAGTCTTATATTAAAACAAAAGGCACAATACAGATAGGACCATTAATCCAGTATACACATTCATTTATGAATGAAAATGGGGAATTAGATATGGAAATAGTAATAATGATGCAGTGTAATACATTTATTCATAATGTAGAACAGCCATATTCAATGGAATCAATTTTACGGATCAAAAATTGTATGTATTGCCGTTATACAGGACCAGAAGAAAAGTTAAAGTTTGCATATGACAAAATTGGAATAGAGGCATTTGAAAACAATATCCAATTAGCGGATGAGAATTACACAATATTTGTGAATCAAAATGAAGAAGAAAATATGATTATAGCCGACGTTTTTGTGCCGAGAGCCGATAAAGGGGAAGAAAATTAAGTAAAGAAGTATGAATGTATTACAATCAAAAGATTGTTTTACATAAATTCAATTCCACATGAAATAAATGTAGGTAATTGAAACAGTTCATATGATGGTCACATATGAAGAAAGCACTAAAGGTATGACCAACTTTAGGGGCTAAAATATTTTGAGGAGGAAAATTAAAATGGAAATGTGTTATGATGGAACGCTTATAATGCCGAATAGCTATGTTGTCATGCAGGAAGAAGAAATGAGCTATGTAGATGGTGGAATTTATTTTTCAAACAGAACATTGTGTACAATAGGGAAAGCCGTATTTTACAGTGCTGCATACAATCCAATAGGCACTGTATTAGTTGGGCTAGGAGTATACAAAGCATATGGTATGCTATGTGCAGGTGTGGCAAAGATAGCTGCAAAGATTGGAGCTTTTTCAAAAGTATTAGGTGTGGCATTTGCTATTATGGGAGCAATCACAGTTAAGGATATAGGTTATACTTTAATTAATGCATTGATTCAAGGAAAAGGCATTGATATTGGATTAAAGAAAACCTGGTTTGGTTTGCCATATGGATTAGATGCTAGTGTTTGTTAATAATTATTAAGCTATTTTAAGAATTACGGCAAGATAGCTATTTTATTATAAATAGCTATCTTGCTAAATAGTGGAAGGAAAATGCATAATGAGGAAAATAAATAAATACATATTTTGGTGGGGAGTGGCAGTTGCTGATGCCATTCTGTATGGCATTATTTCTTCGTATATTGGCGAGGGTAATCTTATTATGGATATATGGTCAGTATTAAGATATGTAATCCTGTTTATATCTGCAATTGGAATAGAAAAAGAATGTGAAAAAATCAGCATGAGCTTAAGGTCGAAAATGATACTGGTTCCAATTTTTATATGTATGTTTGGTGTATTATTATTAGGATATTTTCTTTCAACATTATCCTTTTTCAGCTTTAAATTTATTGTATCTTTATTATGTTTAGCTATTGTATCCACTGTTGGAGGAATGCTTTTGTTTTGGCTATTTAAAATCAGCCCGCCAAATGAGAAGAAAATTATAATATTAAAAGATGATGAAGTAGATCAGCGGCTGGAACAAATAATGAATACAGGAGATATAAACAAAATAAATTTAGTAAAAGGGATGGCTTGTTTAGGGGGAGCAATGTTTACATTAAGTATTGTGTATTTAGTGATACCAATATTTATAAGGAATACAGATATTAATCTAACTGCTTTATATGAATTGGGATTTGTTTTTTTTGCTTTATTTATGTTTTTTAATTTTAAGAAGTATCATTTGATTAGCAGTCAGTACGGTAAAGCACAATATTATATAGAAACAGGGTTTGCCTTGATAGGTTCAGTATTGATGTATTATGTTGATGGTTTCATATATAGGGGGATAGCAGCAACAAATTTTGTATTAAACTTTGCATATGTTTTATGTTTAATACCTTTTCTGATATCAACAAAGAAAATAAGCGTACAGTTCTATCAGGAACTGAATCAAATAGATAAATAACAATAAGCAAAATGAAGAAAGAGAAGAATATAATGAGTAAACAGATAAAAACAATGCAGCAGCTTACAGACAGCAGGCTTTTGTATGATAAAAAATTACCTAAGTTCGGATATATACTAATATTGGCTGTTCTTATGCTGCTCGCAGTAGTTGTCATATGGAGCATGAAAACACCGAAAACTTATATTATCCATGCGTCAGGGGTTGTTGAAAGCAGCAATAAGAACTATGTAATGTCTCCTTACACAGGAAAAATATCAGAAATTTACATAAAGGAAGGCAGTCTGGTACAAAAGGGAGATGTTTTGTTTGTGATTGAAAGTACGGAAATGAACCTTCAGATGATACAGCTCAAAGAACAAAAGGTAAATTATGAAACAAAAATCAGTCAATATGAAAAATTAGTTGCATCGATTAAGGATGATAAAAATTATTTTAATATTGCTAAAAAAGAAGATACTCTTTATTATAGCCAATTTGAAGCCTATAAAAGTCAGGTGGCGCAGAATCAGGTAGATGTAAGTACTTATAAGGCATATGGTTATACGGAAGAGCAAATTGAAAACCAATTAAAAACAAATCATGCAAAAATAACAGAAATCTATTATTCTGCAATTTCTACTGCGGAAATGTCAATAGCAGAGGCACAGTCTCAGATAGATGCTATTGACGCACAGATATCAGCCTTAAAAGAAGGACAAGGGGAATATAGTATTGCTGCAAATGAATCAGGTGTCATACATATGATGTCCGACTATGATGAGGGGATGGTTGTTCAGGCATCTTCTCCAATTGCAAGTATTGCATCACAGCAGGATGATTACAGCATCATTGCATATGTTGAACCTTCAGATATGGCCAGAACGCAGATAGGAGATCAGGTAGATATTGCAGTCGCGGGACTTACACAATCAATTTACGGGACAATCAGCGGCGAAGTGATAGCAGTAGACAGTGATATTACAACATCACAGAATTCTGAAAATGGACAAAGTACTTCATATTTTAAAATATATATTAAACCGGACATGAATTATATGATAAGTAAAGAGGGTAATAGAGCAGTTCTTTCAAATGGCATGGCTGTTGAGGCTAGAATACAATATGACGAAGTTACTTATTTTGACTATGTAATGGAAGCATTGGGGGTACTGACAACATGAGAAAAATAAAAGTATTATTTGCAGCATTGTTCTTTGCAATTCAGATATGTGCAATCATGCAATATACAGGGATAAATTGTTTTGCAATAAAAGCATACGCTGAGGAAACAACAGATATATTGGCAGAAGAACTAGACTTGGGGGACTACAGCAGCATAATGGCAGTCGGTGAAAAGCAGTTATTATCGGTTACGGTATTGCCATATGATGCAGGAGCGTTAAAAATAAACTATGAATCTGAAAATGAAGAAGTAGCCTCAATAAATGGTATGGGCAGAATTACAGCGGTGTCTGCAGGAACAACAACAATTACAGTTACATGCGGCGGAATATCAGAAAAATTTGTCCTTACAGTGGAAGAAAAACCATCAGAGGAAAACAAAGTCACAGATATTGAAATCAGCAATTTTGAAGAAACATTGGAAGTTGGTAAAAGCATGACAATATCTGCAGTGGCAGTGCCTTCAGAGGCATCTGGAGAAAAGATTACTTATGAATCAGAAGCACCGGAAATTGCAGCAGTCAATCAGTCAGGTGAAATAAAAGGAATCACAGCGGGAAAGACAATCATAACAGTCAAAGCTGGTCAATTCACCAAAAAACTGGAATTGACGGTTAAAGTGGCAACCACAGCTATAGATTTAAATACCAATTATCTTGTTATGAAAAAAGGGGAAACATTTAATTTAAAAATAAATGTATTGCCATTAGAAGCGGATCAGAATATCGTATTTAAATCATTAGATACAAATGTTGTAGAAATTTCGTCAACTGGCTGTATTTCGGCTAAAGGAATAGGCAGTACAATGATTGTAGTTTCAAATGAGGATATGAGTAATGCTGTGACAGTCATTGTAAATGAGGATAACATACAGAGGGAGAATACGAACACAGTATATAATGCGGAAACAGTTTCTGATGATAACTACAGCGAATTCATAAAGTTGTTGCAGACACAAGAAGAGGCAATTATAAATTCACAGGAATGTGAGGTTCTTGACAGTAAAATTTTAAAATATCTATATGATAATAATAAATCTGTTTTAGTGACAGGAGATGGATATGAATTTCGTATATCAGGAAATGATATTGTCAATGTTGACAACAAATTATATACGGAAATAGAGATTAAACGTGAAAAAGATAAAGTTTTTTTCAGCATAAACAAAGGGGAGCGTCTTCCGGGTACTGTTTCAGTAGCAATAACAGAAGAGCGGTATCCATATATTTATCAATATAATGAAATACTGGATGAATATGAACAGCTTAATATAAATACCGCATCGGAGATGAAATTTGACGTAGCGGGAAAATATGTTATATCACAAGATAAACTAAATAAACCCAAAACTGCGTTAATTTTAATAAGTGTGATTGGCGTTATAGTTGTAATAATAGGTGCAGCAGCATATGTCATAATTAAGAAAAGACATTGGTTTTGGTAAGCGTTATAATTTTTTTAACTAAAAAAAGCAGACAGAAAAGCGAGAAGATAAATAATTATATAGCACACAGCCATATCCGTGACGGATATAAAGCATGGCCGGAATACAAAAACAAGGAAGTTTTAAGAGGGAAAACAGACTTACAGCATTAAAAAAATATCGTAGAAATATACAAGAATACGGTATTTTTTTTGCGGATAAATTTAAAAAGAAATATGGATTTTTAATAACGTAAATGCTCCATAGCTGGTACCTAGTATAAAAGTTTTTAAATAAGTGGACTATATTCTTGCCGTGTAGTATAATGTTCTTATCAGATGTAAAGGAGTATTATTTTATGGGCAAGAAAGCATCCACTATTACTTTAACTACAGACGACC
>CALWSG010000018.1 GCA_944384155.1 uncultured Lachnospiraceae bacterium | reverse complement strand
GGTATATAGATGATTACGGTTATGCCGTAAGCTTTATAAAAGCACGTAAAGAAACAATGAGCACTAAAATGATAAAGTATAAGCTTATGTCGAGGGGAATAGACAAAGGCATTATAGAAAACGCATTCATGGAGGTGTCTGACATGGAGACTGGGAGTGAAGAAAGTATTATTATGGAGATTATAAGAAAAAAGAAGTTTGATTATAACAACAGTGGGGCAAAAGAAAAAAACAGAATTATTTTTTACCTTTTACGCAAAGGCTTTAATTATGATGATATTATGGAAAGCATAAAGAAAAGCAGCAAAAATCAATGGTAAAAATATAAAATATAAAACACGGTCTCTAAATACTTGACATTATGTTAAGAAAACATTAAAATATATATGTTGTATTTTGTACAATGAAAACTAAATAAGGAGGTGCTCCTGTGGAAAAAATTATAATTGCTGTTATATGTGTAGTTGTAACTGCTATTATCACTTGGCTTGTATCAGGTATCTACAGAAAAAAGATATATGAATCAAAAATAGGAAGTGCAGATACAAAGGCAAGAGAAATCATAGATGAAGCATTAAAAACCGCAGAAACCAAGAAAAGGGAAGCTCTTTTGGAAGCTAAGGAGGAGTCTTTAAAGACTAAAAATGAGCTTGAAAAAGAGACCAAGGAAAGACGTTCTGAACTTCAGCGTTATGAAAAAAGAGTCCTTGCAAAGGAAGAGGCTGTTGAGAAAAAAGCAGATATGCTGGAGAAGAAGGAAAGCTCTTTGGCAGGCAGAGAGGAACAGCTTGTAAAGGTAAAGGCGGAAGTAGAGAAGTTAAACGAGCAAAGAACACAGGAACTGGAAAGAATCTCAGGATTAACCTCCGAACAGGCAAAAGAATTGTTATTAAAAACTGTTGAAGACGAAGTAAAGCTTGATACTGCTAAGCTCATAAAGGAATTAGAAGCCAGAGCAAAGGAAGAGGCAGGAAAAAAAGCAAAGGAATATGTAGTTAATGCCATTCAGAAATGTGCGGCAGACCATGTATCGGAGACTACAATTTCCGTAGTCCAGCTTCCGAATGATGAGATGAAGGGAAGAATCATCGGACGTGAGGGACGAAACATTCGTACACTTGAAACCATGACAGGAGTGGATCTTATTATAGATGACACTCCGGAGGCTGTTATTTTGTCAAGCTTTGATCCTATAAGGAGAGAGGTGGCAAGAATAGCACTTGAAAAGCTTATTGTTGACGGAAGAATACATCCGGCAAGGATAGAAGAGATGGTAGAAAAGGCACAGAGGGAAGTGGAAGTTATGATGAGGGAGGAAGGCGAAGCGGCAGCTCTTGAGGTTGGAGTGCATGGTATTCATCCTGAATTAATCAGACTCCTTGGAAAGATGAAATTTAGGACGAGCTATGGACAGAATGCCCTTAAGCATTCCATAGAGGTAGCACATCTTTCGGGCTTACTTGCAGGAGAGATAGGTGCAGATGTAAGGATGGCAAAACGTGCAGGATTGTTACATGATATCGGTAAGTCGGTAGACCATGAAATGGAAGGCTCACATATCCAGATTGGTGTTGATTTGTGTAGAAAATACAAGGAATCAGCCATTGTAATTAACGCAGTGGAGTCACATCACGGTGACGTAGAGCCGGAATCCCTTATTGCGTGTCTTGTACAGGCTGCTGATGCAATATCGGCGGCAAGGCCAGGTGCAAGACGTGAAACACTTGAAACATACACAAACAGATTAAAACAGTTGGAAGACATTAGCAATTCCTTTAAAGGAGTTGAGAAGTCTTTTGCAGTTCAGGCAGGAAGAGAGATTCGAATTTTGGTTACACCGGAGCAGGTTAGCGATGCAGATATGGTAATGCTTGCAAGAAATATTACAAAGCAGATAGAGGCAGAGCTTGAATATCCGGGACAAATCAAGGTTAGTGTCATAAGAGAGTCGAGAGTTGTGGAATATGCCAAGTAGGTACCATACAGATTATTATATGACATATTTCCGGTTAAAAAAGTGAAAGAGAGAAGCCATGACAAATGAAAGTTTGTTATGGCTTTTTTAGTGTATAGGGAATTAAAGCAGACAAGTCTGTATTGATTTTTTTAAGCTGTGCACATATGGCCTAATACAAAAATAATTGTATACAATTATACAATTTTTTCAAAAACCACTGGACTTATTCTCAATAATATATTATAATGCCTTTCGAAAAGATAGTTTAGGAGAGTTTCGCAAAGCTATAATAAAACGTATATAGAAAAGGAGATATAAAAATGTCATTATCATTATCAGAAAAAGCGTTGGCGGTAAAGCCTTCATCTACACTTGCAATTACAGCGAAAGCTAAGGAATTAAAAGCACAGGGACTTGACGTTGTTGGGTTTGGAGCAGGCGAGCCGGATTTTAATACTCCTGAGAATATATGTAATGCGGGCATCAAGGCTATTCAGGAAGGATTTACAAAGTATACACCTGCATCAGGAATAAATGAGCTTAAGCAGGCAATCAGCGAAAAATTTAAGAAGTTTAATAACATTGACTATAAGCCGAATCAGATAGTTATAAGCAACGGAGGAAAGCATTCTCTCACTAATGTATTTGAGGCTATATTAAATCCCGGTGATGAGGTTATAATTCCGGCACCGTACTGGCTAAGCTATCCTGAGATAGTTAAGCTGGCAGGAGGAGTAGCTGTTTTTGTGAGAGGTGAAAAGGAGCAGGGCTATAAGGTAAGTGCAAAGCAGCTTAAGGAGGCTACCACTTCAAAGACAAAGGCTATAGTATTAAATACACCAAGCAATCCTACAGGTATGATATATACAGAGGCGGAGCTTAAGGAAATCGGGGATTATGCAGTAGAAAATGATGTTTATATCGTGGCAGATGAGATGTATGAATATCTTGTTTATAACGGGGAAAAGCATGTAAGTATAGCTTCTCTTGGAGAGGAAATTTATAAAAGAACAATAACGGTAAGCGGGCTTGCAAAGAGTTATTCAATGACAGGCTGGAGAATAGGATATACAGGCTCAAGCGAGGAAATTGCAAAGCTTATGGGAAGCATTCAGAGCCATCAGACCTCAAACCCTAACTCAATAGCACAAAAAGCAGCATTGGAGGCACTTACAGGTGACCAGACTGCTGTAAATATGATGCTTAATGAATTTGACAAAAGAAGAAAATATATGTATGACAGAATTAATAAAATGCCATATCTTTCAGCCCTTGAGCCTTTGGGAGCGTTTTATATGTTTGTTGATGTGGAGGGCATACTTGATAAAGAGTATAAGGGTGAGAAGATAGGCTCTGCTGCAAAAATGGCTTCTGTCTTAATAGAGGATTACAATGTGGCAGTTGTGCCTTGTGCAGATTTTGGATTTGATGACCATATAAGACTGTCATATGCTATTTCCATAGAACAGATAGATAAAGGGCTTACAAGAATAGAAAAGTTTTTAAGTGAATTAAAATAAATATTTAAGTGGCAAATCATAGTTATTATAAGCTGCGGTACTTCATATAAATGTATGGAATACTGCAGCTTATTTTTTCCGGAGCTCACAAATAGGCCCTGATGGCAACGCAAATTGAAGATTTGCATCGCCTCGTCCCATAAAATGCTCCGGAATGGAGATTATTATGAAGATAAAGAGTATTAAAAAAGTTGCCATTATTTTATTTGCCGCGGTTATATGTGTAACTATGAATTTCCGGACAAATATGTTGTTTTGTGATTATGAAAATACTGTATATGGAGCAGAGGAAGAAAATGAAGCATATGAAACTGTGCAGGCAGATGAGGGTATAAGGGAAAACGATTTATATTCATTGTCGGCATGTCTTTTAGACGGTACATCAGGGAGAGTTCTGTATGAAAAGGATGGATATACAATAAGGGCAAATGCAAGTACAACAAAGATTATGACGTGTATACTGGCACTGGAATATGGAAATCAGGATGATTTGGTGGAGATAAGCAAGTATGCGGCAGGAATGCCTGATGTACAGCTAAATGTAAAAGCCGGGGAAAAATACAGGCTTGGTGATTTGCTGTACTCATTAATGCTGGAATCACATAATGATACAGCAGTGGCAATAGCAGAGCATATAAGCGGAGATGTAAAAAGCTTTGCGGCACTGATGAATGAAAAGGCAAAGGAGCTGGGATGCTATGATACGTATTTTATCACTCCTAATGGTTTGGATGCCACTGAGACAGTAAACGGAAAAGAGGTATTCCATGGCACAACGGCTGCCGATTTATGTAAGATAATGGCATACTGCATTAAAAATGAGGAGTTTCTGAAGATTACAAGAACAAGTACATATACATTTTCAAATAAGGTGACAGATGAAAATGGAAATGTTTCACAGGGAACAAGGTCATTTTCCGTAAGCAATAAAAATGCTTTTCTTACAATGATGGACGGAGCTTTGTCAGGAAAAACAGGGTTTACGGGAAAAGCAGGCTATTGCTATGTAGGTGCCCTTGAGCGTGACGGCAAGGTGTTTATAGTTGCATTGTTAGGGTGCGGGTGGCCTAACAATAAAGGGTATAAATGGTCAGATACAAAAGCTCTTATGAATTACGGAATAGACAATTATGAAATAAAAGATTTGTTTGACTATGACATTGAGCTTAAAAAGGTGACGGTAAAGAACGGAAAAACAGAAAGTGGAAAAAGAAATAATATATCTGAGGATATTGTGCTTGACACATATATAGATGAGTCGCCTATTGAGATGCTTGTAAAGGACGGGGAGCAGGTAAAGGTGGTATATAAGGCACAGGATAAGCTTACGGCACCGGTTTGTGACAGGCAGGTAGTGGGAAGCGTTGATTATTATCTTGACGGAAAAATAATAAAATCATATCCTGTATATGTAAGTGGAAGCGTGGAAAAAACAGATTATATATGGTTTTTAAAAAATACTGTAAAAAGATTCTTAATGCTTGAATAATTGGTTAATAATGATTATATAAAGGATAAAAACAGCTTGATATTTTGTCACAATATGATAAAATTATAATTGGCATAAGTTTAAGTTTATTAACAATTATAATGCCGCAAATACGTAAATATATTACAAAATGGAGGGCTGAATGATGAATAATTTGGCACAAGGTCAGGCTTTAGCAAGAATTAGTGCTTTAGTTGATGAAAACAGCTTTGTGGAAATCGGCGGAATGATAACGGCAAGAGCCACCGATTTTAATATGCAAAGCAAAGATACTCCTGGAGATGGTGTTGTAACAGGATACGGTCTTATCAATGGTGATTTAGTGTATGTATATAGTCAGGATGTTTCCGTATTGGGAGGAACAATCGGAGAGATGCATGCTAAGAAAATTTCAAAGATATATGAGCTTGCCATGAAAGTGGGAGCCCCTGTTATTGCTTTGGTTGACTGTGGAGGCTTTAGATTGCAGGAGGCAATGGATTCCTTAAATGCCTTTGGTGAAGTTTATATGAATCAGGCAAAGGCATCAGGTGTCATTCCCCAAATAACGGCGGTATTCGGTACCTGCGGAGGCGGAATGGGTATTGCGGCAGCAATGTCTGATTTTACATTTGTAGCTGATGATGCCAAAATTTTTATAAATACGCCAAACACATTAGATGGTAATATTGATACAAAATGCGATACTGCCTCAGCTTCTTATCAGGCTGAAACGGGAGTAGCGGATTTTACGGGAAGCGAGGAACAGGTTCTCTCAGGAATAAGACAGCTTGTAAGTATGCTTCCGGGCAATTTCCAGGATGAAGTATTTAATGAATGTACAGATGATTTAAACAGAGTTTGTACGGAGCTTGGAAACTGCAGTGAGGATACATTGCTGGCATTATCACATATCTCAGACAATAACGTCATTATGGAGGTTAAGTCACAGTGTGCTAAGGAAATGGTTACTGCATTTATTAAATTAAACGGCATAACAGTGGGTGCGGTGGCAAACCGTACGGTTGTTTATGATAATAATATGAATAAGGCAGAGGAGTTTAATGCAGTACTTACAACGGCAGGCTGCAAAAAAGCAGCATCTTTTGTTAAATTCTGTGATGCTTTTGGTATTCCTGTTATTACACTTACAAACGCAGAAGGCTTTAAGGCCACTGTAGATGAGGAAGCGTACATAGGTAAAGCGGCGGCAGAGCTTACATATGCATTTGCAAGTGCCACTGTTCCAAAGGTTAATGTTATAGTTGGAAAAGCATTTGGTTCTGCTTACAATGTTATGAACAGCAAGGCAGCAGGAGCAGATATAGTTTATGCATGGCCGTCTGCACAGGTAGGTGCAATGGACGGGGAAAATGCAGTCCGCATTATATATGCAGAGGAGATAGAAAAAGCCCCAGACAAGGAAGCATTTATAAACGATAAAAAGTCAGAATATGAATCACTTACGGAGAGTGCGTTGTCCGCAGCAAAAAGAGGTTATGTTGATGATATAATAGAGCCTGAAAGTACAAGAAAATATCTTATCGGTTCATTGGAAATGTTATATACAAAGAATGAAAAGTGTCCTGATAAGAAGCATGGTACATTATAAAAATTTGTTCATGGCTTAGGGACAGAAAGGAGTATTATGAAAAAGCATATAAAAGTATTACTCACTTTATGTATCGTTCTGGGAATGTTTTCAATGACCGCATATGCAGAGGAAAACGAAAAGCCTTTTGAATATGAGGAAGAAGAAATTATTTCTACAGTTCAGGGCATTTTACAGGAAGTAGATGCTTTCAGTATAGATGAGCTTGAGTATTATACCCAAAATAGCTTAGGCATTACGAAGACAGTATGTGAAGATTATTTAGAGTATAAGGAAAAAGATACATTAGGTGATTTTGTGGAATTTAAGGATTCAAGTGTAGAAAACACCGAAAATTCCGCAATAGTTACTATTACGGCAGTTTATGAGAAGAAAGAGCTTACAATGACTGCCACATATAAGGCTATTGGAACACAGATAGTTCCTACGGAAGTTGTAATGAGTACATCTGACGGAGACAACACATCAAAGCTTGAAGCAGTTAAAAGTGCAGGCTTAAATACTCTTATGGGTATCTCGGTAGTAGTTATAGTTTTGATATTAATATCATTTTTGATATCACTGTTTAGCTTTATTCCAAAGCTTCAGGACAAGCTTTCAAACAGGAAAAACAATAAAGACACAGAAATGACAGCTGTTGATAATGCAGTGGCCCGGATAGAGGAAGCAGAAGAATTGACAAATGATACAGAGCTTGTCGCTGTTATTACGGCAGCCATATGTGCGGCAACCAATTCTTCAAGTGATGGTTTTGTGGTAAGGTCAATAAGAAAGAGAAGATTTAAATAGTAATGGAGGAAAATCACAATGAAAAATTATAGAATTACTGTAAATGGAAATGTATATGATGTAGCTGTGGAGGAAACAGGAGTTTCTGCTTCATCACCTGTAAATACATCACCTGCTAAGGCACCTGCGGCACCTGCAGCTCCTGTGGCGGCACCAAAGACATCATCAGGCTCGCAGGGCAGCATAAAGGTATCCGCACCTATGCCGGGAAAGGTTCTTTCCATTAAGGCACCTGTAGGAACAAAGGTATCAAGAGGACAGGTTATACTTATTCTTGAGGCAATGAAAATGGAAAATGAAATTGTGGCACCGGAGGACGGAACAGTTGCAAGCATTGAAATATCAGAAGGTGCTTCAGTTGAAGCAGGTGCAGTTTTGGCTACTTTAAATTAATTGTAAAACAAAATCATATAATAACGTTTTGCAAATATTAAAGGAGGTAAAACATGGATTACGTTATAGAAACATTAGACAATCTTTTGCACCAGACAGCGTTTTTCAATCTTACAGTTGGAAATTATGCAATGATTCTTGTTGCATGTGTGTTTTTATATCTGGCAATAAAGAAAGATTATGAACCGCTTTTGTTAGTTCCAATAGCCTTCGGTATGCTTCTTGTAAATATATATCCGGATATTATGTTGGCACCTGAGGATTCGGAAAACGGTGTTGGCGGTTTGTTATATTACTTTTATATATTAGATGAGTGGAGCATTTTTCCATCTCTTATTTTCTTAGGGGTAGGTGCAATGACAGACTTTGGTCCTCTTATTGCAAATCCTAGGAGCTTTATGCTTGGTGCGGCGGCACAGTTTGGTATTTATGTAGCATATTTCCTTGCTATATTTATGGGCTTTAATGATATGGCGGCGGCAGCCATTTCAATTATAGGAGGTGCTGACGGACCTACGTCTATTTTCCTTGCAGGAAAGCTGGGACAGTCAGAACTTATGGGACCTATTGCCGTGGCGGCATATTCATATATGTCCCTTGTACCTATTATACAGCCTCCTGTTATGAAGCTTTTAACAACAAAAGAGGAAAGACAAATCAAGATGGAACAGCTAAGACCTGTCACAAAGCTTGAGAAAATTCTTTTCCCAATTATAGTTACAATAGTAGTATGTCTCATATTGCCGACAACAGCACCTCTTGTAGGTATGCTTATGTTAGGTAACTTATTCAGAGAGTCAGGGGTTGTTAAGCAGCTTACCGAGACAGCGTCAAACGCACTTATGTATATAGTAGTTATACTTTTAGGTACCTCAGTAGGTGCTTCAACAAGTGCGGAGGCATTCTTGAATTGGGATACAATTAAAATCGTTATATTAGGACTTGTTGCATTTATTTTTGGTACGGCGGCAGGTGTTGTAATCGGTAAATTAATGTGTAAGATTACGAAGGGAAAGATAAATCCTCTTATTGGTTCCGCAGGAGTATCAGCAGTTCCTATGGCAGCCAGAGTATCTCAGAAGGTAGGCTCTGAGGCAGATCCTACTAATTTCCTTCTTATGCACGCCATGGGACCGAATGTTGCCGGTGTTATCGGTACGGCAGTAGCAGCAGGAACATTTATGGCAATATTCTTATAAAATACTGCAAGTGGTAAAATTACTGCACTAAATTTTGAAAGGAGCAAGTAATAAAATGACAGAAAAAAAACCTATTAAAATAACGGAAACAGTATTGCGTGATGCACATCAGTCATTGATAGCTACAAGAATGACAACGGAACAGATGCTGCCTATTATTGATAAAATGGACAAGGTAGGCTATCATTCTGTAGAGTGCTGGGGAGGTGCAACCTTCGATGCCTCTCTTAGATTTTTAAAGGAGGATCCTTGGGAAAGACTTAGAAAGCTTCGTGACGGCTTTAAAAATACAAAGCTTCAAATGCTTTTCAGAGGTCAGAATATATTGGGATACCGTCATTATGCAGATGATGTGGTTGAATATTTTGTTCAGAAATCCATTGCCAACGGTATTGATATTATCCGTATATTTGACTGCTTAAATGATATAAGAAATCTTGAATGTTCCGTAAAGGCAGCCATAAAGGAGAAAGGACATGCACAGGTTGCATTGTCTTATACACTTGGGGATGCTTATACCCTTGATTACTGGAAGGATATTGCAAAGAAAATTGAGGATATGGGAGCACACTCAATCTGTATAAAGGATATGGCAGGGCTTCTTGTTCCGTATAAGGCAACAGAGCTCATTACTGCATTAAAGGAGACGGTAAGCATTCCTATACAGCTTCATACACACTATACGTCAGGTGTAGCCTCAATGACATATCTGAAGGCTGTGGAAGCCGGTGTGGACGTTATAGATACGGCTATGTCGCCTTTTGCAATGGGAACAAGCCAGCCTGCCACAGAGGTTATGGTTGAAACATTTAAGGGAACCCCTTATGATACAGGATTTGACCAAAAGCTTTTGGCAGAAATTGCAGATTATTTCAGACCAATGAGAGAGGAAGCATTAGAATCAGGACTTTTAAATCCTAAGGTACTTGGCGTAAATATTAAGACACTTCTTTATCAGGTGCCGGGTGGAATGTTATCTAACATGGTATCACAGCTTTCAGAGATGCATGCAGAGGATAAGTATCAGGAGGTGCTGGAGGAGATACCAAAAGTCCGCAAGGATTTAGGCGAGCCTCCTTTAGTCACACCGTCATCACAGATTGTGGGAACACAGGCAGTATTTAATGTAATTAACGGTGAAAGATACAAGATAGCAACAAAGGAAACAAAGGCAGTGTTAAGCGGTGAATATGGTGCAACCGTAAAGCCGTTTAATAAAGAGGTGCAGAAAAAGGTTATAGGAGATAAAGAGCCTATTACCTGCAGACCTGCTGATTTACTTGAAAATGAGCTTCCAAAGCTAAAAGCGGAATGTGCCCAGTGGATAGAGCAGGATGAGGATGTGCTTTCATATGCACTGTTCCCTCAGGTGGCAATGGAATTTTTCAAATACCGCAAAGCACAGAGGGATAAAGTAGATATGAATGCTGCCGATACAAAAAACGGAGCATACCCTGTTTAGACAATATAATTTTTGCGTAAAAAACAAAAGAAGTACCTGTGAGAGTTAAAGCAGGTACTTCTTTATGCTTTAGGGAAACTATAAAACAGATGACAATATTTGAGCCATGGTACGGTACTCTCCCGTGAGTCCGTTATGCTGACACCAAAACAGTATATATCCTATAAATGTATGGCAGCATACATCATACAAAAGCTCAGGCTCTGTGCTGTTTTGTATGGAGCCGTCACGCTGCCCTTTTTTTATTGAAGATACAATATATTTTTTAAATGCTTCCGGAAAGTAAAATACACGCTGAATATCATTGAGTGTTCCTATAATAATATTTTGTATAAGATCATATCCAAGAATGGAAAATTCATCATATATACATTCAAAGCCGTTGATAACCATATTTTTGCCATACCTGCTGCGGGAAATAGAGGAAACGGTATTTATGGAGTTAATCATTACATTATTAAACTCTTCAAAGATAATATCCTCCTTTGATTTAAAATGATAATAAAAGGTTGGCTTTGTAATGCTGCATGCACTGCATATTTCATTAACAGAAACATTACGGTAGCCTTTCTCGGAAAACAGGTTGCAAGAGGTACTTATAATAATATTTTTTATATTTTTGTATGCCATAAAATCCTCCGTTCAGGAGCGTTTACAGAAATAGGAGATTATCCCCCGGCTTTATTTGTGACGCTCCGGCACAAACAATCGTATGCAGTCGGGAGATTATTATTAATTTTACAGCTATTGTAAAAATATTACAACAAATAAAATTTAGATAAAACTATTAAATTATTATGGACTTTTGATGTGTTATATTATAAATTATTATATGAAAAGAAAAAAACTTACTTAATTTATAGAAATAATAAAAACAGGAGAGATATATGGATTTAAATAAAGGAAACATAAAAAAAATTATTTTAATTATAGCTATAGCAATATTAATATTTTACGGAATAAATAATTTTGATATTGTTCTTGAAGTTTTAGGAAACGGAATAAGTCTGTGTTTTCCTTTTATATTAGGCTGTGCCATAGCATTTATAATTAATATTCCAATGAGCAAAATTGAAAAGCTGTTTTTTAAAAAGGCAAAAAGCAAAAAGGCAAAAAAAATTGCAAGACCTGCCGCAATAGTTATTACTTTAATAATACTGATTGCTATTATTGTGGGTGCAATGTTTATAATTATACCGGAGATAGGAGTTACAATAAAAAGCATTGTGAACCAGATACCTGCAGCATGGGATAAATTTATTGTATGGCTGGAGGGAACGCCTTTAAACGGAACTTTTCTTGAAAAATACGAAAAAGAAATTGAAAATGTGTGGAATAATATGTCTGATACAGTTATTCCAATATTAAAATCAGGAGCAATGGGAGTACTTAATACGGGAATAGGAGTTGTCAGCGGAGTTGTCAGCGGAGTGGCAAATTTTGTTATAGCATTTATCTTCTCCATATATATACTTATGCAGAAAGAAAAGCTTGGCAGTCAGTTTAAAAGAATGATGCTGGCTTTTATGCCTTCTGAGAGAGTAGAAAAAGTTATTAGTATACTGTCTCTTACAAACAGCACCTTTGCAAGCTTTATAACGGGACAGTGCCTTGAAGCGTGTATACTGGGAACAATGTTTATTATTGCAATGACAATATTAAAAATCCCATATGCACTTCTTATCGGAATACTTATTGCATTTACGGCACTTATACCTATAGTGGGAGCATTTATAGGCTGTGTGGTAGGAGCATTTTTAATAGTGATAGTAAGTCCTGTGAAGGCACTTATATTTATAATATTGTTTTTAATATTACAGCAGATTGAAGGTAATCTCATATATCCTCATGTGGTGGGAAATTCCGTAGGACTTCCGTCAATATGGGTTTTGGTTGCAGTTACCGTAGGAGGAGGAATTATGGGAATAACAGGAATGATTATATTTATACCTGTTTTTTCAGTAGCCTATGCATTGATAAGGGAATATGTAAGGGGGAAGGAAAAAGAAAAAACTGCCATGGCAGCCTTAGCATTAAAGAACTGTGAAAGTGATAAAGATGAAGAAGGACAGGAGGATTTGGAAAATAAAAATGAAGAACAGTAATATAACATTAATGGCAGCATTCTAAGGAGAATAGAAAATATGGAAGATATGATAAACAGAATGAACGAAAAGTTTCCGTACATGAGCAAGGGGCAAAAAAAGCTGGCAGGTTATATTACGTCAAACTATGACAGAGCCGTATTTATGACTGCGGCAAAGATGGGAGAGGCTGTAGGTGTAAGTGAATCTACGGTTATAAGATTTGCTGCAATTCTAGGGTATAAGGGTTATCCTGAATTTCACAGGGAGCTTGAAAAAATGGTTCAGAATAAGCTTAATTCCATACATACCATAGAGGTGGCATCAGGAAAAATGTCAAGGCAGGAGGTTTTAGAGGCAGTCTTAAAAGCTGATGCGGAGAAAATAAAGCTTACCCTTGAAACTCTTGACAGAGAAGCATTTGAGATAGCAGTTGACAGTATTCTTGCAGCAAAAAGAATATATATCGTGGGAATAAGAAGCTGTGCCCCCCTTGCTTCTTTTTTAGGCTTTTATCTTAATATGATGTTTGATGATGTGACAATAGTTTCAACAAATAATTCAAGTGAAATGTTTGAGCAGATGATGAGGATAGGAGAAGGGGACTGTATAATAGGCATAAGCTTTCCCAGATATTCCATGAGAACACTTAAGGCAATGGAGTTTGCAAACGACAGAAATGCCAAAGTAATAACAATAACAGACAGTAAAAATTCTCCAATGAATCTGTACTCCTCCTGCAATCTTCTTGCAAGAAGCGATATGGCGTCAATAGTAGATTCCCTTGTGGCACCCTTAAGTGTAATCAATGCACTTATAGTATCTCTGTGTATAAAAAAACAGGACAAGGTAATAGACACCCTTGAGATGCTTGAAAATATATGGAACGAGTATCAGGTGTATGAGCCTGATGAGATTAACAGGGTAAATGATTCAAAAATAATGGATATAGAGGATTAAATACATGAGTAAGGTAATAGTCATAGGCGGAGGAGCAGCCGGAATGATGGCCGCCATATCGGCGGCAGATTCAGGACATAATGTATGGCTTTACGAGAAAAACGAAAAGCTTGGAAAAAAGATATATATAACAGGTAAGGGCAGATGCAATGTTACCAATGCATCGGAGCTTGAAGAATTGTTTGGAAATATAGTGACAAATTCTAAATTTATGTACAGTGCCATTTATGCCATGACAAATGAGCAGGTTATGGATATGTTCCAGCATGACTTTGGAGTACCCTTAAAGGTAGAAAGGGGAAACAGAGTATTTCCCGTATCGGATAAGTCATCTGATATTATATGGGGATTGAAGGAGGCAATGAAAAAAAGAGGTGTTAATGTTGTGCTTAATACCGGGGTAAAGGAGCTTGTAACACAGGATGGTAAGGTAAAAGGAGTAAGGCTTTATAATGGAGATGTACATTTTTCAGACAGCGTTATAGTGGCAACGGGAGGATTTTCGTACCAGTCAACAGGCTCTACCGGAGACGGATATAAATGGGCAGAGGGATTGGGACATAAGGTTACTGAAATATATCCGGCTTTAGTTCCTTTAGAGGTATGTGAGGAGTTTTGCAGCAGACTTCAGGGACTTGCATTAAAAAACGTAAAAGTATGGTTTATAAGAAAAGGAAAAGAAATATACAGTGATTTTGGAGAAATGCTTTTTACTCACTTTGGCATAAGCGGACCGGTAATTTTAAGCGGAAGCAGCAGAGTGGTTAAATATATAAAGTCAGGTGAGAAGATAACGGTAAAAATTGATTTAAAGCCGTCGTTGTCAAATCAGGTTTTAGATGATAGAATTTTAAGGGAATTTAAGGAGTGTATAAATAAAGATTTTAGAAATTCCCTGAACAGCCTTTTACCTAAAAGCCTTATCCCTGTCATTGTTGAACTGTCAGGCATAGAGCCTTACAAGAAGGTAAATGAGATAACAAGGGAGGAAAGAAAAAATCTTGTTAATCTTATAAAGGGATTTACATTGACAGTTAATAATACAAGAGGCTTTAATGAAGCAATTATTACCCAGGGAGGAATAAATGTAAAAGACATAAATCCCGGAACAATGGAGTCAAAATATATTAGTAACTTATATTTTGCAGGAGAGGTTTTAGATGTGGATGCACTTACGGGAGGATATAACCTTCAGATAGCATGGTCTACAGGCTATCTTGCAGGAAGCAGTATACGGTGATATGATATATGAATAAAAAAAGAAAGAGGAAGGAAAAAATATGTTTAATGTAGCAATAGACGGACCGGCAGGAGCGGGAAAAAGCACCATAGCTAAAATGGTGGCGAAGAAAATGAATCTTATATATGTGGACACAGGCTCAATGTACAGGGCAATGGCACTTTCCTGCATAAGAAAAGGAATAAATCCACAGGAGCATGTAAAAGTGGCAGAGGAGATAAAGGATTTAATAATATCCCTTGAATATGAAAATGGAATGCAGCAGGTAATATTAAACGGTGAAAATGTAAATTCTTATATAAGAACAGAGGAAGTTGGAAATATGACATCGGCAATAGCTACATACAAAGAGGTCAGAGATAAGCTGGTAGCTATACAGAGGCAGATTGCAGAGGAAAAAGATGTTATAATGGATGGCAGGGATATAGGCACATGCGTGTTAAAGGACGCACCTGTAAAGATTTATCTTACTGCAGATGCAAGAACAAGAGCACAGAGAAGATACAAAGAGCTTGTACAAAAGGGGGAACAGTGTGATATTGACATTATAGAAAAGGATATTAAGGACAGAGATTACAGGGATATGCACAGAGAAATATCACCTTTAAAGAAGGCAGAGGATGCTGTGGTTATAGACTCCTCAAATATGACTATAGAGGAGGTTGTGGATAATATATCAGATATTATTGAAAAAAAGAAAGAAAAAATGAAAGGTTAAAAAAATGAAAGTAGTTACAGCTAAAAGTGCAGGCTTTTGCTTTGGAGTTAAGCGTGCAGTGGAAACTGTTTATGAGGAAATAGAAAAGGGAAATAATAAAATATATACATTTGGTCCAATAATACACAATGAAAGTGTAGTAAAGGATTTGCAGAGCAGGGGAGTCGCTGTTATAGACAGTGTAAGGGAGCTTAGGGAGATAAAAGAGGGGACAGTCATTATAAGGTCACACGGCGTAGGGGAAAATATATACGGCATAATGAGAGAAAACGGATTAAATATTGTAGACGCAACATGTCCCTTTGTGAAAAAAATCCACAATATAGTGAAAGAAAAAAGCAGTGAGGGGTATAATATTATCATTATAGGCAATGAAAACCACCCGGAGGTGGAGGGCATAAAGGGTTGGGCACAATCCTTAATCAATACTTGTGTGGAGGTTATTGATACAGAAGAAAAAGCCGAAAAATATATTGCCTGTCCCGATGCAAAGGTGTGTATCGTATCCCAGACGACATTTAATTACAATAAATTTAATAAATTAGTTGAAATTATTGATAAAAAGGGGTATGATATAATTGTTGTGAATACTATCTGCAATGCTACCAATGAAAGGCAGAGAGAGGCTGCAAAGCTTGCAAGGGAGGCAGATGCCATGATTGTCATTGGAGGCAGAAACAGCTCCAACACACAGAAGCTTTATGAAATATGTAAAGATGAATGTAAAAATACTTACTATATACAGACACTAGAGGATTTGGATTTACAAAGGCTGCGAACCTGTAGTTATGTAGGTATTACAGCAGGGGCTTCAACCCCGAATAATATTATTGAGGAGGTTCAAACAAATGTCAGAATTAAGTTTTGAACAAATGCTAGAAGAATCATTTAAAACAATAAGAACAGGAGAGGTCGTTGAAGGCACTGTAATCGCAGTTAAAGAAGACGAGATAGTGTTAAATATAGGTTACAAATCAGACGGTATAATCACAAGAAACGAATATACCAACACACCTAATGTTGATTTAACAACAGTAGTAAATGTCGGCGACAAGATGGAAGCAAAAGTTCTTAAGGTGAACGACGGCGAGGGCCAGGTAATGTTAACATACAAGAGACTGGCGGCCGAGAAAGGAAACAAGAGATTAGAGGAAGCATACGAAAGCGGAGAAGTGTTAAAGGCAGCAGTTACCCAGGTTATGACAGGCGGATTAAGTGTTGTTGTTGATGAGACAAAGGTATTTATACCGGCAAGCCTTGTATCAGACACTTATGAGAAGGATTTAAGCAAGTATGCAGGACAGGAAATAGAATTTGTTATAAGCGAGTTCAATCCTAAGAGAAGAAGAATTATAGGTGACAGAAAGAGACTTTTGGTGGAAGCTAAAAAAGCCGCACAGGCTGAGCTTCTTGCAAATATTAAAGAAGGACAGGTTGTAGAGGGAACAGTTAAGAATGTTACTGATTTCGGTGCATTTATAGACCTTGGCGGATTAGACGGACTTTTACACATATCAGAGATGTCTTGGGGAAGAATAGAGCATCCTAAGAAAGTGTTCAAGGTTGGAGATAAGATTAAGGTTCTTGTAAAGGAAGTAAACGGAACAAAGATAGCATTAAGCTTAAAGTTTGACGAGACTAATCCTTGGCTTAATGCTGCACAAAAATATGCAGTTGGAAATGTGGTAAAAGGTAAGGTTGCAAGAATGACGGATTTCGGAGCCTTTATAGAGCTTGAGCCGGGAATTGACGCACTTTTACATGTATCCCAGATATCTAAGGAACACGTTGAAAAGCCGGCTGACGCATTAAAGATAGGCGAAGAGATAGAGGCAAAGGTTGTGGATTTCAACGAGGAGGAAAAGAAAATCAGCCTTAGTAAAAAGGCATTGGAAGCAGACGCAGAGGAGACAGCACAGGAGGATACGGTACAGGATTCCGAAGCAGCAGATGCGGAATAATCTTTAATAGGAAATGCCTATAATCTTTAAATAAAAGAGGTGCTGCCAATATGGATTACGAACAGTTTAAGGTTCAGGTTCTGAAATTGACAGGGATAGATTTAAGTGCATATAAAGAAAAGCAAATGAAGCGAAGGATAGATGCTTTAATTGCAAAACATAAATTTCCCGGATATGCAGAATATGTTCAGGTATTAAAGCAGAAAGGTGATATGTTTGAGGAGTTTGTAAATTATCTTACCATAAATGTATCGGAATTTTGGAGAAATCCTGAGCAGTGGAAAATTTTAGAGACACAGGTTATACCAAGGCTTATGGAAAAGTCAGGTAAAAGCCTTAAAGTGTGGAGTGCTGCCTGCTCCACAGGTGATGAGCCGTATTCATTAGTTATGCTTTTATCTAAGTTTATGCCTATGAGCAGTATAAGGATTATAGCCACGGACATAGATAAGCAGGTTTTGGAAAAGGCAAGAGTCGGTTTGTATAATGAAAAAAGCCTTGCAGGGCTTCCGGCAGATTTAAAGGCAAAATATTTTACAAAGGTTGGATTATCTAATTATCAGATAGCACCTGAGGTAAAAAAATGTGTGGAATTTAAGCAGCATAATCTTCTTAAGGATCCTTATCCTAAAATGCTGGATTTAATTGTGTGCAGAAATGTTCTTATATATTTTACTGAGGAAGCAAAGGAAGATATTTATAAGAAATTTAACAGTTCCTTAAGACAGGGCGGTTTTTTGTTTATTGGAAGCACTGAACAGATTATGAACTACAAGGAATTGAATTATTCATCCATGCGTTCATTCTTTTATATTAAAAATTAGTCAATGTTATAGAGGGACAGGTAGCATATTGCCTGTCCCTAATGCAGATTGAGGAAGGACTTATAGATATAGCAACTATAAAGTAACAGGATATGAGAGTTATAGCAGGTAAGGCAAGACGGATTCAATTAAAAACAATAGAGGGTATGAATACAAGACCTACAACTGACAGAATAAAGGAAACCTTATTTAATATTATCGGAAATGAAATGTATGACTGCAGGTTTCTTGATTTATTCAGCGGCAGTGGAGGAATAGGAATAGAAGCCTTGAGCAGAGGAGCAAAAGAAGCATACTTTGTGGAAAACGGAAAGGATGCCGTAAGGTGCATAAGAGAAAATCTTGAAAAGACAAAATTGTTATCACAATCATATGTGATGGAATCAGATGTAATTGATGCAATAAGGAAGCTGAATGACAGAGAGGAACAGCCATTTGACTTTATATACATGGACCCGCCGTACGGAAAGCTTTTGGAGAGAGATGTGCTTAAAGCACTGGCAGGAACATGTCTTGCAGATGAATATACGACAATTATTATAGAAGCCTCAAAGGAAACGGAATTTGATTATGCGTATGATTTGGGCTACTGTATTGACAGGATAAAGGATTATAAGACAAACAGACACGTTTTTATGTCTGTAAAACAAAAGGCATAGGAGAGATAAATGAGTAAAGCAATATATCCCGGAAGCTTTGATCCGGTAACACTTGGGCATATAGATATTATAACAAGGGCTTCAAAAATATTTGATGAAATCATAGTAGGTGTTTTGAGAAATAGTTCAAAATCTCCGTTGTTTTCCATTGAAGAACGTGTTAATATGTTGGAAGAAATATGCAGCAGCATTACCAATGTGAAGATAATGTCATTTGACGGATTTTCTGTTGATTTTGCAAAGGAGCAGAATGCCAATGTTATAATAAGAGGATTAAGGGCGATAACAGATTTTGAATACGAACTTCAGATGGCACAGACAAACAGAGTGTTAAATCCTGATATAGATACATTATTTTTGACAACAAGTATAGATTATTCATACCTAAGCTCAAGTATAGTAAAGGAAGTTGCTTCACTTGGAGGAGATATAAGCAGGTTTGTTCCGGAGCCTGTTATAGAAAAGGTATATAGCAGATACAGAAATATTAAAGGAAAGGATATGTAAATATGAGCAAAATTGAGCAGATTATTACGGAAATTGAAGAATTTATAGACACCTGCCGTTTTCAGCCGTTGTCTTCAACAAAAATAATAGTAAATAAGGAGGAGTTGGAGGAGCTTTTGGCAGAGCTTAGATTAAAGACTCCTGAGGAGATAAAGAAGTACCAGCGTATGATAAGCAACAGAGACGCTATTCTAAATGAGGCGAAGGAAAGGGCAGAGGCAATGCTGGCACAGGCAGAGGCACAGACAAGCGAGCTTGTAAGCGAGCATGAGATTATGCAGCAGGCATACATACAGGCAAATGAAATAGTTCAAAAAGCAACGGAGCATGCACAGGAGATTCTTGACAGAGCAACGGAGGATGCCAACAATATACGTATGGGAGCAGTTCAGTACACAGATGAGAGTCTTCAGAATCTGGAGAATATTATAGCACATTCCATAGAGAACTTTAATTCAAGATATGATATTATGATGAAATCCTTAAACCAGAGTCTTGATATAGTTGCAGCAAACAGAAAGGAGCTTATTCCTGAAGAGGAGAAGCCTGAAAGTGAGTCTGATGCCAAAAAGGACGCAGAGGAAGAGCAGAGTGATTTTGAGGATTACACTGTACCAATTTTTGATGAGGATTAATATGGATAATCAAACAGAGAAATGCAAAATGAAGGTTCATAGTGTGTTTCTCTATTTTTCAGCTTACAGGAATTTTATAAAATATAAACACAGGGAAACAAGTATAAATGTCACAAGACTTCCGGCAAGCTTTCCAAGTATGTATATTTTAAGGCTTAGTCCGGAGCGGTTAATCATACTGTAGGTCTGGGCGATGGAACATAGGCCTCCAAAGGATGTAAGCACACAGACGGTAAGGATTACTGTTTTGTCACAACGGATTGAGGAAAAGCTGTTGAGACCTGAGGTGATTTCAAGAATACCGGACATTGCGGCATTAAAAAATTCATTGTCAATAAATGGTGTAATCATTCCGCATATAATGGTAAAAATTATAATATAGCCTCCAAGCTTTATTATATTTTCAAAGCTTTTTAAAATGCATACATCAATAATGGCGAAGCCGTGAACAGTTTCCTTTCTTTCCCCGGTATTTGGCGGCATAGCCTTTTTGTCACGGCTATGTGAGGAAAAAAAGCGTAGAAGAAGCCGTGACATTATTATTCCGGATATTATGGGACCTAAAAACATTGCTGCAATAATAATACAGGCACCGGGACCTGACAGACCTAACACATGGGAAATCATATAGCCTATAATAAATGCAGGGCTGATATTATTGCAGAAGGTAATGAGGATATTGCCATGGTGAACAGACAAATATCCCTTGGATACCATATCGGCAGTTATTTTGCTGCCCATTGGAAATCCGCACAAAAGTCCCATAAAAAGCGGATAACCGGAATTTTCATCAAGATGAAAAAGCTTTGTCATTATGGGTCTCATAAAAAATGTAATGATTTTATAGCTGCCTGTTTCCATTATAACGGAGGATATTATCATAAATGGCAGCAGTGTTGGAACAAGGGTAAAAAGCCAAAGGTTAAGCCCTTTAAGGGCAGAGGCTTTAGTAAGGTCTGAGGCGGAAAGCATGGCAAAAAAACATATGATAAGAATAATGGGTGTAGCTGTTTTTTTCATAAGATTATGTATAATACCCTTTAAAATATATATTATTAATATATATATAAACAGATGAGAAATAATTACAGGTATGTTTTGTAATTTACGGAAACTTGAGATATTAAAAGTAAAATGAACTGAAAGGCAGGTATATGGAAATGGGAGTACTAAGCGGTATTAAGCCGGAAAAGGTGTTTAAATATTTTGAGGAAATATCAAATATACCGAGAGGTTCGGGAAATACAAAGGCAGTAAGTGATTACTGCGTAAAATTTGCAAATGAGCATGGTCTTTACTGCCGTCAGGATAAGCTTAATAATATAATTATAAAAAAACCTGCAACCATAGGAAGAGAGCAGGATTCAGGAGTTATATTACAGGGACATCTTGACATGGTGGCAGAAAAGAAGCCCGGTTCATCACATGATTTTATGAGAGACGGACTGAAGCTGTATGTTGAGGACGGGTATATTAAGGCAGAGGATACTACTTTGGGAGGAGATGACGGCATAGCAGTTGCATATGGTCTTGCCATACTGGACAGTGACGATATAAGTCATCCGGCTCTTGAGGTTATATTTACAGTAGATGAAGAAGTGGGAATGGACGGAGCCAGAGAGCTTGATATGAGCGATATTAATGGAAAGTACCTTTTAAATCTTGATTCTGAGGAGGAGGGTATATTTGTGGCAGGCTGTGCCGGGGGAGCAAGGGTAACAGGGAATATAAGCTACAGAACTGTTATGACAGAGGGAATAAAATGTACCATAGAGGTATCCGGATTAAAGGGAGGACATTCAGGAGTAGAGATAGACAAGGAAAGGGGAAATGCAGATATTATAGCTGCAAGGGTACTTTCGGGAATTCTTGATAATGTTTATATAGAGTGTATAAGCATAAACGGAGGAAGCAAGGATAACGCCATACCAAGGGAATGCAAGGCAGAAATTCTGGTAAATGAAAGAGATGTCTTAAAGGTTAAAGAGCAGACAGAGAGAATGAACAATATTATAAGGTCGGAATATTCCTCCTCGGACAGTGATGTAAACATAACCCTTAAGGAGGAGGGCTATGGAACATATACGGTAATGCTGCCGGAGGACTTAAATAATATTTTATTTTACCTTAACAATATACCTAACGGTGTTGTCAATATGAATCCTGATATACAGGGACTTGTGGAAACATCACTTAATCTTGGAATATTGACAACTGCAGATAACTGTATGACGGCAGTATCGGCAGTTAGAAGCTCTGTGGGAACAAGAAAGGATTATGTTATACAAAAGCTTGGGAGCGTGGCAGATAAGGCGGGAGGATTTACTGAGGTTCGCGGGGAATATCCTGAGTGGGAATTTAAAAAGGAATCATATTTAAGAGATGTTGTTCTTGGCACCTATAAAGAGCTTTATAAAAGAGAGCCGGTAACTAATGTTATACATGCAGGTCTTGAGTGCGGATATTTAAGCAGTAAAAAGCCTGATATAGATATAGTGGCTATGGGACCGGACATATATGACATACACACAACCGAGGAGAGAATGTCGATAGAATCAGTAGCAAGGGTTTATACACTTATTACAGAGATTTTAAAAAGACTCCATTAATATATTAATAACTGCAGGAGAGATTTTTATTATGAGACTTATGAGCATAGCCAGCGGAAGCAGCGGAAATTGCATATATGCGGGAAATGATAACACACATATACTTATTGATACGGGTATAAGCAAAAAAAGGGTGGAGGAGGGCATGAAAAGATTGGATTTAAGTCCCTCTGACTTAAACGGCATATTTATAACACATGAGCATTCTGACCATATAAGCGGTCTTGGAGTTATTTCAAGAAAGTATAAAATTCCTATTTACGGTACGAAAGAAACTATAGAGGCAATTAAGTCCTATGGCAGTGTTGGAAGAATAGAAGATGAATTATTTGTAGAGATAGAGCCTGATATGTATATAAAGTTAAATACACTTAGCATTAAGCCTTTTTCTATTTCCCACGATGCTGCCAATCCTGTGGCATACAGAATAGAAGATGAGAAATCAAGAATTGCAGTAGCTACGGATATGGGTACATATAACGATTACATAATAAATAATCTTGAAGGATTAAACGGTATAGTGCTTGAGTCTAATCATGACATAAGAATGCTTCAGACGGGAAGCTATCCTTATTACCTTAAGCAGCGTATTTTGGGAAATAAAGGGCATTTGTGCAATGAGATGGCAGGAAGGCTGCTTGATATTATTTTAAATAAGGATATGAAAAAAGTGTTTTTAGGACACCTTAGCAAAGAGAATAATTATGAGGAGCTTGCCTTTGAAAGTGTTAGGATGGAAATAAATTTAAGCGACAGCCAGTATAAGGCAGATGATTTTGACATATCTGTGGCAAAGCGTGACGCACCGTCGGTTGTTGCAGAAATTTAGGAAAATTAGCTTGACTTTCCAGATGATAAGTCATATTATAAAAAAATAGCAGATACCACATGAAAGGCAGGATGAGTAATATGAAAAGAACAGTTATTACGGTAGTGGGAAAAGATACGGTAGGAATTATAGCAAGGGTATGTACATATTTGGCAGATAATAATGTAAATATTTTAGATATATCACAGACAATAGTTCAGGATTACTTTAATATGATGATGATAGTAGATGCCAATAGGTCTGACAAGAAATTTGGAGAGCTTGCAGATGACCTTGAAAAGCTGGGACATGAAATCGGCGTTCAAATTAAGATGCAGTCCGAGGACATATTTAATACAATGCACAGAATTTAAAGCAGGATGATTTGCATATACAATGAAAGGGCGGCACTATGATAAATATATTTGAAGTAAATGAAACAAATAAGATGGTGGAGCAGGAAAATCTTGATGTTAGAACCATCACTATGGGTATAAGTCTATTGGATTGTATAGACAGTGACCTTGAAAAGTTAAATAAAAACATATATGAAAAGATTAAAGCCAAGGCAGAAAAGCTTGTATCAACAGGTCATGAAATAGAAAGAGAAATAGGAATTCCCATTGTAAATAAAAGAATTTCAGTTACTCCAATAGCTTTAGTGGGAGCATCAGCCTGCAAAAGTACGGAGGATTTTGTCAGTATAGCAAGGACGTTAGACAGAGCAGCAATAGAAGTTGGTGTAAACTTTATAGGAGGATATTCTGCATTGGTGTCAAAGGGAATGACACCGGCGGAGGAGCTTTTAATCCGCTCTATTCCCGATGCACTGTCATGTACGGAAAGGGTATGCAGTTCTGTAAATGTAGGCTCCACAAAAACAGGAATAAATATGGATGCCGTAAGGCTTATGGGAGAAATGGTCTTGCAGACTGCACACAAAACAAGGGAGAATGATTCTCTAGGCTGTGCAAAGCTTGTGGTATTCTGCAATGCACCTGATGACAATCCTTTTATGGCAGGAGCATTTCACGGAGTAACAGAGGCAGATGCAATTATAAATGTAGGAGTAAGCGGTCCGGGAGTAGTTAAGACGGCACTTGAAAATGTGAGAGGTGCAAATTTTGAGGTTCTCTGTGAGACAATTAAAAAGACGGCATTTAAGGTGACAAGGGTTGGACAGCTTGTGGCACAGGAGGCATCAAAGAGGCTGGGAGTGCCTTTTGGTATTATAGATTTATCACTGGCACCGACACCGGCAGTGGGAGACAGTGTGGCTGACATACTGGAGGAAATCGGGCTTGAATCTGTGGGAGCTCCGGGAACAACAGCGGCATTGGCACTTTTAAATGACCAGGTGAAAAAAGGCGGTGTTATGGCATCATCATATGTGGGAGGCTTAAGCGGTGCATTTATACCTGTGAGTGAGGACCAGGGAATGATTAATGCAGTGGAAAGAGGTGCGCTTACCATAGAAAAGCTTGAAGCAATGACATGTGTATGTTCAGTTGGTCTTGATATGATAGCTATTCCGGGAGATACAAAAGCATCAACTATTGCGGGAATTATAGCAGATGAGTCGGCAATAGGAATGATAAATCAAAAGACTACGGCAGTTAGAATAATTCCTGTTATAGGCAAGAAAATAGGAGAAGTAGTTGAATTTGGAGGTTTGCTGGGATATGCACCTGTAATGCCTGTAAATAATTACAGCTGTGAGGCATTTGTGAACCGGGGAGGAAGAATACCGGCACCTATACATAGCTTTAAGAATTAAGAAGTAAAACAGCCTGTTATATACTTAGATTACAGTATATGGCAGGCTGTAATTTTATTGAACAGGAAATTTTTGCAGAATCATGTATGCAATCAATCAATTAATTAAGCTTTAATGATATGGTGTTTATACTCATTTGGAGAGTGATATTTATATTTAACCGAGGATGTAAGCCTGTATATATCATCAGCTTTAATCCATTCCTTAAGGAGAGTCTTGTTGTGGGGCGGAATATTCTCAAGCAGTTTTTCAGATTGGCTTAGCTGTGTGAGAATATGCATATTAGATTTTTCTGATATTTGGTTAAGAATGCTTCCATGATTCTTATCAAAGCCAAGAACTCTGATAAAATCACATATGTCGTTATTCATGTATATTTCCATTTGAGCTGCTTTTGTATCAAGCATACAGTGAAGAAGTGCTCTTGCAATGGAGGTGTGGCTTAAATTTTTTGATTTAAGACGGTGAATAAAAGAGGTAAAACCTGTATAGTTGTCTATATTGTTTGTTATTTTATTTTTTAGAGGATTAGTCATGCCAAATACATCACACAGAGTGTCGTTTCTTATATGGTCTATAAGTGATTCTCCCACAAGAAGGGAAAAATCATCAGGAGCAACGGGATATGTTTTTTCGTAGGTGTCTTTATACAGTGAATCAATATTATTTAGGGTATGGAAAATATTGCTGTTTTCCCTTATTGCCGTTGCAGAATAAAGACGTGCAGTAATGTCTGTATCATGGTAGCCTGCATTTATACGCTTAAATGTAACAGGCTTGATGGTGCTGTTTCTTTTGATAAGAGCTTTTATATATTCAATACCAAGAATATTATTAGGGGAGCCAAGGATATTTTTAATATCAGGAATATTACAGCAGTCTTCAAGAGCCTTTTGTCTTGCAGCAGGATATGAAATCCCTGTTTTCAAATAATTTTTCAGGTATGATTTAAAATTATCAGGCTCATTTTCAAGTATTGCTGCAATATTATATAATAGCTCAATATCACCGTACTCAGAGCCAAAGCATATATAGTCTGTAATATTTAGCTTATCAAGAATGGTTACGGCAGAATATGCAAAATACCAGGCACCTGAGCAGGCAAAGCAGAAGGGAAGCTCTATAACTATATTGGCTCCGTTATTTATAGCCACCCTTGTTTTTGTATATTTATCCACAAAGGAAGGAGTTCCCCTCTGAACGTAATTGCCGCTCATAATTACTATACATACGTCGGCACCTGTAAGCTCCTTTGCCTTTTCAATATGGTATTTATGACCAAGGTGAAAAGGGTTATATTCAGTTATAAGTCCCACTGATTTCATGCTGTCTGTTCCTTTCATAAATGCCTTTAAATTAGATAATAATCACAAAATATCATATAATTTATTCAGTTATAAGTCAAACTGTTTTCACATCTCTTTCACACATATGAATCATACTAAAAAACATAAATTAACATATACCTAATTATTATAAAAGAAAAGAGGAAAAATATGAGAAGAAAAATAATGGCAATAGGAATAGCTGCTGCTATGGCAATGTGCAGTATATATGGGTGCAGCAGCTCATCAGATACAGGCAATGGTTTAGAGCAGGATACAGCAGGCAGTGCCGGTGATACGGAGGCTGGAGGCACTCAGTCTGTAGGAGTAAAATTTGACGTAACATCTGAAGATGTGGAGGAAAATATGGTAACAGTGGCAGTAAGCATGGGCGGAGAGCTTACGGGAGAGGGTGCCGATACTACAGTGGAAAGTACTGCCTCCAATACAATATATCTTAAAGGGGATTCCATTGAATGTGAGGCATCGTCAGTGACAGTAAGCGGAACAACTGCCACAATAAAAAATGCGGGAACATATATAGTTACAGGAACCCTTGATGACGGTCAGATAGCAGTTGATACAGAGGATAAGGGGACTGTTTGGATTATATTAAGCAATGCCAATATTACAAGTAATACAAATTCTCCTGTATATGTGGTAAATGCAAAGAAAACCATAATATCCGCTGCAACAGGAACGGAAAACACTTTAAGTGATGCAAAGGAATATACATATGCAGTGACAGAGGACGAGGAACCAAATGCCTGCATATTCAGCAAAGATGACCTTGTAATATCAGGTGACGGAAGTCTGACGGTAAACGGAAACTTTAATAACGGAATAGCAAGCAAGGATACCTTGGAAATAGTAAATATTAACCTTACGGTAAATGCGGAGAATAACGGAATTAAAGGAAAGGATTATCTTGTTATTAAAGGTGGAGATATAACTGTAGATGCCAAAGGAGACGGACTTAAAAGTGATAATACAGATGATTCATCCCTGGGATATATTCTTATCCAGAATGGCAATATAAATATTACGGCGGGAGAGGACGGAATACAGGCGGAAACATGTCTTAAAATAGAAGGTGGGAATATTAATGTAGATACAGGAGACGGTGCAAGTGTTGTAAGTACTAATGATATGTGGGGAGGAGGAAATACATCCTCTGATACAAGCATAAAGGGAATAAAAGCAGGAGTAGATATAACAATAACGAAAGGAACAATTAACATAAATTCAGAGGATGATTCCATACATTCCAACGGAACAATAGAAATATCAGGCGGAAGCATTGAAGTAGCATCAGGAGATGACGGTATTCACTCAGATACAGAGCTTGTAATAAATGAGGGTGAAATTAATATTACAAAAAGCTATGAGGGAATAGAAAGTGCAGCCATAATAATAAATGGGGGATATATAACAGTATGTGCAAGTGATGACGGCATAAATGCAGCAGGAGGCAATGACGGTTCTTCTCAGAGCGGACGTCCGGGAATGAATGATTTTTCATCATCTACAGGAAGTGTGGAGATAAACGGAGGATATATATATCTGAATGCAGATGGTGACGGACTTGATTCAAACGGCTCAGTGACTGTTACAGATGGAACCATACTTATAGATGGGCCGGAAAACAGCGGAAATGGTGCACTTGATTATACCACAGAATTTAATATGTCAGGAGGACTGTTAGTGGCAGCCGGAAGCTCAGGAATGATGCAGACCGTAAGCACCACTTCATCACAATATTGCATATCTGTAGTGACAACTGCATATCAGAGCAAAAATACATTATTTAACATAAGTGACAGTGAGGGAAACAGCATACTTACCTATATGCCTTCAAAGAAGTATAATAGTGTTGTAATATGCTCTCCTGACATAATAGAGGGGGAAACATACACAGTAAGCTGCGGAGGAGAAACAACGGGGGAAGATGATGGAAACGGTTTTTATACAGACGGAAGCTATAGTGGAGGAGATGAAGTGGGAAGTGTTACAATTTCTCAGATAATAAATCAAATCGGTTCCGGGGGCGGAATGAATGGCGGAGACATTCCCGGCGGAAACGGTGGAGGAATGCATGGAGGAAGACCGGACAGAATGAATTAAAAAGCCTGCATATGTATTAAATGTAGATATTTTGTGCATAATAATTTTGAAGCTTGATTTTATCAAAATGTTATGATAATATATCTGTAGTTAGCAGAGACTAACTACAGATATTGAATTTAAGGAGGAGACAAAATGTCATACATTAATAAAGAAGTTGTTGAATTTACGGTACAGGCATATGTAGGAAATGAGTTTAAGACAGTTACAAAGGATGATATATTGGGTAAGTGGAGTGTATTTTTCTTTTATCCGGCAGATTTTACATTTGTGTGCCCGACCGAGCTGGAGGATTTGGCAAACAAATATGAGGATTTTAAAAACATAGGCTGTGAAATATACAGCGTATCATGTGATACTCATTTTGTACACAAGGCATGGCATGATGCATCTAAGACAATTCAGAAGATACAATATCCTATGCTTGCTGACCCTACAGGTATTTTGACAAGAGGCTTTGACGTTATGATTGAGGAGGACGGCATGGCAGAAAGGGGAAGCTTTATTGTAAATCCGGAGGGGAAAATAGTAGCTTATGAAGTTACTGCCGGAAACGTAGGCAGAAATGCAGACGAGCTTTTTAGAAGGGTACAGGCATCACAGTTTGTTGCCGAGCATGGAGACCAGGTTTGCCCTGCAAAGTGGCAGCCGGGTGCTGAGACATTAAAGCCGAGCCTTGATTTGGTAGGACTCATATAAGAATAAATATTTACTGTGCAGGGAAATAAAATTTTGCCTGCACAGTTTTATAATATGGAAGAAAGGCAGGAAAAAAATGAAGGAAAACTTATATGATGTTATTATTGTAGGAGCCGGACCTGCAGGGTTGTCGGCGGCAATATATATGGCAAGGGCAAAGTATCGTGTTCTTGTTCTTGAAAAATCAGGTATAGGAGGACAGATTACCATAACGTCTGAGATAGTCAATTATCCCGGAGTAGAGATGGCAAGCGGTAAGGAGCTTACTGAAAAAATGCGTATTCAGGCAGAAAGCTTCGGAGCTGAATTTGCCATTGGGGAAGTAATTGACATGGAATTGTCATCAGATATAAAGCTCCTTCACACAACAAAAGGAGATTATGAAGCACTTGGAGTAATTCTGGCACCGGGAGCAAATCCAAGAAAGCTGGGATTTACAGGTGAAAAGGAATTTCAGGGAAGGGGTGTAGCTTACTGTGCTACCTGTGACGGAGAGTTTTTTACGGGAAAGGAAGTGTTTGTCATAGGAGGAGGCTTTGCTGCCGTAGAGGAAAGTATGTTTCTTACAAAATATGCAAGCAAGGTCACTATTATAGTAAGAGAAAGTGAATTCACATGTGCAAAGACGGTTTCCGACCAACTGGAAAATTATGAAAAAATAAATGTTATATTTGAAACAGAGATTATAGAAGCGGGGGGCAGTAATACACTTGAGTATGCAAAATTCCGAAATAATGCAACAGGTGAGGAATGGGAGTACAGAGTAAATGAACAGGATTCCTTTGGAATTTTTATATTTGCAGGGTATGTTCCCAATACAGGGTGGATTGGAAATAATATTGAACTTGACCGACAGGGATATATTATTACGGACATAAATCAAAAAACAAATATTAACGGAGTTTATGCGGCAGGAGATGTGTGTGTCAAAAACTTAAGGCAGGTGGTTACTGCTGTGTCAGACGGAGCTGTGGCAGCAACATCACTTGAAAGGAATGTGTCTGAGCTGCATGAGAAGCTAAAAATTCCTGAGCTGTATAAAAAGAAAGACAAGGAAGATAAGGGTAAGAAGGTTTATGAATCAGAGGGACAAGACAGTGGGTCAGCAGGTGAAAACAAATTTATAGGAAGCGAGATAAGGGCACAGCTTGACGGTGTGTTCGGAAAATTTTCAAGAAAAGCAGTGATAAGAGCATGGCTTGATGACAGTAATCTGTCTGCTGAGATAAAAGGATTTTTGGAGAAATAACAGAGGTAACAGATAAGATAGAATGGAAAGCAGCAGATGCAGATATATCTTTGGAACAGGGCAAAGAAAAAATTGATTATCCGGCAATGGAGCTTTTATATGAGGACGGAAGCAGCAGCGGTATATTCTTTCACGGTGTTCCGGGAGGACATGAATTTAATTCCTTTATTATAGCACTATATAATGTGGCAGGACCGGGACAGGAGATAACAGATGAGGTAAAAGCCGCAGTGGAGAACATTAAAGAAAATGTTAATATTAAGGTGCTTGTATCCTTGTCATGTACAATGTGTCCTGATGTGGTTATGTCATCACAGAGGATAGCGGCACTTTCACCTTATGTAACTGCAGAAATGTATGATATATCTCACTTTCCGGAAATGAAAAAGAAATATAATGTGATGAGTGTTCCGTGCATGGTTATTAATAATGATAAAATTGTTTTTGGAAAAAAGAATATTACAGAGGTTCTTCAAATTATATCAGAGCAGGGAAAATCTAATATATAGTTATATAAAAATAAAGGAGACAGCCATACTGATTGAAAATCAGAGTGACTGTCCCTTTGCTATATATTATTGGATTTTTTAAGGAAGAAAATTACACAATGCCCTGAGCTGTCATTGCATCTACAACCTTTTCAAATCCTGCAATATTTGCACCTACAACATAATTGCCCTCAGCGCCGTATCTCTTTGCCGCATCATCCATGTTATGGAAAATATTTACCATAATGTCTTTAAGCTTAGAATCAACCTCTTCAAATGTCCAGCTGAGTCTCTCGCTGTTTTGTGACATTTCAAGGGCAGAAGTAGCAACACCGCCTGCGTTTGCAGCCTTACCAGGTGCAAATAATACGCCGTTTTTCTGTAAGTACTCTGTTGCATCAAGAGTAGTAGGCATATTAGCACCCTCTGCAACGGCAATACAGCCGTTAGCAACAAGCTGCTTAGCATCCTCTAATAATAATTCGTTCTGTGTAGCACATGGAAGAGCAATGTCAACCTTTACTGACCATACTCCTCTGCCTTCATGGTATTGGGCACTTGGTCTGTTGGCAGCGTATTCAGTAAGTCTTGCACGCTTAACTTCCTTAACCTCCTTAAGGAGAGCAACATCTATTCCTTCAGGGTCATATATCCAGCCTGTAGAATCAGAAACCGTAACAACCTTTGCACCAAGCTGCTGAGCCTTCTGTGTAGCATAGATTGCAACATTTCCTGAGCCTGAAACAGCAACTGTCTTACCTGCAATATCATGTCCGTTGCACTTTAACATTTCTGTTGTCAAATATAAAAGACCGTAGCCTGTAGCTTCTGTTCTTGCAAGTGAACCGCCGTAAGATAAGCCCTTGCCTGTAAGAACTCCCTCGTATACTCCGCGGATTCTCTTGTACTGTCCAAACATATATCCGATTTCTCTTGCACCTGTACCGATGTCACCAGCAGGAACATCAGTGTCTGCACCTATATATTTACATAACTCTGTCATAAAGCTCTGGCAGAATGCCATAACCTCACGGTCTGACTTGCCCTTAGGATCAAAATCGGAGCCGCCCTTACCGCCTCCGATAGGTAAGCCTGTAAGAGAATTCTTAAAAATCTGCTCAAAGCCTAAGAATTTAATAATACCTAAGTTTACTGAAGGATGTAATCTTAAACCACCCTTGTATGGTCCTATAGCACTGTTAAACTGTACTCTGTATCCTGTATTTACCTGTACCTGTCCCTTATCATCAACCCAAGGAACTCTGAATTTAAACTGACGCTCTGGGTTTACAAGACGCTCTAAAAGAGCTTCCTTTCTGAATTTCTCCTCATTAGCTTCCACAACAACTCTTAAAGATTCAAGAACCTCCTTAACAGCCTGATGGAATTCCGGCTCGGCAGGATTCTGCTTTACTACCAAGTCAATGACTTCATCAACATATGACATTGTCTATTCCCTCCTTAGTCTAGGTTATATGTAAGTATAAGCATAAAAATGCTCTGTTATCGATTATAAACTACACGGGACAATATGGCAAGAAATTTTTAACAATTTTTCACCTGTTATACATACTTTCTTACCATTTGCGGGACATATAATTTACTTTAGTTTCCCTATAAATTGTAGATGATATTGACAGAAAATAATGGTATAATATGAAAACAGAGTAATAATTGTGAAAAACTGGAGGAGGTAGCTATGAAGTTTAGAGGGCTTAAGGTAAATCATCTTGTGAACCCTTTGGGGTATGATTTGAGAAGGCCGGTATTTTCATTTAAGGTAGAGGAAAGTACGGGAAAGTATTTAAAATGGGGACGGATAAGGGTGTCTGACAGGGAGAATATGTCAAATATTATTTATGACAGCGGAAATGTTGAAAATATTAATCCGTTGGAGTTTTCTCCGGACTATAATTTCCCCATGGGAAAAAGGTATTACTGGCAGGTAAGTGGTAAGGCAGATGACGGAGATGAGGGAGTAAGCCGTATAGAGTGGTTTGAGGGGGGACTTTCAGATAATGACCTTGGCAGATACTGGATTACATCTGAATTGAATAATGAGCTTCCAAATATGTATAAGGAATTCAGACTTGACGGCAGTAAGGATGATATTATTTCTGCCAGACTTTATATATGCGGAGTAGGATTATATGAGGCATATATTAACGGGAAAAAGGCAGGAGATGAGTATCTTACTCCATTTTACAATGATTACAGATACTGGCTGCAGTATGAAACTTATGATGTGACGGAAAGTATAGGAAACGGAAAGAATATTATACAGATATTGCTGGGAAACGGCTGGTATAAGGGAAGGTTCAGCTACCAGTACGGGGGAGTTGAGAATATATATGGAAACAGGTGTATGGCTGCGGCAAAGCTGGTGATTAGCTTTAAGGAAGGCAGGTCACAGATTATAACAACTGATGATACATGGCAGTATAAAAAGTCTCCCGTGGCCGGGGGGAATATTTATGACGGGGAAATTTATGATGCCTGTGTTGATACTGATAAAGAGAAAGGGAAAAGCTGTAAACCTGTAAAAGAAGTAAATGAATATAATGCACCTGTTGTGGAAAGAGTAAGTCCGCCTCTTAAAATTCAGGAGAAAATAATAAATCCCAATCTTATTATAACACCCTTAGGAGAGCAGGTGCTTGATTTTGGACAGGAGGTATCAGGCTGGGTTGAATTTGACTGTAAAGAGGAAAGAGGAAGAAAAATAAAGCTCCAGTATGGTGAAATTCTTCAAAATAATAATTTTTACAGGGATAACTTAAGAACTGCAAAGGCAGAATTTGTGTTTATATGTAACGGGAAAAGACTGCATGCAAGACCTCATTTTACATTTTATGGCTTTAGGTATGTGAAGGTATCAGGAATAAAGCTCACGGAAGAAAACTTTGGGAATTATAATTTTACAGCATGTGTGATTTATTCAGAGATGGAAAGAACAGGATATATTAAAACCTCTTCCATTAAGGTAAATAAGCTTATTGAAAATACATTGTGGGGGCAAAAGGGAAACTTTATAGATGTGCCTACGGACTGTCCTCAGAGAGATGAACGTCTGGGATGGACAGGTGATGCACAGGTATTTTGCAGGACGGCCTCTTACCATATGGACACGGCTGCGTTTTTTAGGAAATATTTAAAGGATATGGCATATGCACAGAAAGAAAAGGGTGGGGCAGTGCCTTATGTGGTACCTGATGTGCATACTGCGGCAAGGGTAAAAATGGGGGATAAAATGCCTGATATATCAAAGGATATATGGGGAGAGGCAGGCTCCTGCGGCTGGGGTGACGCTGCAACAGTAATTCCGTGGACTATGTATTTGTTTTACGGTGATAAAGCATACCTAAGGGAATCATATGAAAATATGAAAATGTGGACTGATTTTATTATAGATATGGACGAAAAATACTGCGGTGGAGAGAGGCTTTGGACTGTAGGATTTCACTTTGCAGACTGGCTTGCTCTGGACAACAGTGATAAAAACAGCTGCTTTGGAATGACGGATAAGTATTTTGTTGCCTCTGTTTATTATTTTTATTCCTCATATCTTACATATAAGGCAGCAGAGGTTCTTGGGTTTAAGGATGATGAAAGGTATTATGGGGATATATGTAAGCAGGTAAGGGCAGCTATAATAAAAAAGTATTTTACAAAAGAGGGAAATCTGATATGCGATACACAGACAGGTCTTGTGCTTGCAGTATATTTTAATCTGATGCCCCAGGGTATGGAAAATCATACTATCAACAGACTTAAGGAAAAGCTTATATCAAACAATATGCACCTTGACACAGGATTTATAGGAACGGCTTACTTATGTAAAGCGCTTACAAAAGCAGGACTTAATGAGGAGGCGTATACCCTTTTGTTAAATGAGGATTATCCCGGATGGCTGTATGAGGTTAATATGGGTGCAACCACAGTGTGGGAAAGATGGAACTCAGTACTTCCTGACGGGAGCATAAGTGATACGGGAATGAACAGTCTCAATCATTATGCCTACGGTGCAATAGTGGAGTGGATATATGAGACAGTGTGCGGAATAAAACCTGACGAAACGGAGGCAGGGTTTAAAAAGGCAGTTATTTCTCCTTCCTTTGATAAAAGGATAGAAAAGTCAGAGTGTATTTTTGATTCGGCTTCAGGAATATATAGGATTGCATCAGAGCTTACAGGTGAAAAGGAGAATATAGCTAAGCTTCAAGTAGAAGTTCCATTTAACTGCAAGGCAGAGTTTATTGTACCTGACGGCTATGTTATGTTAAGCATAAACGGTAATAAAGAAAGTATGAAAAAAATTATTATGGAGAAAGGAAAATACGAGATAGTAATGAAAAAGTCACAAAAACACATTGTATGAAAATTTATACAAAAAACTTCTTTTTTCTTCTTGTATACAAGGAAATATTGATTTATAATTAATGTGAGTTTGTGTGGCGAAAGGTCATACTTAAGAAAAAGAAAGGAGACTTTTGATATGGGATTTATAGATGAAATCAAATCAAGAGCAAAACAGGACAAAAAGACTATTGTATTACCTGAATCAATGGACAGAAGAACATTTGAGGCAGCAGCGGAAATTTTGGCAGAGGGAATTGCTAATCTTGTGATTATCGGAACACCTGAGGAGATAGAAAAAAACAGTGCGGGACTTGATATATCAGGTGCAATAATAGTAAATCCGGCTACATATGAAAAGACAGAAAAATATATAGATTTATTGGTTGAAATTAGAAAAAGCAAGGGAATGACAAGAGAGGAAGCTGAAAAGCTTTTAATGACAGAGTATATGTATTATGCATGTGTTATGGTAAAGGCAGGAGATGCAGACGGAGCAGTATCGGGAGCGTGTCATTCAACAGCAAACACATTAAAGCCGGCACTTCAGGTAGTAAAGACAAAGCCGGGTACAAAGCTTGTATCAGCTTTCTTTTTAATGGATGTGCCTGATTGTGAGTACGGGGAAAACGGAACATTTGTATTTGGAGACTGCGGACTTAATCAGAGTCCTAATTCGGAGGAGCTTGCAGCTATAGCAATATCTTCAGCCGAAAGCTTTAAGCTGCTGGTGGGAAAGGAGCCAAAGGTAGCAATGATGTCACATTCTTCAAAGGGAAGTGCAAAGCACCCTAATGTGGACAAGGTAGCCGAGGCAGTTAAAATAGCAAAGGAAATGGCACCGGAGCTTTGTATTGACGGAGAGCTTCAGGCAGATGCAGCAATAGTTCCAAGTGTAGGAGCGTCAAAGGCTCCGGGCAGTGATGTGGCAGGACGTGCAAATGTGCTTATATTCCCTGACCTTGATGCGGGAAATATAGGCTATAAGCTTGTACAAAGACTTGCAAAGGCAGAGGCATACGGACCTATGACACAGGGAATAGCAAAGCCGGTAAATGATTTGTCAAGAGGCTGTTCAGCAAAGGATATTGTGGGAGTTGTTGCAATTACCGCAGTACAGGCACAAAATAATTAGAATAAAAACCATATTTTAGTAAATATTTTAAATAAAGGAGATTAAAGGTTATGAAGATTTTAGTTTTAAACTGCGGAAGCTCATCACTTAAGTACCAGTTATTTGACATGGTAAACGAGGAGGTACTGGCAAAGGGTATCTGTGAGAGAATAGGTGCAGAAGGCTCAGTTCTTACACATAAGCCGGAGGGAAAGGATAAGTATGTTGTGGAGAAGCCTATGCCTGACCACAGCACGGCAGTAGAGCTTGTGCTTGAGGCACTAATTGACAAGGAGCACGGCGTAATTGACCATATTGATGACATTGGTGCAGTAGGACACAGAGTTCTTCATGCAGGACAAAAGTACAGTGCCTCAATTATTGTAAACGAAGATGTAAAGAAAGTAGTAAGGGAGTGTTTTGATTTAGGACCTCTTCACAATCCTGCAAATCTTATAGGCATTGAGGCATGTGAGAAGGCAATACCTGGAAAGCCTCAGGTGGCTGTATTTGATACTGCATTTCATCAGACAATGCCGGAAAAAGCATATATGTATGCTATTCCATATGAGTACTATGAAAAGTATGATATAAGAAAGTACGGATTCCACGGTACAAGCCATGCCTTTGTTTCAAAGAGGGCAGTTGAGTTTGCAGGACTTGATCCTGATAATTCAAAGGTTATAGTGTGCCATCTTGGAAACGGTTCTTCAATATCAGCAGTTGTAAACGGAAAGTGTGTTGATACAAGCATGGGACTTACTCCTCTTGAGGGACTTGCAATGGGAACAAGAAGCGGTGATATTGATCCGGCAGTAGTACAGTTTATTGCAAATAAAGAGGGAAAAGACATTAATGAGATGTTAAACATTTTAAACAAAAAGTCAGGTATGCTGGGACTAAGCGGAGTATCAAGCGACTTTAGAGATTTGTGGGCGGCAGCAGAGGAAGGAAACAAGAGAGCACAGATGGCACTTGACGTATTCTGCTATAGAGTAGCTAAGTACATCGGAAGCTATATAGCAGCCATGAACGGCGTTGATGCTATTGCATTTACTGCAGGTGTAGGTGAAAATGACCACGACGTAAGAAAGAATGTACTTTCTTATTTAGGATATATGGGAATTACACTTGATGAGGAAGCAAATAATGTAAGAGGACCGGAGAGATATATATCAACACCTGATTCAAAGGTAAAGGTAATGGTTATTCCTACAGATGAAGAATTAAAGATTGCAAGGGAAACAAAGGCACTTGTAGAAGCATAAAAAAATGTTGACAAATTCTTTTGTTTTATGTATAATCATTGATTGTGTGAGAAAATTGTTTTTATAAAGCAATTTACATTTAGAAAGAGGTACTTTATGTTAGTTGATTTATCAGAGCTTTTATCCCGTGAGGATAAGGTTAAGTCTGTAGAGATACCTTTGGAGATGGAAGTGTTTACATCAAAGACAGGGAGTTATCCTGTTGCTGAAAAAAAGCCTATGGCATTTACATTTACAGGGCTTGGAAACAGGCGTGTAATGCTTGAAGCAGATATAGATGTTACGTTGACTATTCCATGCGACAGATGTCTTGAGGATGTGAGAGAAAACATTAGAATCAGTACTTCTAAAGAGATAAACTTAGGCGATACGGATGTCACACGAAGAGATGCATTAGACGAGATGACATATATCAGCGGAGCTGAGTTTGATGCAGAGAAGTTCGCTTACGGTGAGATTCTGGTGAATTTACCTATGAAGGTTCTTTGCAGTGAAAGCTGTAAGGGAATTTGTAATAGATGTGGCACGAATCTCAACCATGAAGATTGTGGTTGTGATACCACAGAACCTGACCCGAGAATGGCTAAGGCATTGGAGGTCTTTAATAGCTTTAAGGAGGTGTAAACCATGTCTATTTGTCCAAAGAATAAAACTTCAAAGGCAAGAAGAGATAAGAGAAGAGCTAACTGGAAAATGTCAGCTACAAATCTTGTAAAGTGCAGCAAGTGCGGTGCTTTAATGATGCCTCACAGAGTATGCAAGTCTTGCGGAAGCTACAATAAGAAAGAGATTATAGCTCAGGACTAATTAAGTAATAAAAATCCCGTCCGGTTTTACCGGGCGGGATTTTTATGTTTAATACAAAAAATGTTGATAATTTGTTTTTTTTGGAGTATATTGAAAATAATTAATCAATTAGATTAATTGAAATAATTGTACGAAAAATATTTATCAGTATACGAAAGGATAGGGAAATATGAAAAAAGAAGAAATTTTTGATGTTTATTTAAAAGAAAATCATAATTGTGCGGAAACTATTTTGAAATTAGCAAATGCAGAATATAACCTTGGAATTACGGAAGATGATATAAAACTTATGAGTGGCTTTGGAGGAGGCATAGGAGCAGGAAGCACCTGCGGTGCCCTTATAGGTGCAGTTGCTGTGCTTGGAAAAATGTTTGTTGAGACAAAGGATCATGAGACAGAAGGCTTTAGAGAGCTTTGCGGTGAATTTTTTGAAAAGTTTAAGAGAGAGCTTGGAGGAACTGACTGTGACATATTAAAACCCAAATATAAGAAAAATGAAGAAACCAAATGTATTACCACAATAGAAAAGACAGCAAAGATTTTGGATGATTTTCTTATAGAAAAGGGAAAGCTTCAAAAGGAAAAAGCAGATGTTACAATTTCTCCTGCTGATATTACAAGAGTGAAGGCATTGGGATTTTTACATAATAAGGGAACGAATAAGTTTAACGGCAGGGTTATAACAAGAAATGGAAAGATTACTGCGGCGGAGCAGATTTGTATAGCAGAGGCGGCAGAAAAGTTTGGAGATGGTCATATTGCCATGACAACAAGACTGACAATGGAGGTTACAGGTATTTCTTATGAGAATATAGAGCCTTTCAGGGAGTATATAGGAAAGGCGGGACTCGAGACGGGAGGTACAGGCTCAAAGGTACGTCCTGTAGTGTCATGCAAAGGAACTACATGCCAGTATGGTCTTTACGATACATTTTCATTGTCAGATAAGATACACAAAGCATTTTATAAGGGATATAACGGGGTTAAGCTTCCCCACAAATTTAAAATAGCAGTGGGAGGCTGTCCAAATAACTGTGTGAAGCCGGATTTAAATGACCTTGGAATTATTGGGCAAAGAGTGCCTGAGATAGACATGGAGCGTTGTCACGGCTGTAAAAAATGTGTTATAGAAAACACTTGCCCAATAAAAATTGCAAAGGTAGAAGACGGCAAAATAACAATACCGGAGGAAAGCTGTAATCATTGCGGAAGATGTGTGGGAAAATGTCCGTTTGGAGCTGTAAGTGAAAAGATTACGGGATATAAGATTACTATTGGAGGCCGCTGGGGAAAAAAGGTGGCTCACGGCAGAGATATAGAAAAGATATTTACATCAGAGGAAGAGGTTATGAGTGTTATAGAAAAAACCATTCTTTTCTTCAGGGAGCAGGGAATAACAGGTGAAAGGCTTGCCGATACAGTAGAGCGTATAGGATTTGAAAATGTTCAAAGGGAATTGTTAAGTGATGATATTTTAAAGAGAAAAGACGATATTATTAATGCCGAGAAGCATATGTCAGGAGGAGCAACCTGTTAAGATGAAGACAAACGGTAAATCAAAGGGAAAGATGCTGTGGCAGCTTTTTGCATCAACATTTATATTAAGTGCAAGTACATTTGGAGGAGGCTTTGTCATAGTATCTCTTATGAAGGAAAAGTTTGTAGAAAAGCTTAAGTGGATAGATGAGGAGGAAATGCTTGATATTACTGCCATTGCCCAGTCATCACCGGGACCGATACCTATTAATGCATCAATTATATTAGGTTATCGTATGCATGGACTTGTAGGGGCGTTGGTTGCCGTGCTGGGCACCACCCTTCCGCCTGTCATAATAATATCTATTATAGCAGTGTTTTATGACTGGTTTAGGGAAAATAAGTATATATCTGTTGCACTTCAGGTGATGAGAGCAGGTGTAGCGGCAGTTATTTTTGATGTGGTGTGGAAGCTTACGGAAAATGTAGTGGCAACTAAAAGAATATTATATATGGCAGTTATGATAATTGCCTTTATTGCCACATTCTTTTTAGGAGTAAGTGCTATGATTATTATATTTGCCTGTATTATAATAGGAGTGGCAGATTTTCTTTTAAACATAAAGGGCAGGAAGGAGACAAAAGGATAATGATACTTCTTCAGCTTTTTATCAGTTTTTTTCAGGTAGGATTATTCAGTGTCGGCGGAGGATATGCTGCAATACCTCTTATACAGTCACAGATAGTAGATATGAGAGGTCTTATGACACTTGAAGAGTTTACTGATCTTATAACAATAGCAGAGATGACACCCGGCTCTATAGCCATTAATTCTGCAACATTTGTAGGTACAAGAATAGCGGGACCGGCAGGTGCTGCTATATGTACACTTGGGTGCATTTTACCTTCGTTTATAATATGTCTTATTTTAGCTTATGTTTATTATAAATACAGAACAATGACGGGGGTACAGACTGTTTTGTCAGCCCTAAGGCCGGCAGTTGTTGCACTTATAGCATCAGCAGGAATGTCAATACTTATTCTCGCATTATTTAACGGAGACAAAAGCAGTGTATCAGCCCAAAATTTAAGATGGGTAGAAGCTGTGCTTTTTGTTGCGGGCTTTATTGTTCTCAGAAAATTTAAGGTAAACCCCATATTGGTAATATTCGGAACAGGAATTATAGGTACTGTAATATATCTTATTATATAAAGCTTTATTGCTTACTTATGAAATGTAAAACGAAAGGTTAAATGAATATGAAAAGTAAAATATATAAGACTGCCATTATTATACTTGCAATAGCGGGTATATTTGCAATGGCTTCATGCAAAGCATCAGATGATAAGGAAGGAGCCTCAAATAAAAAGGAACAGTCAGAGGAAAATACAGGGGATAAATATATATTTACAGACAGTACGGGAGCAAAGGTGGAGGTACAAAAAAATCCCGGCAAAGTAGCTGTTTTATATGCTTCTTATGCGGATTTGTGGCAGCTTGCAGGAGGAAAGGTCAGCATTACAATACAGGGCTCGGTGGACAGAGGCTTTGTAAAGGAAGATGATGTTACAATAGTAGGTGACAGTGCGGGAAAGACTATTGATTCAGAGGCACTTATAGCATCACAGCCTGATTTTGTAATACTTACCACGGATTTGTCAGGACAGCTTGAGCTGGTGGATTTGTTAAGGGAAAATAATATACCGGTTGCAGCCATGACAGAGGATTCCTTTGAGGATTACTTAAATCTGCTAAAGATATTTACTGACATAACAGGAGACAGGGAAGCATATGAGACTTATGGCACCGGTTTAGAAGCGGAAATTAATGATATAAAGAAAAAAATTCAGGAATCGGATAATGTACAGCCTGAAGTGTTATTAATACGTGCATACTCAACAGGTGCAAAGGCAAAGGTTGATGATAATTTTGTAGGCGTTATGCTTAAGGAGCTTGGATGTGACAATATTGCAGACCATGGCAATATTCTTCTGGAGGAGTTTAGCACCGAGGCTATAGTTGCTGAAAATCCCAAGTATGTATTTGTGACAACTATGGGAAATGATACAGATGCAGCAGTTAAGTATATGGAAGATTTAATAGAGTCAAGTGATGCATGGCAGACTATAGATGCAATTAAAAATAATAACTATTATGTACTATCAAAAGAGCTTTTCCACTATAAGCCAAATGCAAGGTGGGCAGAGGCATACAGAGAGCTTGCCAAAATATTGTATCCTGATTTGTTCTAAAAAGTTTATAAGGAAAAAACAATGAAAAAATTCAATAGTATAACAGTAAATATAATATTATTTGCAGGTGTGATAATTGCAGTGCTTCTGGGCCTTATGCTTGGAAGCACATCTCTTTCCATGGAGGAGATATGGAATGTATTAACAGGAGGAGAAGCAAGTGAAGCAGCAAAGGCAATAGTAAAAAGCATAAGGCTCCCAAGAGTTGCAGCAGGAGTTCTTGCAGGAGCAGGCTTGTCAGTGGCAGGAGTTATACTTCAGACAATAATGGATAATCCTCTGGCAAGTCCTAATATTATAGGAGTAAACTCAGGAGCAGGCTTTGCAGTTCTTATTATACTTGCTTTGTTTCCGGAAAGCTTTGCCCTTATACCTGCGGCAGCATTTTTGGGAGCACTGCTTACTACATTTTTGATTCTTGCACTTGCACATTATACAAGGGCATCAAAAATGACAATAGTGCTTGCCGGAATTGCAGTGTCAGGCTTTGTGGGGGCAGGAATAAACACACTTACGCTTTTGTTTCCCGATGTAGTGACAAGCTATAATTCCTTTACAATAGGAGGACTGTCGGGAGTTTTAATGAGAGATTTATATCTTCCCGGATTATGTATAATTATATCATTTATATTAAGCATAATGCTTGGAAGAGGTCTGAATGTTTTGTCACTTGGCGATGATGTTGCAGCCTCTCTTGGAATGAGAGTTAATCTCGTAAGAATGTTATTTGTAGTGCTTGCAAGCATACTGGCGGGCTGCGTTGTGAGCTTTGCAGGACTTATAGGCTTTGTAGGGCTTATTGTTCCCCATGTGTGCAGAAAGCTTGTGGGAAATGATGCAAGGATACTAATACCTGCCAGCGGAATGTTTGGAGCAATACTTATGGTGGTGTCTGATATTATGGGACGTGTTATGTTTTCACCTTACGAGCTTCCGGTAGGTATTATAACGGCATTTTTAGGAGGACCATTTTTTATGGTGTTACTGTTAAAGGGAAGAAGACATTAGGAGGCAGATATGCTTGAGTTTAAAGGTGTATACGCGGGATATGATAAAGAAAATATTATTAAAAATACTACTTTTACAGTAAAAAACGGAGAGATTACTGTTCTTGTGGGGAAAAACGGCTGTGGAAAATCCACCCTTATTAAATGCTTAAACAGGCAGATAAATATAAGGGAAGGAAAGATTATGATTGACAGTAAAGATATAACATTATATTCACCAAAGGACAGGGCAAAGAAAATAGCTATTATGCCTCAGATAAGAAGTATACCAAGTATATCTGTTGAGGGGCTTGCAGCTCACGGAAGGTACCCTCATTTAAGTTATGGCAGGAGACTTGGGGAAAAGGACAGGGAAATAGTAGATAAGGCACTTAAGCTTACAAACACAGAAGGTCTTAGACATAGAAATGTGTCTGAACTCTCAGGAGGACAAAGACAGAGAGTTTACCTTGCAATGACACTTGCACAAAGCAGTGAATATATTGTATTAGACGAGCCTGCGGCATATCTTGATATTACATATCAGCTTGAGCTTATGGATATGCTAAAGCTGTTAAAATCCATGGGAAGGACTGTGCTTGCCGTATATCATGATTTGTCACAGGCATTGAAAATAGCGGACTCTATAGGAGTTATGGAGAATGGGGAGGTAATATTTCAGGGAGGTGTTACTGAGTGTCTTGAGGAAAAAATATTGGAAAAGGTGTTTAGGGTTAAGGCACACAGCATAAGTCTTGACAGCGGCTCCTTTGTGGTTTTTGAAAAATGACAAAACGAAAATAATGCAATTTATGGAAGCTCAAAAATAATTTAATTATTGATTTTTGGCTGATAGTTTAGTATAGTATGGTAAGGTAAGCTATTAGGAGGAAGATATAATGGAAAAGGTTATAGTTGCGCTTGATGCAATGGGCGGTGACAATGCACCGGTAGAAATGGTAAAGGGTGCTGCTGATGCCGTTAATAAAAACAGCAATGTAGTAGTTAAGCTTGTGGGCATAAAAGATGTCATAGAAAAAGAACTGACAAAATATGAATATAATAAAGAACAGATAGAAGTTGTACATGCATCGGAGGTAATAGAAACGGGAGAACCGCCGGTGGAGGCAATAAGACAGAAAAAAGACTCCTCAATGGTAAAGGCAATGAACATGGTAAAATCAGGTGAGGCAGATGCACTTGTGTCTGCGGGAAACTCAGGAGCATTGCTGGTGGGAGGTCAGATTATAGTTGGAAGAATAAAGGGAATAGAAAGACCGCCTATGGCACCTGTTATACCTACGGCAGCAGGAGTAACTCTCCTTCTTGATGCAGGTGCAAATGTTGACGCAAGACCTACACATCTTGTTCAGTGGGCAAAAATGGGTTCTATTTATATGGAGAATGTAGTGGGAATAAAAAATCCTAAAGTTGCCATAGTAAATATAGGTGCAGAAGAGGAAAAGGGAAATGCATTGGTAAAGGAAACAATGCCAATGTTAAAGCAGTGCACGGACATTAATTTTATCGGAAGCATAGAAGCAAGAGATATACCGTCAGGAAACGCAGATGTTATTGTCTGTGATGCATTTGTGGGAAATGTTATTTTAAAGCTCTATGAGGGACTTGGAATGACGCTTATAAAGAAGGTTAAGGAAGGTCTTATGACTTCTGTGAGAAGTAAGATAGGTGCATTGCTTATTAAGCCTGCACTGAAAAAAACCTTAAAGACATTTACGGCAGACCAGTATGGAGGAGCACCGCTATTAGGCTGCAAAGGACTTGTGGTTAAATCGCACGGAAACTCTACATACAAGGAGATATCAAATTCAATTATTCAGTGTATTACATTTAAAGAACAGAAAATTAATGAGAAAATAAAAGAAAATATTAGCAGTGGGGATTAATTTGTAACAAGAAAGGAAGTAAAGACATGGAATTTGAAAAGTTGCAGGGCATAATAGCAGAGGTATTAAATGTTGATGTGGAAGAAATAACAATGGATACAACCTTTACAGATGATTTAGGTGCAGATTCCCTTGATATATTCCAGATAATAATGGGAATAGAGGAGGAATTTGATATTGAAATTCCAAATGATGCAGCGGAGAAAATAGTAACCGTAGGAGATGCGGTAGAACAGATAAAGAATGCAATGTAAAAAGTGCCATATGGCACTTTTTTACAAAGCAGGAAATATAAGGAGAATATAGTGAGCAGCAATTCAAAGGAACTGGAAAAAAGAATAGGATACATATTTAAGGACAAAAATCTTTTAAATCTGGCACTAACCCACAGCTCTTATGCAAATGACATGAAAATAGGAAAGCACCATAATAACGAAAGACTGGAATTTTTGGGGGATGCAGTGCTGGAGCTTATATCAAGTGAAACTTTATTTGAGGAGTATCCACATAAGTCTGAGGGTGAGCTTACAAGACTTCGTGCCAGCATTGTATGTGAGCCTACTCTTGCCATGTGTGCCAGAGATATAGAGCTTGGAAGCTTTCTTATGCTGGGAAGAGGAGAGGATAGAACCGGCGGCAGAAGCAGAGATTCTGTAACATCAGATGCCTTTGAGGCATTAATAGGAGCAATATATTTGGATGGTGGTTTTGCTAGTGCAAAAGAGTTCGTAAAGAAATTTGTTTTAAAGGATATAGAAAACAAACATCTCTTTTATGATAGCAAGACCATTCTTCAGGAGCTTGTACAGAAGTATTTTAAGGAGAGGGTAGATTACGTTCTGACAGGAGAAAAAGGTCCTGACCACAATAAAACCTTTACGGTAGATGCGGTATTTGACGGCAGGGTAATAGGAAGAGGAGAGGGACGGACAAAAAAGCGGGCCGAGCAGGAGGCGGCATATGAAGCTATTTTAAGTCTTAAGGCAAACGGAAAGAAATAGGAAGTAACCATAGAAAACGGAGAATGTTATGTATTTAAAGAGTATAGAGGTACAGGGCTTTAAATCCTTTGCAAATAGGATAAATTTTAAATTCCATAAAGGCATAACTGCCATAGTGGGACCTAACGGAAGCGGCAAAAGCAATGTTGCAGACGCAGTAAGGTGGGTGCTTGGAGAGCAGAGAATAAAGCAGCTTAGAGGAGGCAAAATGGAGGACGTAATCTTTGCAGGTACGGAAAACAGAAAGCCTTTGGGATTTGCCTATGTGGCAATTACCATTGACAATACAGACCATAAGCTGCCGGTAGATTATGATGAGGTAACGGTATCAAGACGTCTTTTCCGTTCAGGGGAGAGCGAATATATGATAAACGGCAATATATGCAGATTAAAAGACGTAAATGAGCTTTTTTACGATACAGGTATAGGCAAGGAGGGCTATTCTATTATAGGTCAGGGGCAGATAGACAAAATATTAAGCGGAAAGCCTGAGGAGAGAAGAGAACTGTTCGATGAAGCGGCAGGTATTGTAAAGTTTAAGAGAAGAAAAGCAGAGGCAGTAAAAAAGCTGGAAAATGAAAAGCAGAATCTTACCCGTGTTACAGATATATTATCTGAGCTTGAAAAGCAGCTTGCTCCTTTAGAGAGGCAGTCTGAAAAGGCAAGAAAGTATCTTAAGCTTAGGGAGGAGTTAAAAGCATATGATATAAATATGTTTTTGCTTGAAATAGCTAAGATAAGAAGTGAGCTTTCGGAAATAGAAAATAAATATAATATAGCATCACAGGATATAAATGAAAAGAAGCAGCTTTTAGAGGAGGCAAAAAAGCAGTATGAAAAGCTTGATGCCTTTATAGAAAATATAAATAAATCCCTTGAGGAAAAAAGAGAAGAGTTAAACAGGTCAAACCTATATAAGGGAGAGCTGGAGGGGGAAATAAAGGTTTTAAATGAGCAGATAAACTCGGCAAAATCAAATGATGAGCATTATAAAAGCAGAATGGATGCCATAAAGGAAAGCATAAGGGATTACCAGGAGGAAAGAGAAAGGCTAAACAAAGAAAAAGACGGCATAGAGGAAATGATAGATAACGCATCAAAAATACAAAGTGATGCAGACAGTAAGACACAGGCCGTTACCAAAAGGATACTTGAGCTTACAAATCAGGCTGAGGAATATAAGAACCTGATTATTAATATGTTAAATGAAAAATCAGGAATTAAAGCAAAAATACTGAGATATGATACTATGCTTGAGCAGATAAATATAAGGAAAGCCGAATTAAACCAGAAAATGGTTAAGTTTCAAAGCGATAAAGATGTTCAGGACAAAATCATACAGGAGCTAAATGAAGAGCTGAGAAGGGTAAATGATGAAATTACAGGTGCATCAGATAAGGCTAAAGACATTGAGGAAAGACTGGCAGGAATAGTCAGTGATGAGAAAGTGTTAGTAAGAAAGAAGGAGGAAAACCAAAGGCTTTATCATCAGACAAACTCAAATCTTGAGGCACTTAGAAATCTTACTGAAAGATATGAGGGATACGGAAACAGTATAAAGAAAATAATGGAGCTAAAAGATTCCAAAAAAGGAATAGTGGGGGTAGTTGCCGATATTATAAAGGTAGATAAGAAATATGAGCTGGCAATAGAAACAGCTCTCGGCGGAAGCATTCAAAATGTTGTAACAGATAACGAGAATACGGCAAAGGAGGTTATAGAGTACTTAAAAAAGAATAAGTACGGAAGGGCAACCTTTCTTCCTCTTAGCAGTATAGCAAATAAAACAGGCTTTACAAATGAGAGGGTGCTTACGGAAAAAGGCGTTATAGGTCTTGCCTGTGACCTTGTATCAATAGATAAGTCATGTGAAAATATAGCAAAATATCTTTTGGGAAGAGTGGTAGTAGCAGATAATATAGATAATGCATTGGCAATAGCAAGAAAATATAACTACACTCTTAGAATGGTAACCCTTGAGGGAGAACTGTTAAATGCAGGAGGCTCCATGTCAGGAGGAGCATTTAAAAACAGCAGCAATCTTCTTGGAAGAAGAAGAGAGATAGAGGAGCTTGAAGAAAAGCTTAAGCTTTGCGTCGAAGAAGAAAGAAAATATAAAGAAGCAATAGAAGGCTGTGAAAAGGAAAGTCAGGAAATAAAGGAAGAGCTTGAGAGAATAAAGCTTGTGTTAAATGAGCAGTATATTTTACAAAATACAGTTAAGCTGAACCTTAATAAGGCTGACGAGAAAAAAAGGGAAATAAAAGACAGCTATGATGATTTTAAAAGGGAAAATGTGGATATAGCATCCCAAATAACGGATATCAAGGCTAATTATGAAGCTCTTAACGGAGAACTTGCAAGATGGGAGGAAAAAAATAAGGAAATTGAGGAAAAGATACTTGATATTAACGGAGAAATTGAGAAAAATAAAGAGCTGGAGGCAAGAGAGCTTAAGAATAACGAAGAGTTAAGAGTGAATCTTGCCGGCTTAACACAAAAAAGAGACTTTGCAGCCGAGAATCTTTCAAGAGTAAATGGAGAGCTTGTAAAGCTTAAGGAGGAAATAAGCCTTATAGAAAAAAGTGCAGATGAGTCTTCAAAGGAAACTCTTTTAAAAATAAAGGAAATAGAGGAAATTAACAGAGAAATAGAAGAAAATAAAAAAAGAACGGAAGCTCTTGAAAAGGAAATAAGCATAATGCTTTCAAGCAAGGAGGAGCAGACAAGGGAGCATAAGGAGTTTTTCGCAAAGAGGGAAGAGCTTACAGAGGATATAACAGCCCTTGACAAGGAAATGTTCAGGCTTGCAGGTCAGAGAGAAAAGCTTGAGGAGTTAAATGAAAAGCATATTAATTATATGTGGGATGAATATGAGATAACATACAGCATGGCGGCAGAGCTTAAGGATGACAGTCTAAATGATCTTGTACAGATAAAAAAGACAATAGGAACCCTTAAGTCAGACATAAGAAGCCTTGGAGATGTAAATGTTAATTCCATAGAGGAATATAAGGAGGTTTCTGAGAGGTACGGTTTTTTAAAGACACAGCATGATGATCTTGTAACTGCGGAGCAGACTCTTTTAAAGATTATTGAAGAGCTTGATACAGGCATGAGAAAGCAGTTTACTGAGAAATTCAGCCGGATTAGGGAAGAATTTGATAAGGTATTTAAAATTTTATTTGGAGGGGGAAAAGGAACAATAGAGTTAAATGAGGAGGAGGATATCCTGGAGGCCGCCATTTCAATTATATCACAGCCGCCGGGAAAGAAGCTTCAGAATATGATGCAGCTTTCCGGAGGAGAAAAGGCACTTACGGCAATAGCACTTCTTTTTGCAATACAGAATCTCAAGCCATCGCCTTTTTGTCTTCTTGACGAGATAGAGGCTGCACTTGATGATTCAAATGTGGGAAGATATGCAGATTATCTCCATAAGCTTACAGACCATACCCAGTTTATAGTTATTACCCACAGAAGAGGAACAATGGCAGCAGCAGATATTCTCTATGGAATAACAATGCAGGAAAAAGGTGTGTCAACACTTGTGTCGGTTAATCTTATAGAGGATCAGCTTGAGGATAAGCAGGTATCGTAAAATTTGTTTTGAAAGGAATGGAAGATTATGAGTGACGAAAAAAAGGAAAAGAAGGGCTTTTTTGCAAAGCTTGTTCAAGGGCTTTCAAAGACAAGAAGCAGTATAATGTCGGGAATAGACAGTATATTAAGCGGATTTTCAAGCATAGATGAGGATTTCTATGAGGAAATAGAAGAAATACTTATTATGGCGGATTTAGGTGTAAATACCACAAGCAGAATAATGGAAAACCTAAGGGAAAAGGTAAAGGAGCAGAAAATAAAAGAGCCGTCAGAGTGCAAGGCACTTCTTATGGAAAGCATAAAGGATATAATGAATGTAGGGGAAAATGCATATGAATTTGAAAACAGAAAATCAGTTGTTCTTGTTATAGGAGTAAACGGTGTGGGAAAGACCACATCTGTCGGAAAGCTTTCAGGGCAGCTTAAGGCACAGGGAAAAAAGGTTGTTATGGCGGCGGCAGATACCTTTAGGGCAGCGGCAATAGAGCAGCTGACTGAGTGGGCAAACAGGGCAGGAGTAGACATAATATCACAAAAGGAGGGGGCTGATCCCGGGGCAGTAGTGTATGATGCCATTCAGGCAGCAAAATCAAGAAAGGCTGATGTGCTTATATGTGATACGGCAGGAAGACTTCACAATAAAAAAAATCTTATGGAAGAGCTGAAAAAAATTGACAGAATTATCGAAAAGGAATATAGTGATGCTTATAGGGAGAACCTTATTGTTCTTGACGGAACAACTGGACAGAATGCACTGGCACAGGCTAAACAGTTTATGGAGGTAACTCATGTCACGGGAATAATACTTACAAAGCTTGACGGAACCGCCAAGGGAGGAATAGCCGTGGCAATACAGTCAGAGCTTTCGGTACCGGTAAAATATATAGGCATAGGAGAGCAGATAGATGACTTACAGAAATTTAATGCAGATGAATTTGTAAATGCATTATTTGAGGAAAACTAAATTTACCCGGTTTGGCAAAAAATATGAAAGAAGGAAAAGTAAATGTTAGAGGAATTAACTTTAGAAAAATTTGAGGAAGCAGCAGAGATAGTAAAGAAAGTAACAATACCGACTAATTTAATCTACAGTGAGTTCTTTAGTAGCCAGTGTGGCAATAAAGTATATTTAAAACCTGAAAATATGCAGAGAACAGGTGCATACAAAGTAAGAGGGGCATTCTACAAGATAAGCCGCATGACAGACGAGGAGAGAGCGAGAGGGCTTATTACCGCATCAGCAGGAAACCATGCACAGGGTGTGGCAAATGCAGCAAAAATATACGGAGTGAAGGCAACTATTGTAATGCCTGTGGGAACACCATTAATGAAGGTAAACAGGACAAAAAGCTATGGTGCAGATGTTGTGCTTTACGGTGATGTTTATGACGAAGCATGTGGAGAAGCATACAGACTGGCTGAGGAGCATGGATATACATTTGTACATCCCTTTGATGATTTAGAGGTGGCAACAGGTCAGGGTTCTGTTGCCATGGAGATAATAAAGGAAATACCTACGGTAGATTACATACTTGTTCCTATAGGCGGAGGCGGACTGGCAACGGGAGTAAGTGCCCTTGCAAAAATGCTGAATCCTAATATTAAGGTAATAGGTGTTGAACCTGCAAATGCAAGCTGTATGAAAGCATCCCTTAAAGCAGGGGAGCCGGTTACACTGCCAAGTGCAGCTACCATAGCAGACGGAACTGCCGTAAAGACACCGGGAAGTATTATTTTCCCATATATTCAGAAGAATATTGATGATATAATAACCATAGAGGATGATGAGCTTATAGGTGCATTTCTTGATATGGTAGAAAATCACAAAATAGTATGTGAGAATTCAGGACTTTTATCAGTGGCAGCGTTAAAGCACCTTGAATGCAGGGGCAAAAAGGTAGTGTCAATACTTAGCGGCGGCAATATGGATATTATAACAATGTCATCAATGCTCCAGTTTGGACTTATCCAAAGAGGAAGAGTATTCACTGTATCAGTGCTTCTTCCGGACAAGCCGGGAGAGCTGGTAAATGTGGCAAATGTTATAGCAAAGGAACAGGGAAATGTAATTAAGCTTGAGCATAATCAGTTTGTAAGCATTAACAGAAACGCCGAGGTAGAGCTTAGAATTACTATCGAGACATTTGGAGAGGAGCATAAGAAAAAGATAGTAGATAAGCTGGAGGAAACAGGATATAAGCCAAAGGTTGTGAGAACAAATCTTTAACAGAAAATTTAATCAGGATTTGCCTTACTGTTAAAGGAGGAATGTAAATGGGAAGCACGTATGTACATACCCCCTTTGGAATATTTGATATTGGAGATATTCCCAAAGGGTTTGTGTCCGGAGAAAGGACAGGTATAACCTTGGGGAAAACAGTGATTATTAAATCATGCCTAACAAAGGTTATTATAACAAAAGCAGACGGAAGTGAGGAGGAGATATCGCCTATAGTGGTTGAAAGCTGCATGAACCCTGAAATAAAAACAATTATGCCTGTTACGGTGGTGTCTGATTATAAAAATAAGTCGGTAAGACATACAGTTACTGTTTCAAATCCATATAAGTCACTTGTTGTTGAGATTGATAAGGATATAGTGGGGGCAAGAACTGAAAAATTTATACCGTCGGTAAAAAGGGCAGACTGTGCACAGTGTAATAATTGCGGAAGATGCTAAATACGGAGGAATAAATGTATAAAGAGAAAAATTATAATATATGGTATAAGCTTTCAATGCTTTTTCTTATAGTGGCAGTGCTTATTCATATAACAGGGTATTTTACAAATATACTGTATATAGCAGCATGGATTTTATGGATGCCAGTTATAGCTCTTGCAGTAATAACAGTGTTTGATATAAAGAACACAGACAAAAGAGAAAGGGCAATAATATTTTCAAAGGAATCCATGAAAAGCATTACATTTTTAATTTTGATTATAGCCTTTATTTATGTTATATTTAATCTTATATACGGACTGACATTACTTAACAGTGTGTGGGATATAAGAGCGGCAGACGGCGTATATTATGCTGTTGATGAAAATAATAATATGACTGAAATAGGTTATAATGATTATGTAAAATATTCCCTTGCAAGCTTTAGAATGCTTTCAGGACATATGTTAGTCTTTATTGCGGCACCTTTATGGTATTACGGGGAGAAGAAAAAGCTTAGTAAAAATTAATGGAATTAATGGAATGGAGGATAATATGGCAGTAATTACAGTAAACAGTGATAATTTTGAACAGGAGGTATTAAAGGCTGATAAGCCTGTACTTGTTGATTTTTGGGCAGACTGGTGCGGTCCATGCAAAATGCTTTCACCTATAGTAGATGAGGTGGCAGAGAGTTCTGACAATGTAAAGGTATGTAAGGTAAATGTTGATAATAATCAGGATTTGGCATTTAAGTATGGTGTTATGAGTATACCTACATTAATTGTATTTAAAAATGGCAATGTAGAGAAAAAGTCGGTAGGTCTTATATCAAAGGATGAGATAATGGAGCTTTTATAATGACAGATATTATTATTATTGGTGCAGGAACTGCAGGGCTTACAAGTGCAATATATGCCTTAAGGGCAGGAAAGAATGTCCTTGTTCTTGAGGAAAAAATGTACGGAGGACAGATTATAAATACTCCGGATATAGAGAATTATCCGGGCTTTAAGAATATATCAGGCTATGAGTTTGCAACTAATCTGTATAATCAGGCGAAGGAACTGGGAATGATATATAAAAACGAAAAGGTTCTTGAGATACAAGAAGACAGCAATGGTACAAAAACAGTTGTCACAGATAAAGAGACATATACCGCAAAGGCAGTAATTATTGCATCAGGTGCAAAAAACAGACCTTTGGGAATTGACAGGGAGCAGGAGTTTACAGGAAAGGGAGTATCATATTGTGCCACCTGTGACGGAGCATTTTTCAGAGGCCGTGATGTAGCCGTTGTAGGTGGCGGAAACACGGCTCTTGAGGATAGTTTGTTTTTAAGCAGCTACTGTAACACAGTATATGTGATTCACCGAAGGGATGAGTTTCGAGGTGATGTGAGAGAGGTTGAAAAGCTAAAAGCAAAGGACAACGTTAAGCTTATTATGGACTCTCAGGTTACTGATATTATAGGAGAAGATATGGTGTCCGGAATTAAGGTAAAAAACCTTAAAGGCGGAGAGGAAAGGGAGATAAAAGTAAATGGTCTTTTTATAGCCATAGGGCAGATGCCGGACAATGAGAGATTTAAAAATCTCGTTGACCTTGACGAGAAAGGTTATATAATTGCAGGTGAGGACTGCAGGACAAGTACAGCCGGAATATTTGCGGCAGGAGACTGCAGAACAAAAAACGTAAGGCAGCTTGTGACGGCAGCGGGAGACGGTGCTGTGGCGGCACTGGCAGCCTGCAGTATAAGCTGATTAAAATAAAGAGTGCTGATGTACTCTTTATTTTTTTAATATAGGATAGGTCGGGTTTTTGAGAAAGGCGGAGCAGAGTGAAAAATACAGACACAAAGGAATACTTAGAAAATTATATTAAGCTTATAAAAAAAGAAGCTTTAAGACTAATTAAAGCTCCTGTTCCAAAAGCTACAAGGGAAGCATATATGTTATATTTTGAAACAGGCAGCAGACTTACATTTGAGAAGCAGTACTTTGCAGTGAGAGAGCAGCTTACGGTATTTGGGCTAATGGTGTCACTTTGGGAAGATACGGGGGCAGACAAGGAATGTGCAGCAAGGCTTCTTCATGTAATAAAATCAGTTTTAAATGAAAATACGTGGGTGCTTCCGGCACACGGTTCAAGGGAACATATTGATGGAAAGGTACAATCCATAGATTTATTTTCGGCAGAGACCGGAGGGTCACTTAGTGAAATTTTATATCTTATAAAGGATAATCCTGCAATAAGAGATAATTTTTATAATGAATACAGGAATATATGCTTAACTTTTATTAAGCTTTTAAGAATAAGAATATTTAATATATTTCTTGAAAAGAATCCATGTGACTGGTGGGAGGGTGGAACAACGAACTGGACCTCTGTCTGTATTAGCAATGTAGTAATAAGCGGCTATTATGCAGGACTGATAGGCAGCGATGTATTAGGAGAAAATCCCCGCAATATCTTATCCGTAAATGAGTATGGTGAGATAATGGAAAGGGCAGCAGCTTCAATGGCATGTTATATTAGGTCAATGGAGGCCGGAGTATGTACGGAGGGGTGTGGATATTACAAATATGGAATGGAATATTTTCTCAAGTTTCACGAAATATTGTCACAGGAAAAAAATATATATATAAATCCACGGGACAAGCTTAAGCTGATAGGAGAATTTAAGGAGCCGGCTTTGTTTTTGCAAAGAATATACCTTGGCATGGGAAACAGTGTAAACTTCGCAGACAGTGCTGTTAAAAATAAAATGAAGCTTGGAATTATAAGTTATTTATCCTATATGTATGATGAGGTGGAGCTTTCAGATGATTTTTTTAATTACAGTAATAAAAGTATTTTAAGCGGGGAGTTTAAATATACTGAGACACTGGGAGGAGAGGAATGCCACAGATGGCTTGGAGGTTATTCTGATTATATGTGGGTGAAAAAATACGGAAAATACTTAAAATGCCAAGCTGACTGTAAGGAGCATATGTTTGAAAATAATATGTGGTATATAAAAAGATGGAAAGACAAGACAGGGTTTTACATAAAGGGGGGAAATAATAATGAGAGCCATAATCACAATGATGTGGGAAGCTTTGGCTATATTGTACGGGGAGAAGAAATGCTGTGTGATTTGGGAGCAGGTGAGTATACAAGAGATTATTTTGGGAAAAACAGATATGAAATTCTTTGTAACAGCTCAGAGGGACACAATGTTCCAATAGTTGACGGAAAGTACCAGCTAACGGGAGATACTGCAAGGGCAGAGTCATTTTATCTTAAAGCTGATAGTCTGATAATAACATACGGAGCTGCTTACGGATTAAGACCTGAGTGTGTAAAGAGGAAAATAATATTTAAGGGAGAAGATGGATTCACTATATGTGATTCATATTGCAATGTGAAAAGAATTACGGAAAGCTTTATTACAAAGCTTGTGCCTGTAATAAACGGAAATACAGTAATGCTTAAAGGAGACAGCGGGGGAATATCAATGGATTTTAAAGGACACATGGGACTGTATGTAAGGGAGAAAATACATAACGACCATGATGGAAACAAGGTAAGAGTATATATTATAAAAGCAGATTATATCAATAACGAAACAGCTTATGTCATTGAAATAAATATAAAGAGATTATAGAATGAAAATGTAATAAATAATAAAAGCATGAGAAACAAAGAATATAAAAGGATTTTATAATCAGGTATTTCATGTGATTTTTAAGGAGGGTAATTAAAATGGCAAAGCTGTATGTAAATGCAAAAAACAAAAAAGGTAAAATTAACAAGGAAATTTACGGACATTTCTCAGAGCATCTTGGAAGATGTATATACGAAGGTATTTATGTGGGAGAGAATTCTAATATACCAAATGTAAATGGAATGAGAACAGATGTTGTTGAGGCATTAAAGGAAATGAAGGTGCCTGTTTTAAGGTGGCCGGGAGGCTGCTTTGCAGATGAGTATCACTGGAAGGACGGTATAGGTCAGAAGGAAACACGAAAGAAAATGATAAATACTCACTGGGGAGGCGTCGTGGAGGATAACAGCTTTGGAACACATGAGTTTTTCGAGCTTTGCAGTCAGCTTGGCTGTGAGACATATATAAACGGAAATGTAGGCAGCGGCACTGTTCAGGAAATGAGTGAGTGGGTTGAATATATGACCTTTAACGGACTTTCACCTATGACAGAGGAGAGACGGAAAAACGGAAGAGATGAACCGTGGACTGTAAATTTCTTTGGAGTGGGAAATGAGAACTGGGGCTGCGGCGGAAATATGAGACCTGAGCATTATGCAAATGAATACAGAAGATATCAGACATACGTAAGGGTATATGATCCTAAAAAACCTATTTACAAAGTAGCCTGTGGTGCAAATGTTGATGATTACCATTGGACAGAGATGGTTCTTGAAACCTGCAGCGATTATATGGGAAGAAAGCCTTATGATTTTATGAACGGACTTTCACTTCACTATTATACGGTTCCGGGGACATGGGATAAAAAAGGCAGTGCTACGGAATTTGACGAGAAGGAATATTACGTTACATTAAAGAGAACTCTTAGAATGGAAGAGCTTATAAATGGTCACGGAGCTATTATGGATAAGTATGATCCTGATAAGAAAATAGGATTAATTATAGATGAGTGGGGAAACTGGTTTGATGTGGAGCCGGGAACAAATCCGGGATTTTTATACCAGCAGAATACTATGAGAGATGCCATTGTGGCAGCGATTAATCTGAATTTATTTAATAAGCACTGCGACAGGGTAAAGATGGCAAATATAGCGCAGATGGTTAATGTGCTGCAGTCAGTTATCCTTACAGAGGGTGAAAAGATGATTAAAACACCTACGTATCATGTGTTTAATATGTACAAGCATCATCAGGACGCAGAGCTTGTTGACAGTGTAATTGACACGGAAGAAATAGGTATTGACAGGGACAATATGGTTCCAAATCTTAATGAGTCAGTGTCAATGGCGGAGGATGGAATCCTTAATATTACCATAACAAATCTTTCTGTGACAGACAGCTATCCTGTGGAAGCTGTAATTCTTGAAAAAGATTTTACAGAGACTTTTGCAGAATTACTTACAGGAAACATGAAGGACCATAATACATTTGACCAGCCTGATGCTGTGAGGACAGAAAAGTTTGACAAAGTGTCCGTAGATGGAAATACACTGAAGTTTACAATTCCTCCATGCAGTGTTATTCATATATCAGTTAAGTAATAAAGACAGGTGAATATATATGGACAGTCGTTTTTGCAGAAAGTGTCTTATGAGGGATATGGCGGAAAATGATTACTTTGTAAATCTAAGAGATTATATTGACGCTGTAGACAGGGAGCTTAAAACAGAAGCTGATGAGTATGAAAGAAGGCTTGGAATATGCAGGGAATGTGACAGCCTTATAAGCGGAATGTGCATAAAATGCGGCTGCTATGTAGAGCTCAGGGCAGTAATGAAAAAGGGTTACTGCCCTGACGCAGATAGAAAGTGGTAGTGGTATAGGAATGGAGGAAAGTGTGGACGGACAGGGATATTTAGAGGACATATTGGATAAAATATGTAAAAAAATATTGCGGGAGTGTGAGAGAAACGGAAGTATTATTCCTTATATACCTGAAAACGGCCGCTATAAGGATATGGCAGACTCTGACATAGCATGGTGGACAAACGGATTTTTTGCAGGGCTTTTGTGGCAGCTTTACAATGTGACGGGAAACCACACATACAGAAGTATAGCTGAAGATATAGAGAAGAAGCTTGACAGAGCCATTGATGAGTATGAGGGACTTTATCATGATGTTGGTTTTATGTGGATGCATACGGCAGTGGCGGATTATAAGCTTACAGGAAATAAGCAGTCAAGAGTAAGGGGACTGAAAATGGCAAATCTTCTGGCGGGAAGGTATAATGTGGCAGGAGAGTTTATACGTGCATGGAACGGAGACATGACAGGCTGGATGATAGTTGACTGTCTTATGAATCTTCCCCTGCTTTACTGGGCATCAGGTGAAATAAATGATCCAAGATATATGCTTATGGGAAAGAAGCATGCAGATACTGCAATAAGGTATATTGTAAGGGAGGATGGCTCCTGCAATCATATAGCAATTATAGACCCCTATACCGGAGAGCTTCTTGATTTGCCGGCAGGACAGGGATATGGCAAAGGTTCATCATGGTCAAGAGGACAGGCATGGGCTGTATATGGTTTTGCACTGAGCTACAGATATACAGGTGATAAAAAGTATCTTGACACTGCCATGAAGGTGGCAGATTATTTTATAGACAATATAAAAAAGACAGATTATGTATCACTCTGTGATTTTAAAGCACCAAAGGAGCCTGTGTACTATGATTCTACAGCAGGAGTTATAGCAGCATGCGGACTTATTGAAATAGAACATCATTTAAGGGAAATAAATCAGGATACAAAAAAGGCAGAGGAATACGGTGATATTGCATATAAAATAGTGGAGGCAACGGAAAAAAGGTTTGGAAACTGGAGTGATGAACAAGACGGTATGATTATGATGGGAAAAGCATCGTATCACGGTCTCGGAGGAGACCATCATGTAAATATTATTTATGGGGATTTCTTTTTTACGGAAGCTGTGATAAAATTAATCAGTAAAAATAAAGATATTGTAAATAATAAGGAGTTTAATATCTGGTAGCTAATGGAAAAAGAAAACCAAAATAAAATTAATAAAAAAATTAATAGAGATGAGTATGTTCGCCTAAATAAATTTTTAAGTGATGCAGGAGTGTGTTCAAGGAGAGAGGCGGACAGAATGATAGAGCAAGGCAGGGTGACAGTAGACGGCGTAACAGCCTCTATGGGAATGAAAATCCTGCCTTTTCAAAGTGTAATTGCAGATGGAAAAAAAGTGGAAAAAGAGGAGAAAATGATACTTATTGCATTAAATAAGCCAGTGGGCATAGAGTGTACCACATCAAAAAATGTGGCTGAAAATATTGTTGATTTTGTAGGACTTGACAAGCGGATATATCCTGTGGGAAGGCTTGATAAGAATTCCGAGGGTCTTATACTTTTGACAAATAACGGGGACATTGTAAATAAAATTATGAAATCCTCACAAAACCATGAAAAGGAATACATAGTTACCGTTAATAAAGATATTACGGAAGATTTTATTTACAGAATGGGAAACGGAATACACATAAGGGAGGTAAGAGGGGGACAGGTAATATTGGACTGCGTAACAAAAAAGTGTAAGGTAAGAAGGGTTGGGAAGAGAACCTTTAACATAGTACTTACTCAGGGACTTAACAGACAGATAAGACGAATGTGTAGGGAGCTTGGGTACAGGGTGACGGGACTTAAGAGAATAAGAATAATGAATATACATTTGGGGGAGCTTAATACAGGAGCGTACAGAAAGGTTACAGACAGTGAATACAGTGAGCTTATGAAAAGCTTAAACAGCCCCGGCGAAGGCAGAAAGGTTAAGGGTTAATATAAATGGCAGACAATAAAAAGGTAAAAAGAATAAAAGAACTTGTAGAGTATTTAAACAAAGCGGCAAGGGCATATTATCAGGAAAGCAGGGAGATTATAAGTAATCTTGAGTATGACAGGCTTTATGATGAACTTGAAGGGCTTGAAAAAGAAACAGGTGTTGTTATGTCAAACAGTCCTACTGTTAATGTGGGGTATGAGATTTTAAGCAGTCTGCCAAAGGTAAATCATGAAACGCCAATGCTTTCTTTAGACAAAACAAAGTCAGTGGAGGCGTTATCCTCATTTCTTAAGGATAAGGAGGGAGTGTTGTCATGGAAGCTTGACGGTCTTACAGTTGTCCTCACATATGATGACGGTGTATTAAAGCAGGCAGTTACAAGGGGAAACGGAGAGGAAGGAGAGCTTATAACAAACAATGCAAGGACTTTTAAAAATCTTCCCGTTACAATACCATATAAGGAGCAGCTTATTTTAAGGGGAGAGGCGGTTATAAAATATTCTGATTTTGAGAAAATTAACAAAACAATAGATGAGGCAGACTCTAAATATAAAAATCCGAGAAATCTGTGCAGCGGCTCAGTGAGACAGCTTAATAATAAAATAACTGCTGAGCGGAATGTAAACTTTTTTGCATTTACGCTGGTGATGGCAGGGGAAGATGAAAATTATCTGGGAACTGTGGAAAAGCAGTTTGATTTTCTTGAAAGTCAGGGATTTCAGGTGGTTGAACATAAAAAAGTAGTGTCTGACAGTGGAGTGCCTTATGATAATACTGTTAGGGTATCAGAGGCAGTGAAATACTTCAGTCATTCTATAGAAGGCTTTGATATTCCCTCAGATGGGCTTGTTTTAATGTATAATGATATAGAATACGGCAAATCTCTCGGAAGAACAGCAAAGTTTCCAAGAAATGGCATAGCCTTTAAGTGGAAGGACGAAACGGCAAAAACTATTTTAAGGGAAATAGAATGGAGTCCGTCAAGAACGGGGCTTATTAATCCTATTGCAGTATTTGAGCCTGTGGAGCTTGAGGGAACTACGGTAAGCAGGGCCAGTGTACACAATATAAGCATAGTGGAAGGCTTAGAGCTTGGAATAGGTGATGAAATAGAGGTATATAAAGCAAATATGATTATTCCCCAGATAAGCCAAAACCATACAAGAAGCGGAAAGCTTCAAATACCTGATAAATGCCCGGCCTGTGGCGGAGAAACTGAGATAAGGAGCATAAATGACGTAAAGTCATTATATTGTACAAATACTCAGTGCGTTGCAAAGAATGTTAAAAAGTTTACACACTTTGTAGGCAGGGATGCACTAAATATTGACGGTCTTTCAGAGGAAACCCTGGAAAAATTTATAGATAAAGGCTTTATACACACATATTCAGATATATTTCACCTTGACAGATATGAGGAGGAAATAGTAGATATGCCGGGCTTTGGAAGAAAGTCTTATGATAATCTTAAGGCGGCAGTTGACAGGGCAAGGACAGTAATACTGCCAAAGCTTATATACAGTTTGGGAATATTAAATATAGGACTTGCCAACGCAAAGGTAATATGCAGGGAATTTGATGATAATGTAGAAGATGTAATAAGTGCTTCCGCTGACCGGCTTACACAGATAGACGGTATAGGAGAAGTGATTGCCGACAGCTATGTTTCATATTTTAAAAACGAAAAAAATATGAAGGAGTTTAGGGAGCTGTTAAATGAGCTTAAGATAGAAAAACAGGCACAGGCAGAAAATAACAGTGAGATATCAGGAAAGACATTTGTTATAACCGGAAGCTTGGAAAGGTTTGCAAACAGAAAGGAATTGCAAAGCTTTATAGAAGACAGGGGAGGAAAAGTAACGGGAAGCGTAACCTCAAAAACAGATTATCTTATTAATAATGATACCCAGTCATCCTCCTCCAAAAATAAAAAGGCAAAGGAGCTTGGCATACCTGTTATCTCCGAGGAAATGTTTATGAAACTTGCAGAGTGAAAATTTTTAGGAAGTAATTTTCTTGATTATTATTTTACCAAGTGATATTATTATAAAACATAATATCATATATTGATGTATTGTCTAAATATAAGGGAAAGCTGGTGTTATAATATGCCTATTAAGGTACAGGGTGATTTGCCTGCAAAGGCAGTTATTGAGAGAGAAAATATATTTATAATGGACGAGACAAGGGCAATAAGCCAGGATATACGTCCGTTACAGATTGCAATATTAAACTTAATGCCTCTTAAGCATGAAACAGAGATACAGCTTTTAAGGGCATTATCAAATACGCCGATACAGGTAGACGTTACTTTTGTCAGCCTTGAAAGCCATGTGTCAAAAAATACTCCTGCAAGCCACTTGAATAAATTTTATTCTAAATTTTCTGAGATAAAAGACAGGCATTTTGACGGCTTAATAATAACAGGGGCACCTGTTGAGCAGCTTGAGTTTGAGGAGGTTAACTATTGGGAGGAGCTTAAAACCATAATGGCATGGTCGGACAAAAATGTAACATCAACATTTCACATATGCTGGGGGGCACAGGCAGGTCTTTACTATCATTACGGGGTAAGAAAGATTATACTGCAGGAAAAGGTTTCAGGAATATATGAGCATAGGGTTCTTCACAGAAAGGTACCTCTTATGAGAGGCTTTGATGATGTGTTTCTGGCACCACACTCAAGATATACAGAAGTGTCAAGGGAGGATATAGAGGCAAACAGTGATTTAAACATACTGGCTGAATCAGACCGTGCCGGTGTGTTTATAGTTATGGGCAGGGAGGGAAAGCATATTTTTGTTTTAGGCCATCCTGAATATGACAGAAATACCTTAGACCTTGAATATAAGAGAGACAAAGAAAAGGGACTGCCTATAAAGGTTCCGTATAATTACTATAAGGATGATAATCCTGATAATCCTCCTCTTTTAACATGGAGGGCACATTCTGACGAATTATATACAAATTGGCTTAATTATTATGTTTATCAGGTTACTCCTTATGAGCTGTAGAAATGCTGTTTTCCATGTGTGTGTTTAATGGGGAAGCAGGGAGCGTATGAGATAGATATAAATATAAATATGGAAAAAGCTTGAAAAATGTCGAAAAAATTGATAGTATAATAAAGGAACTTTATATGATTTTATTATTATATGGACGGAGGTTTACGGAAATGACAGAGCGTCAATATTTAAGGGCAAATTCAAGTTTGTATCCTATTTTAATGACATTGTATGGTGTTTTATTACTAATGGGTATAGGCATAATATTTAGTAGTATAAATCTGGCAGGGTTTATGCAGATTATAGGAAGTATTGGCTGTATGATAGCGGATACCGTTATATACATGAAGAAAAAAAATACCAAGTATTGTGCTACGACTCTCATGGCAACAGGTGCGGTAATGTACATTATTATTATGCTGTTTAACCACAGAAATGAAGTATATGTATATGCATTGCCTATTCTTTGCACAAGCATTATATATCTAAATGTAAGATATATAATAGCAGGAGGAACGGTTACTGTTTTGGGCATTATTATTCATACTGTTAAAATGATTCTTGAGGATAATTTTAGCCCTGATATTACAATTATAAGTATTGTAGTAACAGGATTGTTTATAGCAGGAGCATATAAGGTAAGCAGGCTTCTTACAGCGTTTAATACGGAAAACATGGCGGCACAGGAAAAGTCCGGTTCCACAATGGTGCTTGTGGCAGAGAATCTTATCAAGCATTTTGAAGATGCCAAGGATATGCTGGAGGATACAAAGAAAAGCGTAAATACCTGTAAGGATACAATGGAAGAAATTGCAAGCGCTACAGGAACTACGGCAGAGGCAATACAGCAGCAGGCAATAATGTGTTCCGAGATTGAACATAATACAAGTGAGGCGGAGAAGAAGACTGAGATTATGATAGAAAGCTCAGTAAAAACTCTTAAAACCGTAGAGGAGGGAGCACAAATTGTAGGCGGTCTTAAGGAGCAGGCTGCAAATGTACAGGAAGCAAGTAAGGCTGCAGCAAAATCATCAAAGGAACTGAGTACAAGGGTAGAAGAAGTAAGGGGAATAATAGGAACTATCTTAAGCATTTCAAGCCAGACAAATCTTCTTGCATTAAATGCATCAATAGAGGCAGCAAGGGCAGGAGACGCCGGAAGAGGATTTGCTGTGGTGGCTGAGGAAATAAGACAGCTTTCAGTGCAGACACAGGAGGCAACTGCAAAAATTACGGATATAATCAATGACCTTAATATGGAGGTTGAGAAAGCTGTTAAAAGTATGGAGGATTCGGCGGAATCCATAAATAAACAGACAGAGCTTATAGATGTTACACAGGATAAATTTGAATTGATTGACAGTGAGGTAAAGGGTCTTACGGATGTAATTGACCAGATTGAGTCTGTAGTAAAGGCAATTATAAGTGCTACAGAAACTATAACTGATAATATATCACATTTATCTGCCACGGGAGAAGAAATAGCGGCTTCCACAACAGAGGGAGTAAAGATAGCAGATGAAACTCATGATATTACATATGAGCTTGTAAAGGTTATAGAGGCTATATATGAGCTGGCAAAGGACTTAAAAAAATATAAGCATGATATATAAATAATATATTAGAATTATATAAAATTAAAAAACGTACAAGCATAGGCAGAGATTCTGTGCTTGTACGTTTTTTTTATTTGTAATTACGGAAGCTTAAGAATTACGGTTAAAGTGAATAAGATAAAACTCTTGTAAAATTTATTATTTTAATCAAATGTTACAAAAAAGAAAAAATAATTAAAAAAGTTGTTGACAAAAAATATAAAAGGGCGTAAATTATTATTTGTAAAAACGCACAAATATATTATTAAGTTTATTAAAAAATTATATAAAATCACAAGCCAAAAGGGAATAGCTTAAAAATATATTGTGTATATATAACACAAAAGATATAAAAAATTAAAAGGAGAAGATTATGCGAAAGAAAAAAGTATTGCGGGCAGTAAAGACATTGGCAGCAGCCATGTTATCATTGGCAGTGACTGTTACCGGACTTCCGGGGTTTGTTCCGGGAAGCAGTGACACTGAAGCATATGCGGCTGCAAAGTCAGTAAACAGGGTATCGGTTCACGACCCATCGGTGGTGGACGGAAATAACGGGTATTATTACATATTCGGTTCACACAGGGCGTTTGCAAAAACAAAAGATTTGTGTACATGGACAACCTTCAGCAACAATATATGTACGGATTATGACACAATTTTTGCATCTAATGCAGCGTGGGCTTCATTAAATAATTCGTCATATGCACTTAAGGATAATCTTTGGGCACCTGATGTTATTTACAATAAAACCATGGGAAAATGGTGTATGTACATGAGCATAAACGGTGCTAATTTTAATTCTTCCATTGCAATGTGTACGGCAGACAATATTGAGGGACCATATACATATGCAGGAACAGTAGTTTATTCCGGATTTACAAACAGCACATATCCTGTGTCACAGACAGATTACTATAAGGTGTGTGGAGAGGGTGCCAGCATAAGCAGATATCTTACAAGCAGCGGAAAATGGAATCATTTATATGGAACTAATGCTATTGACCCGTGTGTTTTTTATGACCAGAACGGAAAACTTTGGATGGTGTATGGTTCATGGTTTGGGGGAATTTTCACACTTAAGCTTGATGAGAAGACCGGATTAAGAGATTATAATACAACATATGTATTAGATACGGATGCATCAGACGGAAAGGCATCAGACCCTTATCTTGGAAGCAGAATAGCAGGCGGTATGGGAGCATCAGGAGAGGCGCCTTATATTCAAAAGATTGGAAGCTATTATTATCTTTTTGTAACATACGGAGGTCTGGATTCTAATGGCGGCTATAATATGAGAGTATTCCGCTCAAAGCACTTAAACGGACCTTATCAGGATGCTGCAGGAAATTATGCAACATATACAAGGGCAGTAGGAATTAATAATACATATGGAACAACAGGAATACGTCTTATGAGCTACTACAAGTTTAACTGTCAGAATCAGGGGCAGATAGCACAGGGACATAATTCTGTTTTATATGATGATGACGGAAAGATTTTTAATGTATATCATACAAGATTTGATGATGGATATGAGTTCCACGAGGTAAGAGTACATCAGATGTTTCTAAATCAGGATAACTGGCTGGTAACGGCACCTTTTGAATATGCAGGAGAGACAATTTCCTCAACAGGATATTCAAAGTCAAGCGTAGTGGGAAGCTATGAGTTTGTTATTCAGGAGCCGGGACTTTTAACTGATAATGATGCAGCCACAGGGGGCTATAATGTATTAACCACATCAACAATTAATCTTAACAGTGACGGAACCATTACAGGTGCAATCACAGGAACATGGGGCATGACATCAGGAACACCGTATGTGACTATTTCTTATGATGGTGTTACATATAAGGGAGTGTTCTTAAAACAGTATGATGAATCTGATTCCAAGACAGAGCGTATGACATTTTCAGTCGTGGGAAGGAATAATGTTTGTATGTGGGGTGCTAAGGGAACAGGAGCTTTAAATTACACTGAAGCAGATATTGAAGACGGTGTATATTACATAAAGAATGTCAACAGCGGTCTTTATATGGATGTTGAAAACGGTTCTACGGCAAACGGTGCCAATATAAGACAGTGGAGCTATAATGGCTGTGATGCACAGAAGTTTAAAATTCAGTCATTAGGAAACGGTTATTACAGCATATTAACAGGTGCAACAGGATACACAAGCGGAGTTGACGTAACGGCAGGCGGCTTTGAAAATGGAGTAAATATTGAACAATGGGAATACTGGGGAGGAGATATGCAGCAGTTTAAGATTGTAAAAAATGCTGACGGAAGCTATTCCTTCCTTACAAAGGTTTCAAGCGGCACCCAGGCAGTTGAGGTTTATAACTTCGGAACGTCGGAGGGTGATAATGTAAGCCAGTGGGCATACTGGGGAGGTGCGGCTCAGAGCTGGACATTGGAAAAGGTCTCTGTAGGATATGAAGGCACGTATTATATCCAGTCAGTATCAAGCGGATTATACTGGGATATTGAAGATGGTTCTTCAGCAAACGGTGCAAACTTAAGACAGTGGTATTACAACGGAAGCCATGCACAGAAATTCAAGCTTGTGTCAACAGGAGATGGATATTACTCAATATTAACGGGAGCAACAAATTATACAGGCTGTGTAGACATTTTTAACGGAAGTGCATTAAACGGAACAAATGCGGCTCAGTGGGAGTACTGGGGAGGAGATATGCAGAAGTTTAAGGTTGTGAAAAACAGTGACGGTACATTCTCGTTCTTAACAAAAGTTTCGGGAGATGCTTCTGCTTTGGAGGTATATGATTTTAGCACTGAGGCAGGAGGAAATATAGACCAGTGGGAATACTGGGGAGGAGATATTCAGAAGTTTAAGCTCATTAGTGCAGAATAAGTAAATAAAAATTATATCCAAAGGGCATTTAAGTTTTTTCTTAAATGCCCTTTTCGTCAATCAGCATATACAGTAAAAATATAAATCCTCCGGCACAAAAGGATAATATGAGGGTTATAACATAAGGAAGAAACGAGGAAAGGGAATATGATAAAAGCAGTGATATGCCAAGGGATATGGCAGTTACAAATATAGGGCGTATGATAAAAGTAAATGTATTGTAATAAAACCGGCTTTCCTTATATAAGACAAAAGCATGAAGGCCGGAGCAAACTATATGGCCTGCCAAAATACCTATAAGGCAGCCCTTTACCCCCATAACAGGTATGGCAAAAATAATAAACAAAAGCTTTACAGCCGACTCACACAGTGCATGAATAAATGTGGTTTTTGTTTTTCCCATGCCGTTTAAGATGCTGCCAAGAGTTGCTGTAAGATACAAAAACGGGCATATCCATGCAAGAGTAGATATATATGCTCCTGCCTCCGGTGAATCGAAAAATATAATTCCAAGAGGTTCCCCATACATATAAAAATAGCCGGAACAAAAGATTCCTATAGATATGCAGTATTTTATTACCTTTGATGTTGTTTTCCCTATATCCTTATAGTCACCTTTTGCACAGGATTCGGCAACTGAAGGCAGTATCATTGCTGACAGTGAGTTGGTTATGGTTGACGGGAACAGGATAAAGGGCATTGCCATACCCATAAGAATACCATATATGCTTATAGCTTCATTATTGCTAAAACCTGCTTTTTTGAGGCTTAAGGGAATAAAGACAGCCTCCAGTGCAGCAAGAATGCTTACTATAATTTTGTTTAAGGATATAGGATATGCCATTGAAAATATATCTTTCACAGTGTGAACTGTATTTTTCATCTTCACGGTAAAAAAAGATTTCTCACTAAAAACAAAGCACAGACATATAAGTGCTGACGCTATCTCGCCAAAAACAAGTCCCCATACTGCTATGGCAGGTGATATGTTCATATTTGAGGATACCATAACCATTGCGATAACGTAAACGCTTCCAACCCGTATAAGCTGCTCTAAAAGCTGGGACACGGCAGAAACATTGGCACGTTTTTTTCCCAGATAATATCCGCTTATACATGAATGTACGGAGCCTATAGGTATTGTAAGGGACAGTATTTTTAAAAGCTCTGAGCATCTTGAATCATCTAATATATGTAATGCAATTTTGTCACTGAAGGCAAAAACAAAAAAGGATGAAATTAAAGAGAGAAAAAAGGAAACAAGCAAGCCTGTTTTTAAGACAGTATACATTCCTGCTTTGTCCTGCCTGCTATAGTATACTGCCGTGTATCTTGATACAGCCATCTGTATGCCCACAACGGCAAAGGAGTAGCATAGACCAAACACAGGAAAAATCATCTGATATAAACCCATTCCGTTTGCACCAATAGTCTTTGACAAGAATATTCTATAATAGAAGCCGATAATGCGGGTAAGTATTCCTGATAAGGACAGGATAAATGTACCTTTAATTATTTGATTTTTCAAGGTTTTCTCCTATTTGCCATTTACAAATATATATTCATGATTAATATAAAAAAGAACTTAGAAAGGATGGGCAGAATGATATATCTTGATAATGCAGCGACAACAATGATGTCAAAAGAGGCAATAGATGCTATGCTGCCATATTTTGACACATATTACGGAAATCCTTCCAGCATATATGAATTTGGAACTATCAGTAAAGAGGTGCTTGAGAGGGGAAGACGCAGTATCAGTAAAATGATTAACTGCAAGGAAAATGAGATTTATTTTACTTCAGGAGGAACAGAGGCAGACAATTTTGCCATAAAACAGGTGTGTGAGGCATGCAAAAGACAAAAAAAGCATATAATAACCACAAAGATAGAGCATCATGCCGTTCTGCACTCATGTATGGCAATGGAGAGAAATGGAGTACAGGTAACATATGTTGATGTTGACAGCAGGGGCAGAGTAAAGCTTAATGAGCTTGAAAATGCTATTACCAATGATACCATACTGATTTCAGTTATGCATGCCAATAACGAAATAGGAACTGTAGAACCTCTTGAAAGGGTGGGGGGTATTGCCAAAAAATACGGTATAATTTTTCATACTGATGCAGTTCAGTCATTTTGCCATATTCCCATAGATGTGAGACACTTTAATGTTGACATTTTAAGTGCAAGCAGCCATAAGTTTGGAGGTCCTAAGGGAGTGGGATTTATGTATGTGAGGGAGGGCTTAAAGCTCAATCCTTTTATGGACGGAGGCTCACAGGAAATGGGACTTAGGGCAGGAACGGGAAATGCAGCAGGAATTGCCGGAATGACTGCCGCAGCACAGAAGTCATATGATAACATGAGAAAAAATATAAGATATGAGACAAGATTAAGAGATTATATGATAGGAAGGTTAGTCAGAGAAATACCGGGAGTATCTTTAAACGGACACCCATCATACAGGCTTCCCAATAACATAAATATAAGTATATCAGGTATTGACGGTGGAGTGCTTATGGTTATGCTTGATTTAGAGGGTATATGTGTTTCCACAGGCTCAGCGTGTACACAGAGTCATACATCACCGTCCCATGTACTCCTTGCCATAGGTTTAGATGAAAGGCAGGCAGGCTCATCAGTAAGAATTACATTGTCGGAGAAAAATACGGCAGAGGAAATAAATCGTACTGTAGATATTATAAAGAGAGAGGTGGCAAAGCTTAGGGAAAAAGCATAATTTCTACTTGCGGCAGAATGATTTAATACTTATTCTTCTGCCGCAGTATATTATGTTTGCTCAATACTTATGACAATAAAATGACAAAAATATACATTTTATATTGAATTATCCATATGTTTTTGATAGAATATATAAGTAAATTTGTTTTGAGACAATTATGTTGAAAGGCTATTATAGAATGGAAAATAAAAAAGTGGTAGTAGGTATGTCCGGTGGAGTGGATTCATCTGTGGCAGCATATCTTTTAAAAGAGCAGGGATATGATGTTATAGGTGTAACTATGGAAATATGGCAGCAGGAGGATGTGTGCCATATGGAAAGGGAGGGCGGCTGCTGCGGCTTAAAGGCCGTTGAGGATGCAAGAAGAGTTGCAGACAGGCTTAATATACCATACTATGTTATGAATTTTAAGGATATATTTAAGGAAAAGGTTATCAATAATTTTATACAGGAATATATGGCGGGGAGAACTCCTAATCCTTGTATAATGTGTAACAGAATGGTTAAATGGGAGTCTCTTTTAAAAAGGAGCATTGACATAGGGGCAGATTATATTGCAACAGGTCATTACAGCAGGATAGACAAGCTTGACAATGGCAGATATGCCATAAGAAAGTCAGTGACAGAGGCAAAAGACCAGACATATGCTCTTTATAATCTGACACAGGAGCAGTTAAGAAGAACAATTATGCCTGTTGGCTTATATACAAAAGAGGAAATAAGGGATATTGCACAAAGGATAGGTCTTAATGTGGCATCAAAGCCTGACAGTATGGAGATATGCTTTATACAGGATAATGATTACGGAAGATTTATAAAGGAAAATTGCAGGGAAGAAATAAAGCCCGGCAATTTTGTGGATACTGAAGGCAATATAATAGGAAGACACAGGGGTATTATATATTATACAGTGGGTCAGAGAAAAGGACTGAATTTGTCTATGGGATATCCTGTGTATGTATTGGAGATAAGACCTGAAACAAATCAGGTGGTAATAGGCAGAGGGGAGGAGGTTTTTAAGGAAAGCTTAAGGGCATCAAGGCTTAGCCATATGAGCGAGGAAAGGTTTAAAGAGGGAAAGGAATACATGGGAAAAATAAGATATAACCATAGGGGAACATTATGTACGGTAAGATACATTGATGATGATACTGTGGAATGTGTATTTAAAGAGCCTGTAAGGGCTGTTACACCGGGACAGGCACTTGTACTCTATGACGGAGACTATGTTGCCGGAGGAGGAGTTATTGAAAGGTAAAGATTAAGTAAGGTAAAGCAGAGGAAAAAGGTTATGAGAAGACTGAGGGAACATTATATTACAATTATTTTGATTGTGATGGTTATAGCTGTAAATCTTGGTGCTTTTGCATCATATATTACAAATATTAAATATAATCTGTCTGTTCAGACAGATTCACATGTTGATGATATTATGGACGAGGCTGTGGAATGTATTAATCTTAAGCTTGAGGAGCAGATAAATATTTTAGATTCATTTGCACTTTTTGTTTCTACCTTAAGCAGCAGTGAGGAGAATAGTGAAACCATTAAAGAAGTTCTAAAGGCACAGCAGGAAAACCTTAATTATAAGGTGCTGGAGGAGGTATCCTCAAACGGCATAGGAAGTGTAACGGGAGAGAATTATTCCGAAAAGAAATATTACCAAAAAGCCATGTCGGGAGAAGAGGTGCTTGTGGAAAAAACAGAGAATGACAGAGTGGCGTCTGTAATATTTGCGGTACCTGTATATGAGATAGATACTGACAATGTAAAGTCGGTGCTTGTTGCCGAGATGGACGTTGCTGTTTTTTCGGAGACCATAGAGCTTTCATCCTTTAATCAGAACGGAAAGGTGTTTGTGATAAAGAAGGACGGTACACTTATATCAAAATCAAAGGGATTGTCAGAGGCAAATACAATAAATGATATTTTTCCGGAGAAGAAATATGAGGATTTGCTTATAAGCAGTATGCGTTCCAGAAATTCAGGAATTATAACATATGAAAATGATGATACAACAAGGTATATAGGATATTCAAAGCTTTCTTTTAATAAGTGGTATGTGGTATGTATCATATCTTCAAGCGCGGTAGAGGCAAGTGCTGATGATGTGGAAACAGATACAGTGATACTGGGAATTGAGATAGGTATTATATTTATTGTTCTTGTGGTGTATTTGATTTACAATATTGTTAGTATTAACAATAAAGGAAGAATGAATCTTGAGAGATATTATATAGCTTCCAAGTATTCGGATAATATTTTATTTGATTACAGTATGGCAAAGGATACCATGTACAGCAATGAAAGATGGGAAGAGATATTTGGATATACACTTCCGAGGGCAAATGTAAAGGAGGAAGTGAAAAAGCATATATTGTCTGAAGATATGGAGATATATGAGGAAAACATTCAAAGGCTTGTAAAAGACAAGGAAAAGCAGGAGTTTCAGATAAGAGTCATGGACAAGGACGAAAAATCTATATTGTGTAAGGTAAAGCTTTTCCCTATAGGGGCAAAGAAGGGAAGAATTACAAAAATTATAGGCTGTATAGAATGCAGAAAGGAAGAGCTGTAAATGGATAAATGGACAGTTATCAGCAGAATAAAGGAAGAAAAGCTGATAGCCGTAGTCAGGGCAGAAGACAAAAAACAGTGCCTTGATATAATTGAGGCAATAGGAAAAGGCGGAATAAAAATAATAGAGATTACAATGACTGTTCCCGGAGCAGTAGATATTATAAAAGATATGAGCAAAAAATATGCCGGCAGTGATGTTGTAATAGGCGCAGGGACAGTGCTTGACGAAGAAACAGCAAGAATGGTTATACTTGCAGGAGCGAAGTTTGTTGTAAGTCCAATGTTAAGTGAAAATGTTATCAGGATGTGCAATCGCTACAAAATAGCAGTTATACCGGGAATAATGACGGTAAAGGAGGCTGTGGAGGCATTGGAGCTGGGGGCGGATATATTAAAGATTTTTCCGGGAAATGTATATTCACCATCAGTTATAAGTGCTTTTAAAGGACCTTTGCCACAGGCAGATTTTATGCCTACAGGGGGAGTGGACGTAGATAACGCAGGTGAATGGATTAGAAGCGGTGCAGTTGCAGTAGGCACAGGAAGCAGCCTGACAAGAGGAGCAAAGACAGGTGATTATGAGGCGGTTATGGAAAAGGCAAAAGAGTTTGTGGAGGAAGTAAACAAGGTAAGGTAATTATAAGATATGAATCATTTAAGTGGAAAAAGAAAAGTAATAATGTTTTTTGTGGCAGCGGTTTTAACTGTAATGCAGCCTGTTACGGCAATGGCATCAGATTCCGACATAAGGTTAAGCTCTGATGATGAAGCATCATTTTTGCTTCAGGGTATGCCTGAGCTTGCGTCAGAGGGAGCTATTGTAGTTGATATTAAGACAGGGTATACAATGTATGAAAAAGATATATATAAGAAGCTGTATCCTGCCAGTATTACGAAGATAATGACCGCCATACTTGCCATTGAAAATTTAAATTTAAGCGATATAGTTACTTTTTCACATGATGCCGTTTATACAATAGAGCCGGGAAGCAGCTCGGGGTATCTCCGTGAAGGTGAACAGATTACCGTGGAGCAGTGCCTTTACGGTCTTATGCTTATATCAGGAAATGATATTGCTAATGGTCTGGGTGAGGCGATATCAGGCTCCATGAGTGAATTTGCAGTAAAAATGACTGAAAAGGCAAAGGAAATCGGCTGCATGTATACAAATTTTTCCAATGCACATGGTCTTCATGATGAGAATCATTATACGTGTCCCTATGATATGGCTGTTATAGGAAAATATGCATATGATAATTACGATATGTATAGAACATTAATATCTGAAACAAGATATGTGGTAGAGCCTACGGAAAAATGCGATGAGACAAGATACTGGCATAACAGCAACAGACTTATAGAGGTTGGCAATAAGTATTATGATGAGGATTGCCTCGGAGGGAAGACAGGCTTTACAAATGAAGCGGGAGGAACTCTGGTAACATATCATAACATAAACGGACGAACCATTATGATAGTTGTTATGAAGGCATATAACTCTGCAGGTGCATATGATGATACCATAAGAATGTGTGACTATATAGAGGAAAACACAGATCAGACATATTACGGAAGGCTTGATGAAAGTTATCAGGAGTTAAAAAAGCAGGAGGCTGAGAGTCTGGCACAGGCAGTAAATGTAGTTAATGGTGAAAAAAGTGCGGAGATATCAAATGATGGGGATGAAGTGGAAAAAAACGTCACCACATTTTCTCTGCCTCAAAAAATAGTATTGCTTATTCTTACTATTTTTGTACTGTATTATTTTTATATCAGTGTTCAGAGAAGCAAAAGAAGACGAAAGCGTTCAAGAAGACATTACAGAAAAATATATACGGAAAGAGATTTATAAAAAAAGCGTCATATGACGCTTTCAGACTGTAGACAATTTTCTGGTAAAAAGAGTTAAAAGTCAGTATTTAAAAGACTTTTAGACTCTTTTTTGGTATAATAAATGTATCAAAGTAAAAGGTGGTACATGCTTATAATGACTCAAAATGCAGATAAGAAACGAGGACAGCTTCAAGTGTTTTGTATGGATGATATGGTTCCTCAGGACCATTTACTCCGAATTATTGATAAAGTTTAGAAATAAAGGTTGGTACTGTGAACATTTTAAACAATAAATGGCTGGTTTCATACAGCCAGATTGGAAGATAAGGATTAATCATAGCAATTGAGATCTAGTTTTACAGATTCAAAAAGAAGATAATAATTTGTTTCATTTTTAACTAATTTGTGATAATATAAGTGTATTGGAGGTGGAACATATGAATAATATTACTGACACTGACAGAGAGCTTTTGGGTTTTCTTATAGAAAGATTTGAAATAGAAAGAAAAAAGTTTGATAGGTCTGGTATATATGCGTACACACAGCGTTTACTTGCCTATAACTCAAATAAAATCGAGGGAAGTACACTTACGGAAGAACAGACGGCATCTCTGTTTGATAGCGGTGTTTTGCCTAAATCAGATGATTATTATAGAGCCAAAGATGTTGAAGAAATGAATGGACATTTTCTTATGTTTAATAAAATGCTTGATACTTTATCGGAGTCGTTGACACAGGATTTAATTAAGAAATTCCATTATGAACTGAAGTCAGGTGTATTCGAAGATAGGGCTAATGGATATGCTATTGGAGATTATAAACAACGTCCTAATATGATTGGTATATATCAGACCGTAAAACCAGAAGACGTAGAATCAGAAATGACTGCATTATTGGAATGGTATTCAAAACAAGGTGAGATAAATATTTTCGCACTAGCAGAATTTCATGCAAGATATGAAAGTATACATCCATTTCAAGATGGAAATGGCAGAACCGGTAGATTGATTCTGTTTAGAGAATGTTTGAGAAATAAGATTATTCCGGTTGTGATTGAAGATATTAATAGAAATGAGTATCTTGAATCTTTGAAGGAGTATAGAGAAGAAAAGATATGTAATAAAATAATTAAGCTTTTTGAAAAAGAACAGAAGTTTTATTTAGAAAAGTGTAAGTATTTTATGTAGGATTGGGATAGAGATTCTGTTCAATTGAGGAAATATTATGTTAGAATTAATAAAAGATATAAAAGACGCTTTAAAATATAACTGTTTACAAGTGGCGTTGGAGTTAGCACTCCAACGCCACTTTGTCTACAGTCTGAAAGCGTCAGATGACGCTTTTTTTATGTTAAGTAAATTACATAATTATGAAATAACGGTGCCTACCTTGCCAAGCATACCTTCCTTTGCCTTTGTAAGTTCTGTGATAATTGCTTTTCTTTCAGTGCCTGCCACTACGAAGTTAAGGGCAGCCTCAATTTTAGGAAGTGTAGTGAGAGGGTCGAGCTTATTATTGGTGATAAGGCTTTGGGCATCTTCAGTTGTCATGGAGCCCAGAATCTGTTCATCTTCAGTTCCCTTTTCTATAACAACATTGTCACCTGCCGTTAATATAAGAAGGGTAGAAGCATCAAGCATATCTGCAAGCTTTGCGGCAGTGTAATCCTTTTCTATAATTGCACTGGCACCCTTAAGACCGGTACGCTGGTCAAGAACAGGTATACCGCCGCCTCCTGCCGCGATAACAATCTGTCCGGCATCTACCAGGGTTCTTATGGCATCGATTTCATATATATCTACAGGCTTAGGAGAGGCTATAATACGTCTGTATCCCTTGCCTTCCTCATATGTTACGTAGTTTCCCTTTTTCTCCTCTGCATCAGCCTCCTCCTTAGTCATGTAACGGCCAATAATTTTTGTAGGATTATGAAAGGCGGGGTCAAAAGGGTCTACACGCACTTGAGTAATAATAGTGGAGACAGGCTTGTAAATGCCTCTGTTTAAAAGCTCGGTTCTCACGGCATTTTGTAAATCATAGCCAATATAGCCCTGACTCATGGCACCGCATACTGACATTGGGGCTACGGTATAGTTTGAATCAAGTCTTGAAAATTCTGTCATGGCAGTCTGAATCATTCCCACCTGAGGACCATTACTGTGAGTTATGACTATTTCGTACTTTGCTTCTACCAAGTCGGCAATGGATTTTGCCGCAATTTTAATATTTTTCTGCTGCTCAGGAAAAGTAGTGCCGAAAGCATTACGGCCAAGAGCAACAACAATTTTGTTATTAGTCATATAATATATTCCTTTCAATAAATAATATTTTCAAAAATTATATGTATAGTATAATTCATTTTGACTTTTTTTTCAACACTTAGGGACAATGGTATTGACATATTTAATACATACACGTATAATTGTATACAATGTTACAAAAAATAAACAATGGATTTTGAGTAAAGAAATGAAACATTTTAGGAGGAAGATATAATGGACCAGAGAAAGGTAAAGCTAAACAGTCATAATAATTTATTGGAGCTTGAGGAGCATTTTTATCACCTTGTAGATACTGATGTGCCTAATACCTTCCGTAATTTATTTCCATACAGTGAGGTGCCTAAAATTGCATTTAATGACAGAATAGTGCCTCATGATATGCCTAAGGATATATGGATTACAGATACAACCTTCAGGGACGGACAGCAGTCAAGAGCTCCTTATACCACGGAGCAGATTGTAACTATGTACGATTATTTTCATAAGCTTGGAGGACCAAAAGGAATTATCCGTCAATGTGAATTTTTCCTGTATAGTAAAAAGGACAGAGATGCGGTGTATAAATGCCTTGAAAGGGGATATGAGTTTCCGGAGGTAACAAGCTGGATTCGTGCAAGCAAAAAGGATTTTGAGCTTGTAAAGGAAATAGGGTTAAAGGAAACGGGTATACTTGTAAGCTGCTCTGATTATCATATCTTCTATAAAATGAAAATGACAAGAAGAGAATGTATGGAACATTACTTAAGTGTGGTAAGGGAATGTATGGAAACGGGAATAAGTCCAAGATGTCATCTTGAGGATATTACACGGTCAGATATATATGGCTTTGTTATTCCTTTCTGCCTTGAACTTATGAAGCTTGAAGAGCAGTATAAGATACCTGTTAAGATAAGAGCCTGTGATACAATGGGATATGGAGTAAACTTTGCGGGAGCAGTAATTCCACGCTCTGTTCAAGGCATTATATACGGCTTAAAGACCCATGCGGGAGTACCGAGTGAGCAGATAGAGTGGCATGGACATAATGATTTTTACAAGGCAGTAACAAATTCCACAACAGCATGGCTGTATGGAGCCAGCGGTGTAAATTGTTCCCTTTTCGGAATAGGAGAGAGAACGGGAAATACACCTCTTGAGGCAATGGTATTTGAGTATGCACAGCTTAGGGGAACCTTCGATGGAATGGAGCCGCAGGTTATTACGGAGCTTGCAGAGTATTATGAGAAGGAGATTGGTTATAAAATACCGTCAAGGACACCTTTTGTAGGGTCTAACTTTAATGTTACAAGGGCAGGAATACACGCAGACGGACTTCTCAAAAATGAAGAGATTTATAATATTTTTGATACGGAAAAAATACTTAACAGACCTGTGTTAGTGGCAGTGTCAAATACTTCAGGGCTTGCGGGAATAGCTCACTGGATAAACACATACTATAAGCTTAAGGGTGAGAAGCAGGTTGATAAGCAGAGTGAGCTTGTAAAAAAGGTAAAGGAATGGGTTGACGGAGAATATGAAACAGGCAGAGTTACTGTTATAACAGATAATGAGCTTGTTAAGATTATCAGTACGGCCTGCAGTGAGCTTGGAATTGAATTAAATAAGGAATAATGGGGAAGGATAGGTTAAAAGGTATTTATGGACAATAAGCATTCATTAACCGGTTTTGTGTTTAACCGGTTAAGGGAAGACATATTAAACGGAAAATACAAGGAAAATGATGAGCTTAAGGAAATGGCAATAGCCAAAGAATTAAATGTAAGCAGAACTCCTGTCAGGGAGGCAATAAGACAGCTTGAGTTTGAGGGGCTTGTGGAGAGTATACCAAATAAGGCAACATATGTTATAGGCATAAGCATTAAGGATGTAAAGGATATATATGAAATGAGGGCATCCCTTGAAAGGCTTTGTGCAAAGAAGGCTATAGATAATATGACAGATGATATTATGGAAAAGCTGGAGGAAATTGTTGATTTATCCATGTTTTACAATGAAAAGGGGAAGTATGACAATATACTTGAGCTTGACAACAGGTTTCATGAATTATTGTATGAAGCGGCAAACAGCAAAATGCTGAGGCATACCCTCTCAGATTTTCACCATTATCTTCAAAGGATACGTCATACGACTCTGTCAGGTGAGACAAGGGCAAAGCAGGCAGTATGTGAGCACAGGGATATACTGGAGGCAATAAAAAGCAAAGACACCGACAGAGCAATGATGCTGGCAGAGCAGCATATTATAAATTCCATAAATAATATAGAAAGACTTGGGCTTTGGACAGGGGAGCAGTAAAAATGTGAGGAAGAATATCTTTTTATTCTTCCTCACATTTTTGTACTTCTTATGTATTATTTATATAGCATAATTATTTAAACTGCGTCTCCTGTGTATTCTATAAGCATAGCAGATTCCACACCTTCTATGGATGAAATTCTGTTTACAAAGGAGGTATCATTATTTTTTATTTTTACCTGAAGGGTAAGCTCGGATTTTCCCTTGCGGCGTGTTTTGCTTTTAAGGGTATTGGGAATGGATTTAAGCTCATCTCGGATACTGTTATCTGCACCGTCAAAGTATTTAATAACAAGAAGAAAGGTTTTTCTTCCTGTTGTGACTGCCGTGAAAATAATGTAAATGGCAGCTATAATAAGGGTTGATATAATGGCAAAGGGATAAAGTCCGGCACCTGTTGTTATGCCTGCAGCAATAGACCAAAACAAAAAGCCTATGTCAAGAGGATCCTTTACGGCAGAGCGGAAACGAACAATAGAGAGGGCACCAACCATACCTAAGGACAGCACAATGTTAGAGCTTATGGTAGTGATTATAAAGGCTGTTATAAGACAAAGCATAACATTTAATATGTTAAAATTTTCACTGTATACTGCACCCCTGAAAAACTTCTTGTAAACAAAATAAATAATAAGGGAGCATATAAGTGCTACCATGACAGTTACAAATATGTAAGGGGCAGACAGATTTTTTACCGCCTCTCCCTGCTTTAAGCTCTCCGAAATAATATCCTTAATACTCATATTTTTTTACCTCCAATAATTTTTCTTTGCACATACAAAACTTAGAAAGTGCCATTTTTGTTCCTCTTAACGAGGCAATAATGTCTGCAATGTGAGCAGGTATATAATCGTTATATTTTATTTCAAATATTACACTGCTGTTTTGAAAAACAGGCAGTGTGTACATACTGTCATCAAATATGTTGAATGAATTTATTCCCGCACAAAGATTTTTATCAAATGTAAGCCTTGTGTTTGAAAGAGGGTGAAGATATGCCTCCCTGTCATAATCAGCTATGACGGAGGGACATAAGCCCTTGCTCTTTATAAGTCCGTATATCTCACCTGCCAAAGGGTGGTCTATGGAGGTGAGGAAATCATAATTCCCCTCCATAAACATGTTGTACTGTTCAAATGTAATATTAAATGAAATCTTGTGAATGCGGTTATTATACTTATTTTTACATTCAAACTTGATAACATCCTTGGAATTATTATAACAGCGTATTCTGTATTTTTTCCTGTTATCAACACCTGAAATTTTTGTAATGAAAGCAGTGTTATACATATCATCAAGGTAAAGGCTTCTTATAAAATACTCCCCGTTGCTTAAGGAATGCTTATCGGGGACGGCTACACATTTTATCTTTGATGCCATTGATATGTATTCTCCGTAGGAAAGCAGGATTTTTATTTCGTGTCGCATACCTTTAATTGGTTTCATGTTACCTCCATTCTTTTTATGCTAGCGGTAGCTGTTTTTCTTTAGTTTAAAGTAATGCAGGAAAAGACCTGCTGATAAAATAATCAGAGTAAAGCCAAATAATGCAGCAGTATGTGCGTAAGCGTCAGTGGCAGATTCAACTCCCTGTGTAGTTATGGGAGAGACATTATCCATGTTAAGATGGCTGTTATTGCCATTTACGCTTCCCTGTTCATAGGGAATAAAATCATCAGAAAAGCTTCCATCATTGTCTTCCGCAAAAGAATTATTCTGCCCCTGATTTTGAGAGGTATCAGGTTCCTTCGCATCAGGATCCCCTCCTGATAATATATACAGCTCTTTAATTTCGCTGTCTGATAGCGGAGTGTCAAATATATACAGTTCATCCACATATCCTATATACAAATCATCCCATATGTTTATGCCAAACCAAAAATCCGTAGATTCAACACAGAGCCCCTTTGGTGCTTTTCCAACACTTACCAGAAATCCGTTAATATAAAGGGCAGCACCTGAGTAATACTCATCAACAGTGACACCATATTTGTTCAGAGTATCCTCAGACATATTTTCGTCAACCACAATAGTAATATGATTCCATTCACCTGCTGTCAGCAGACCGGGAAGTCCCGTGCTTATACGTTCGTCATAAGGTGTAACCATATGAGTCCAAAGGTTTGGAGAAAAATCCCCAACTGCAAGTGAAACGTTAATAAAGGTGTCAGCTTCAAATCCAAAGGGTGTAATCATAAGAGTAGGGGTAAACTGGGTAATTCTGTCAGGATTAATCCAATATGACACAGTGTAGCTCTCCGATGTCATTGAGACATTTAAGTTAAGAGCCTCATATCCGTCCATATGGAGACAAAGCCCCTTCTTTCCGTCAGTGTACGTAAAGGACTCGCCTTCGCTTGCCACAATTCCACTGTCAAGGTAATATTCAGTTCTTTCAACTGCATCAGCATTTTCCGTATCACCATCAAACGAATAGTAAGCAACAGGCTCGCTGCCGTATGAAGTTTGGGAAAGTGACAGAACGGACAAAAGAAAAAATCCGCAGATATATATTTTTTTCAAATAAGCCTCCTCCTAAAAGATTTTATAATTAGTACAGTCCTCAATGTAATTTCCATATTTATCAAGGCAGTGTATCTGAACAATATTGTTTCCGGCATCATTTAAAACAGAAGCATCAAATGTTATACGGCATAAACCGTCTGTTCCGGAATAGCCGGTTATTATAGTAGTTCCGTTTATTTGAAAAGCCATATCCGAAGCTTCCCTGTTTGTGGTATAGCCTTCCATGGTAACGGTATTGTCATTATTGTAGGTTATGCTTTTTATCTCTATAAGGTCTGAAGGAATATAGTATCCCGTTGATTCCACAAATGTCTCAAAGGTGGCAAACTGTTTGTCAAGCCAGTCTACTCTTGTCTCAATAAATTTCCTTAAAGCAGCCATTGACTCTTCATAATTTTTTCCGCCGTATGCATTATAGGTCTGGCTCCATCTGGCATCATTGGCAATGCCTGCCTCATAAAGCTCCTCATAATATGTATCTAAAAGTCCGCCATCCTTTATTATATCTTCAATTACGCCGGGGCGTATTTCTTTATACTTATTATAGGCTAGCATAAGGAAATAAGGATCCCTGATAAGATATCTGTTCCACTGTACAGATTGGTAATATTGCTCTTTAGTAAAATAATTATTGGTGGTATGCCAGCCCGTAGGATAATTTGTAAAAATTCTGTGCATATTGTCATTGCCAAATGCCCAGTCAAAATCCCACACAGGATTAAGCTTTGCAAGACCGTCAATATCTTTTGTGACAAAAACACTGTTTTTCATGGAATCCCAGTTCATGGTAAACTCACATACAAAGAAGTTTGTAATAAGGGAATTCATGTCGAACATTTGTGAATAGTGTTTTCCATCATTTTCATAGTCAGTGTAGAAAACACTTTGCTCAACGCTGGTCCAGCCCTCTGCCGGGTCGTAGTATAAGCCTTGTCCCATGTTATGGTCTCCGTTATTGCTGAAAGTAAAATCCGGGCTGTGAAGTGCATATTCAAAGCTTTGTATATATTTGTATGCATATAGCTTAAGTGCTGAATTTGTATACCCGTACTCAGGTGTATTAAAGTAAAATGGCTGTTTATAGTTTGTTGTTATGCCGTTTTCATTTTCAAGATTATAAAAATCCATTTCAAGAAGAAAACCGCCTGTGGTATCAGGGATATCAACGTAATCTGTCATAGTGTAGGAATATCCCTCATATTCAAATGTATACGGATAGCTTATCCACGAAAAATCAGTACAGAGTGCATATTCAAGCTTAGACTGAAAAATATCAGCATCTTCATCGGACAAGCCGTATGTTTGAACTCTTATTCTGGTAATGGTATCGGCAGCCTCCTTGGCAAGTGCCTCCCAGTCAAATATATCCACACGCTCTTCATCAACGCGTATTTGCTCGCATAATTGGTATACGCCTCTGTATTCATTATTAAGTATAAGGACTACATTCAATGACTCCGCCGCATAATCGGCACCTATATCAGCGGAAAAATCGTATACAAGCTTATTTCTTATAAGTGTATGGTCAATGTCATTGGCAAGAAGCACCCAGTGCTTTCCTGAGCCCATATTAAACAGATTGCATTCCTCTGAAAGCTTTATTTTGTAAGGAGCCTTTTCTCTGTACCTGGTCGAATTTCCTCTGAGCTTAAGGTAAACATCACCAAAGTAAAAATCAGTGTTTTCCATGGTGTATGAGCTGTTTCCCTGCATTGCCATAGTTCCTCCTACATATTCATCACCGATAGCTTCATCAGTATTTATATATATAACAGGCAGCTTGCTGCAATATAGAGAAGCAGAAACAGAATGGGTTTTATCGTATGTAACTGTTACGGTAATAAATTTTTCAAGGTCATTTGCAGAAGGAGTGTAGGTAGGAGAGGGATTGTTAATCTGACTGCCTCCAACAAACCATTCATATACTGCATTTTCGTCTGAGGCCCCGTTAAGGTTTACTGTTAAAGGAGTGCCTACGGCAGCATAATTATTGTTAAAGCTTAAATATGCTTCTCCATTAAAAGAAATATTTGTATCTACATCATGGGCATTCTTGAAAAATGTAAGAGAGCCCAGAAGGAAAAATGCAGCAATTATAATGCAGCACACTGCACCTGTCAGCCATTTTGAATATGAAAAAGCTTTAGTATTCATAATATTCTCCATTTCTGCCAATGCTTTTGGCACCTTATTTCCCTTAAACATAAATGCACCTTATGTAAAAAACTTACATAAGGTTGTAAAATCTAAGTTAAATTATAGCATTTGTGCACAAAAGATACAACAGCAAAAATTTAAAATATAAAAATAATTATTAAAAACCACAACAATTTACATTAGAGTCTCCCATTTATCATATAAATCCTCTAAATAGGCTTTAAGCTCCTCCTGTTCCTTATGAATTTCCATGCATCTTGATACTGATGTATAAACCTCCTCCTTAGTCATTTCTTCGTCAAGGAGAGCAAGTTTTTTTTCTGTCTCAGCAATTTTTTCTTCTGTTTTCTTTATATCATTCTGACGTTTTCTTTCCTTTGCCTGTGCAGCTTTCATGGTCTGCCAGTCTGATTTGCCGTCTGAAGAGCCGGAAGAAATTTTAAAAGAATCCTTTATAACAATACTGTCAGAGTTTTGTTCAAGTGCAAGGCTTGAAAGGTGCTGATGCTTTTCCGTATAATAATCATAGTTTCCATCATAATTTACAAGAATACCATTTTCAAGCTCAAGAATCCTTGTGGCTGTAGTGTTTATAAAATATCTGTCGTGGGATACGTAAAGCACTGTGCCTTTGTAATTTTTAAGGGCATTTTCAAGAATCTCCTTGGAATCCATGTCAAGGTGGTTTGTCGGCTCATCAAGTATAAGAAAGTTAGCCTCTGAAAGCATTAGCTTTGCCAATGAAACTCTGCCACGCTCACCGCCGCTTAAGTCATTTATCCTCTTAAACACGTCATCACCTGTAAATAAAAATGCTGCAAGCATATTTCTTATTTCCGTATTGGTAAGTGAAGGGTATGCATCTGAAATTTCATCAAATATGGTATTATCCATATTTAAAAGCTGATGCTCCTGGTCATAGTAGCCTATATTAACATTTGCTCCAAGTGTTACAACACCATTGTCGGCGGATATTAAATTGTTTATTATTTTTAATATAGTTGTTTTTCCGGTTCCGTTTTCCCCTATAATGGCAACACGCTCACCACGCTTTATTTCAAAAGAAATATTTTTAAAGAGGATAAGCTCACCAAAAGATTTGCCAAGTCCCTCAACTTTCAGAACATCGTTTCCGCTTAATACCTTTGGAGTAAGAGTGATTGCCATTGTTTTATTTTCAGTGACAGGCTTGTCCAAAACCTCTATTTTATTCAACATTTTTTCCCGGCTTTCAGCACGTTTAATAGATTTTTCCCTGTTAAAGGAACGGAGCTTTTCAATAACCTCTTCCTGATGTTTTATCTCTCGCTGCTGATTTAAGTAACGCTTCATCTCGGCTTCTCTAAGCATTGATTTTTTAGAAGCGTAATCAGTGTAGTTTCCTGAAAATACTGTAACCTTTGTTCTGTCTATCTCTATAACCTTTGTTACTATTTTATCGAGAAAATACCGGTCATGGGCTACAATAATAACTGCGCCGTCATAAGCAGACAGGTATCCTTCAAGCCATGTTATTGAATTTATATCAAGATGATTTGTCGGCTCGTCAAGAAGAATAATATCAGGCTTTGATAAAAGCATTTTGCCAAGAGCAATACGGGTTTTCTGACCTCCTGACAAAGTGGATATTTCTTTATGGAACGTATCTTCCTCAAAGCCAAGTCCCTTGAGAACTCCTATTATTTCACTTTTGTAAGAGTAGCCGTTTAAAAGCTCAAACTGATTATTTAGTCTTGTGTAGGAGGAAAGCAGTGCTTCAAGCTTTTCACCATCTGCATTCTGCATATCATTTTCAAGCTTTCGTATATTGTTTTCCATATTTATAATATCTTTTTTTGCATCAAGCATTTCGTCGTATATGGTATTTTTGGCGGAAATATTTTGATACTGGGCAAGGTAGCCTATTGTCTTATCCTTTGCTATTACAACATTTCCCTTGTCGGCAGACAGTTCATTTACTATAATTTTTAAAAGAGTAGATTTTCCTGCACCGTTTATGCCTACAATAGCAGCCTTTTCCTTATCTTCTATAAAAAAAGAACAGTTAGTAAAAATTAAATTGTCATCAAAGCTTTTTTCTATGTTATTACACGATAAAATCATGGTAAAATCCTTTCTTAAATAATACAGGAAAAAATCCTGCTTTTTCATTTCCTGCTGATAAGTGCTGTTTCGCAGTCATATTTTAGCATATATGAATTATAGTGTCAAAAGGTGCCGGCAAAAATTTGACAATCCTAAGTGGAAATATTATAATTAAAAAATAATTAAGCATATGTGTGAGAGTCACATAAAGCAATAAGGAGGAGCAGCAGTGGCGGAAGGAAAAATATCAACTGCGGTAATAAAAAGATTGCCCAGATACTATAGGCATTTGGGAGAATTGTTAGAATCGGGGGTAGAAAGAATATCATCAGGAGAGCTTAGCACTAAAATGAAGGTTACGGCATCACAGATAAGGCAGGACTTGAATCATTTCGGAGGCTTTGGACAGCAGGGATACGGATATAATGTACAGCATTTATATACAGAGATAGGAAAAATATTGGGACTTGACAGGAAGTATAACCTTATAATAATAGGAGCCGGAAATCTGGGAAGAGCCATAGCAAACTATGCTAATTTTGAAAAAAGAGGCTTTGTAATAACCGGAGTTTTTGACGTAAATCCTAAGATTGTGGGAACAAAGCTTAAGGATATTACAATTATGGATTTATGTGAAATAGAGACATTTGCAGCAGAAAATAAAATAGACATTGCAGCGCTTACCATTCCTAAGACGCAGGCGGTGGAGGTTGCTGACAGACTGGTAAAGCTGGGAGTAAAAGCATTTTGGAATTTTGCACATACCGATTTAAATGTGCCGGAGGAGGTTATAGTGGAAAGCGTTCATCTTTCGGAAAGTTTAATGAGAATATCGTATAAGCTTGTAAATGAAGATAAAACAGGTGAGATTTAAACACGGATATTTGTGCCGGAGCGTCACAAATAATCCCTGATGTAAAATATGTGGAATAAACGCTTAGGAATGGAGATTAATATGGCAGGAAAAGGAATTGAAGATGCAGATTATGAGGAAATATATAATGAAATCATAAGGGAAGATATGCCTGTTGTTACCCTTGATAAGGGCTGGCATGATTTGTTTTTGGAGGGAAAGTCAAAAGAGATAGACAGACTTGAAAAGGAAGTCAACAATGCACTTAAGGGACAGGGAAGAGTAAAAACGGAAAAGGAAGAGTTAAATAAGCTTAAGCAAACCTTATTAAAGCAGATAGTTGATAATATGGATGCGGAGGAAAATTCAAAGGCATCAAAAAAAATAGAAAAAAGCAGGGAATTAATAGAAGAAATAAATGATAAGCTTATATTAATAGAAGATAGGGCACTTAGTATTCCTAATGAGCTGCAGGAGGCTAACGCAAGGCTTTTAATGGAGGGGATGGAGGAGCTTTTAGGTAAGGTTGTGGATAATGAAAGGGATATTGAAAATCTGAATGTACTTATAGAGGAGGCAAGAATAGAGCTTAAAAAGAAAATACTTTTAAGGGAGCAGAAAGCAGAAGAAAATCAGCTTATATCAAAATATTTCAACAGAACAGTTGGAAGGAGTATAGTAAACAAATTTGAGAGGTATCTAAGGGGAGATGAGTAGGCTATGATATATGGTGTGGGCATAGATATGATTGAGATTAACCGTGTTAAGAAAGCATGCGGGAAAGAGCGTTTTTTGGAGCGGTGCTATACAATAAAGGAAATAGAAGAATTTAAGGGCAGATATACGGAGCTTGCAGGAAATTTTTCCGTTAAGGAAGCGGTGGCAAAAAGCTTGGGAACAGGGTTTAGAGGCTTTGAGTTAAATGAGATAGAAGTATTGAGGGATAAGCTGGGAAAGCCTTATGTAAATCTTTACGGCAATGCGAAGGAAAAGGCGTGGGAGCTTGGAATAAAAAAAATCCATGTCAGTATAACAAATGTAAGTCAATATGTTCAGGCACTTGCAGTAAGCGAGAACTTGTAATCCACGAAAGGAGCCGGTTATGGAGAGAATTTTACTTGGCAGACAGATGAAGGAAGTAGACAATTATACCATTAACACCATAGGAATACCGTCCATGGTGCTTATGGAAAGAGCAGCCCTTGGAGTAACGGAGGCGGTTGAGGAAATTTATAAAAGCGGAGACAGAATACTTGTTGTGTGCGGAACGGGAAATAATGGTGCAGACGGGCTGGCTGTATACAGAATGCTTATGATAAAAGGCTACAGGGCAGAGTGCGTCATTATAGGTGACAGTCACGGTGGAACAGAGGAATTTCAAAGACAGAGAAAAATAATAAAAAACTGCGGTTACAAGTATTCAAGGAGAGAAACAATAGAGGAATCTCTCGACGTGGATTTGGGGAACTATAATATAATAGTTGACGGAATTTTTGGCATAGGTCTTTCAAGAAATGCGGAGGGTATGTATGCAGAGGTTATAGACAGTATAAACAGTGCAAAGATAGAGGAAAAGAACCTTAAAATAATATCAATAGATGCACCGTCAGGAATAGATGCGGATACGGGAAAGGTGATGGGAACAGGAGTGAAGGCAGATATTACCGTTACCTTCGGAAAGGCGAAGGTAGGTCTTGTTATGTATCCCGGTGCCTCATATGCGGGAAAGCTTAAAATATATGATATCGGTATTCCCTGGGCAGTGTACGGAATGGTATTGTTTGACAGCAGAGTATCAAAATATATATGTGAAGAAATATATAGCTTTGAGAAATCAGATGTTGCAGAATACTTAAGTCCAAGAATCCCATATTCCCATAAGGGAACATATGGAAAGGTGCTTGTGATAGCAGGTTCAAAGGAGTACAGCGGAGCTGCATATTTATGTGAAAGTGCCGCATATAAATCAGGCTGCGGACTTGTAAAGGTGGTTACTTCAAGGGAAAATAAGTCAATGCTTACGGTTATGGTACCGGAGGGCTTGTATGAGTTTTACGGTGACGAGGGGGTAAACCATGATAAGCTTAAGGCAGATATAGACTGGGCAGATGCCATTGTTATAGGTCCGGGACTTGGACAGAGCTTTAATGCACTTAATATGTTAAAAACAGTGCTTGAAGAGAAGGAAAAGCCTGTAATAATAGACGCGGACGGGATAAATCTTCTTAGCAGCAACAGGGAGCTTTTAAATGAGATAGATGATAATATGGTTTTGACACCTCATTTAAGAGAGATGTCAAGACTTATGGAGACAACAGTATCGGAAATAAAGTCAGATATGCTTGAGGCTGTAAGCAGATATAAAAGAAGCTATAAGGGAACACTGGTGTTAAAGGATGCAAGAACTGTCATAGCAGGACCAAAAAAAGAGATATTTATAAACACTTCAGGCAACTCAGGAATGGCAACGGGCGGCTCCGGAGATGTGCTGGCAGGAATACTGGGAGGCTTAATAGCACAGGAGCCTAATTTTGATATTGCACTTAAGTCCATGACAGGTGTATACTTACATGGTCTTGCAGGAGATAAAGCTGCAGAGCAGTTAGGTGAATATGCCATGACCGCATCTAATATTGTGGACGGTCTGGCAGAGGTATTAAAAGAATACGAAAGGTATTAAAAATGATGTTTGATATAGACAGGTATTACAGAGTTTATGCTCAGATTAATCTTGACTGTATATATGCTAATATGGTTAATATGAAGGCAAACGTAAGCAGGGAGACTCAGATGGTGGCAGTTGTTAAGGCAGATGGCTACGGACATGGAGCAGTGCCGGTGGCAGCAGCGGTAGATGAATTGGTTGAGGCATATGCAGTGGCTACCATAGATGAGGCAATAAACCTTAGAAGGCATGGCATAAAGAAGCCTGTTTATCTTCTCGGCTTTATTCCTGACGGAAGAATAGATGATGCTATAGAAAACAATGTAAGATTTGCAGTGTTTGAAGTGTCACAGGCAGAAAAAATATCACATAGAGGCAAGGAGCTTGGAAAGACCGGCATTATACACATAAAGCTTGATACCGGTATGGGAAGAATAGGCTTTCTTCCCACAGACAAATCAATAGATGATATAGCAAAAATATCACGTATGGAGGCTGTGGAGATAGAAGGAATATTTACTCATTTTGCCAAGGCTGACGAAGCAGATAAAGCATCTGCAAAAAAGCAGCTTAAAATATATAAGGACTTTGTGGAGAAGTTAAAAGAAAAAGGAATAGATATTAAGATAAAGCACTGCTCCAACAGTGCAGGGATTATAGATATGCCTGAGGCAAATATGAGCGAGGTTCGGGCAGGGATTGCCCTGTATGGAATGTATCCGTCAGAGGAGATAAACAAAAGGGCTGTCGCCCTGTATCCGGCATTGGAGCTTAAAAGTCATATAATATATCTGAAGGAGGTAGAAAAAGGTACATCTATAGGCTATGGAGGAACGTACAAGACAAAGAGGAAAACAAAGGTTGCAACAATTCCCGTAGGCTATGGTGACGGCTATCCCAGAAACCTGTCAAATAAGGGCAGTGTTATTATAAGAGGAAAAAAGGCTCCTATTATAGGACGAGTGTGCATGGATAAGTTTATGGTGGATGTGACAGACATAGAAGATGTTAAGGAGGGGGATATTGTTACCCTTGTGGGACGTGACAAAGCTGAGGTTATTACCGTTGAGGAGGCGGCAGAGCTGGCAGGAACATTTAATTATGAGTTTGTATGCGATATAGGGAAGAGAATACCGAGAGTTTACATAAGAAACGGAGAGATAATTGGAAATAAAGATTACTTTAGTGATGATTATAACATAAGCTTATAGAAGAAAATAAAAGGTGTGTTCAAAAAAATTGAATATACCTTTTATTTTGGGTAAATACTTATATCAGATATTTATGTTAAATATAAACAGGCATAGGTACATAAATATTAATATAAGTCAAAATCGGAGAGTGAATAAAGTGATTATAAAAAGAGGAGATATATATTATGCGGATTTAAGACCTGTTGTAGGCTCAGAGCAGGGAGGAATAAGACCTGTTCTTATAATACAGAATGATACGGGAAATAAGCACAGCCCTACAGTTATCTGTGCGGCAATAACCAGCCGTATGAACAAGGCAAAGCTTCCAACACATGTGGAACTTGACAGCAGCAGATGCGAAATAGTAAAGGATTCCGTTATTTTGCTGGAGCAGCTAAGAACGATAGATAAAAAAAGGCTTAAGGATAAGGTATGCCATATAGACAGGGAGGTGCTTGAAAAGGTGGATAAGGCGTTGATTGTCAGCTTGGAGCTAAATACATAAATTATTGACGAATTAGCGGTTGTATGATAAAATTTTATAGGCTTTGCCTAAAAATAAGGAAAAGGAGAAAGATAAATGGACGATAGTCCCTTATACAGTTTATTTTTATTTATTATATTTATAATTATTAACGGGCTGATGTATGCTTTTGGAGAAGCAATAAGATCCGTAAATGAAACAGACATAGAAAAGCGTGGAGAGGAAGGCGACAAAAAGTCAATTAAAATAAAAAAGATAATTGAGAGTCCGGATAAGTTTGTTACAACTGTTCATATAGTTACCTGGACTACAGTGACCATAGTAGGATATTTTCATCTTAAGAATTACGTTGCTATATGTAAGGAATGGCTTACAAACCTAATGGGAAGTGTAGTGACTGACGGGTTTATATACTTTATAGCCTATATTATTATTGCATTGTATCTTATGCTTCTTATAATATCCCTTGGAGTTCTTGTACCAAAAAGACTGGGAAGAAAATATTGTAACGGCTGTGCCAGAATGCTTGTAGGCTTTGTATCTTTTGTGACGGCAGTCCTTACACCGTTTTCATGGCTTGTAAACTTTTTTTCGGGAATTGTTCTGAAAATATTTGGCATAGATTCCGGAGAGGAGCTTTTAAATGTTACGGAGGAAGAAATTATTTCCATGGTAAATGAAGGTCATGAGCAGGGAATTCTTAAAGAGCGGGAAGCAGAAATGATTTCCAATATTATAGAGCTTGATGACAAAACTGCAGATGACATTATGGTTCACAGAAAAAATGTAATTGCAGTTGACGGTTCGTGGACTCTTGAGGAGGCAGTGGAATTTATTATAAATCAGAATTACTCAAGGTTTCCGGTATATATAGGCAGCAAGGATAATATTATAGGAATACTTCATCTTAGAAATGCCATGGCACGTTATTGCAAAAAAACAGATAATAACAGGCAGATAAAAGATATTGATGATATTCTCATGGAGGCTAAATTTATTCCTGAGTCAAGAAATCTTGCTGATTTGTTTAGGGATATGCAGCTTAGCAAGATACATATGCAGATAGTGGTTGACGAATACGGACAAACTTCAGGCATTGTGGCGATGGAGGATATCTTAGAGGAAATAGTGGGAAATATTTTTGATGAGTATGATGTGGAGGAAAATAATATAACGGATGAAGGAAACGGCTCCTATCTCATTAAAGGAATGACTACTCTTGAGGAGATGGAGGAGGTTTTGGGAGAAGAGTTTGAGGACGAGGATTATGACACCTTAAACGGTTATCTTATTTCAAAGCTTGACAGAATACCTGCTGATGATGAAAATCCGGAGCTTATTATAGATAATTACAGCTATAACATATTGGCAGTAAGAAATAATACAATTTCCCTTGTAAGGGTTAAAAGGCTTTCCTGTGAGGAAAGCATGGAAAACGAAAACAGGGAAGATAAAGACTGATATACTTAAATTATATAAAAATAGGAGGACAAGTGAAATGTCAGGACATTCAAAATTTGCAAATATTAAGCATAAGAAGGAAAAAAACGATGCAGCTAAGGGAAAGATTTTTACAATTATTGGAAGAGAAATAGCCGTAGCTGTAAAGGAGGGGGGACCTGACCCTGCCAATAACAGCAAGCTTGCAGCAGTTATAGCAAAGGCAAAGGCAAATAATATGCCTAATGATACAATAGAAAGAGGAATTAAAAAGGCGGCAGGAGACGGAAATGCCGTTAATTATGAGACGGTTACATATGAAGGTTATGGTCCCAGCGGAACAGCAATTATTGTAAACGCACTTACGGATAACAGAAACAGAACAGCTTCAAATGTTAGAAATGCATTTACCAAAGGCGGGGGAAGTGTTGGAACTACAGGCTGTGTGTCATATATGTTTGATGAAAAGGGTCAGATTATAATAGACAAGGAAGAGTGTGATATGGATTCTGACGAAATTATGATGACTGCCCTTGATGCAGGTGCTGAGGATTTTGCTGATGAGGAAGACAGCTATGAAATTCTTACAGCTCCCGAAGATTTTGAGACGGTTAGAAAAGCATTAGAGGATGCAGACATTAAAATGGCACAGGCAGAGGTCACAATGATACCTCAGAATTATGTAGAACTTTCAAATGATGATGACATAAAGAAGATTAACCGTATATTAGATATGCTTGATGATGATGATGATGTACAGGCAGTATATCATAACTGGAGCGAATAAAATTATTATTTGCCATATTATTTATAAATTGGTGTGATAAAGGGTGGGGCTAAACCATTTTGTCACACCAATTTTATAAAGGAAGAAATACAGGCTTTCTGTTTACAAAAACACAGTATTCCGTAAAACCGCAGTCTGTAAGTATCTGCCTTGCAGTGTCAAAGTCCCCGCCTATATCTGAGGGTGTGTGGGCATCGGAGCCTACGGTTATAATAGAGCCACCGTACTCTCTGTATTTTTTGATTATCTCCCGTGAAGGATTTGTGTCCTTTAATCCCTTTCTAAGACCTGCCGTATTTATCTCAATGCCCTTTCCCATGGAAATTGTTTTTTTCAAAATTTTATCGAGAATATCGCTGTATGTATTGTAGGAATACCGGATTTTTTCTTTATTATCTGCATATCTTATGGCATAGTCAATATGACCCAAAACATCAAAATCATCAAACACATTAAGACTTTCAAGGATTGCACAAAAATATTTTCTCATTCCCTCCTCTGTGGAAAGTCCATCCCAGTAATCTTTATAATATGGGTCAAGTCCGTCAACACCGTGAATTGAGCCTATCACGAAATCAAAAGGTCTTCTTTTCATAAATTCAGCGAGACGAATATGATGGCAGGCTTCGATTCCAAGCTCAATACCTATTGAGATGGTTATTTTGCTTTTATATTTTTCCCTAAATGCAGCCATAGTATCATAATATACTTCTGGATTTTGCTCAAATACGCGGTTATCAAGGTCAAAGTCATGGTGATCCGTAACTGCCATGTATTTCATTCCTTTATTAATGGCGGTGTTAATGACGCAGTCAATATCAGCATTGCTGTCATAAGACATTTTTGTATGTACGTGATAATCACAAATCATATATGTACCTCATTTCTGCGATGCTTTTTCTAAAAGTCAGGTTTGCGGATGCATCGCAGACACAAACCTGTAAGTAAAAGATTTGAAAAATCTATGTAAATCAGTTTAATGTGAAAAGAAGCCTTTGTAAATACAATTTTTTTGAATTTATGAAAAATAGTTAAATTACAAAAAAAAAGGCTTGTATTTTAAAGATAAATTAGGTAAAATATTTGATAGTTAGATTATTGACAATCTTACAAATTTTTTCAATTAACAGGAGGAAATTAAGAAATGGCAGTTAAAGTTGCAATTAACGGTTTTGGACGTATTGGACGTCTTGCATTCAGACAGATGTTTGGAGCAGAAGGATACGAAGTAGTTGCTATCAACGACCTTACAAAGCCTTCAATGTTAGCACATCTTCTCAAATATGATACAGCACAGGGCGGATACTGTGGAAAGATGGGAGAGGAACTCCACACAGTTACTGCAGATGACGAAGCTAATACAATTACAGTAGACGGAAAGACACTTACAATCTACAAGGAAGCAGATGCAAACAATCTTCCATGGGGTGAGATTGGAGTAGACGTTGTTCTTGAGTGTACAGGCTTCTACTGTTCAAAGGATAAGTCTATGGCACACATTAATGCAGGTGCAAAGAAGGTAGTTATTTCAGCTCCTGCAGGAAATGACCTTAAGACTATTGTGTTCTCAGTAAATGAAAATACATTAACAGCAGATGACCAGATTATTTCCGCTGCATCTTGTACAACAAACTGTCTTGCACCTATGGCAGATGCTTTAAATAAGTACGCACCTATCCAGAGCGGTATTATGTCAACAATCCATGCTTATACAGGCGATCAGATGATTCTTGACGGTCCGCACAGAAAGGGTGATTTAAGAAGAGCAAGAGCTGGAGCTGCAAACATCGTTCCTAACTCTACAGGAGCTGCAAAGGCTATTGGTCTTGTTATTCCTGAATTGAACGGAAAGTTAATCGGCTCTGCACAGAGAGTTCCTGTTCCAACAGGTTCTACAACAATCCTTACAGCAGTAGTTAAGGGCAAAGACGTTACAAAGGAAGGCATTAATGCTGCAATGAAGGCTGCTGCTTCAGAGTCATTCGGATACAATGAGGATCCTATCGTATCTTCAGACGTTATCGGTATGAAGTTTGGTTCTCTGTTTGATGCTACACAGACAATGGTAGCTAAGATTGACGAGGACACATATCAGGTACAGGTTGTTTCATGGTATGATAATGAGAACTCATACACAAGCCAGATGGTTAGAACAATCAAGTATTTTGCAGAATTAGCTTAATAGTGATATTGACCTTAAAAGAGGGTCCGGTTCTTATTGGACCGAACTCTCTTTTTGCTTTGTAAGATCTGTAGTAAGGATATATTGTCCAATCTGCAATATAAAAATATAAAACCCGGAAAGGAAGAATAAAAATGCTTAATAAAAAATCAGTTGATGATATTAATGTAAAGGGAAAAAGAGTATTGGTTCGTTGTGACTTTAACGTACCATTACAGGATGGAAAGATTACAGACGAAAACCGTCTTGTGGCAGCACTTCCTACAATTAAGAAGTTAATTGCAGACGGAGGAAAGGTTATTTTATGCTCTCATCTTGGAAAGCCAAAGGGAGAGCCAAAGCCTGAGCTTTCCCTTGCACCTGTAGCAAAGAGATTATCAGAGCTTTTGGGACAGGAGGTTAAGTTTGCAGCAGACCCTGAGGTTGTAGGTGCAAATGCAAAGGCGGCAGTTGAGGCAATGAATGACGGAGACGTGATTTTACTTGAGAACACACGTTACAGAGCAGAGGAGACAAAGAACGGAGAAGCATTCAGCAAGGAGCTTGCTTCACTTTGTGACGTATTTGTAAATGATGCATTCGGTACAGCTCACAGAGCACACTGCTCAAATGTAGGTGTTACACAGTATGTTGACACGGCAGTTGTTGGTTATTTAATGCAAAAGGAAATTGATTTCCTCGGAAATGCAGTAAATAATCCTGTAAGACCTTTTGTTGCAATTCTTGGAGGTTCAAAGGTTTCTTCAAAGATTTCAGTAATAGAAAATCTTCTGGATAAGGTTGACACTCTTATTATCGGCGGTGGTATGGCATTTACATTCCTTGCAGCTAAGGGAGAGGAAATCGGAAAGTCTTTATATGAGGAAGATTATAAGCAGTATGCTGCAGATATGATGAAGAAGGCAGAGGAAAAGGGAGTTAAGCTGTTAATTCCTGTAGATTCAGTAGCGGCAGACGCATTTTCAAATGATGCAGATATTAAGGTATGTGAGGGCGGAATTCCTGCAGATTACATGGGACTTGATATAGGACCAAAGACAGCAGAAATTTATGCAAATGCAGTTAAGGAAGCTAAAACAGTAGTATGGAACGGACCAATGGGCTGCTTTGAAATGTCTAACTTTGCAGCAGGTACTGTTGCCGTAGCCAAGGCTTTGGCAGAAATTGATGCTACGACAATTATCGGCGGCGGTGATTCAGCGGCAGCAGTAAACATTTTAGGCTTTGGAGATAAGATGACACATATCTCTACAGGCGGCGGTGCTTCTCTTGAATTCCTTGAAGGCAAGGAGCTTCCGGGCGTAGCGGCAGCAAATGACAAGTAAAATATAATTAAGATAAACTTCTTGTACATTGGCGGCTAAATACAAATAAAAATTAAGGCATTATTGTCTGTGTATAAATATTGAAGGTTCAAAATACAATACTAATATTGATGCAGACAATGGTGTCATAATTTTTGAAGTGAAGGAGAAGAAAATATGGCAAGAAAGAAAATTATCGCAGGAAACTGGAAGATGAATAAAACACCAAGTGAAACGGTGAAATTTATCGGGGAATTAAAGCCTTTAGTTGCAAATGATGATGTGGAAGTAGTGCTTTGCGTACCTGCCATTTCAATAATACCTGCAATAGAGGCTGCAAAGGAAAGCAATATATGTATCGGGGCACAGTGTATGCATTTTGAGGAAAGCGGTGCATATACGGGAGAGACTTCTCCGGCAATGTTAAAAGATGCAGGTGTAAAGTATGTTATTGTAGGTCATTCAGAAAGAAGAGTATATTTTGCAGTGACAGATGAGATTGTAAACAAAAAGGTAAAAAAGGCCTTCGAGCATGATTTAATACCGATTATATGCTGTGGAGAAACTCTTACCCAAAGACAACAGGGAATAACCATTGACCATATACGCCAGCAGATAAAGATTTCACTTTTGGACGTAAGTGCACAAAATGCTAAAAAGGCAGTTATAGCTTATGAGCCTATTTGGGCAATAGGAACAGGCAAAGTTGCAACTGCAGAAGCAGCAGAGGAAGTATGCAAAGCGATAAGAGAGTGTATTGGTGAGATGTACGACCAGGATACGGCAGAAGCTATACGTATCTTATATGGAGGAAGTGTTACGGTGGACAGTGCTCCTGAGTTGTTTTCACAGCCGGATATTGACGGCGGACTTGTGGGCGGTGCGTCACTGAAGCTTGATTTCGGTAAAATAGTAAATTATAAAAAATAGAAACAGTCAGTGCAGATTGAATAAATCCGTAAACAGGTGCTATGCAGCGTTACGTTGGTAATGCAGTGGGAGCGTGTTTGTACCGGGTTATTTAATCTGCATAATATATGGGAAAAGTATTAGTTTCATAATTGTATATATAGGTATGAATAAAACAAAAGGAGCAAGAAGAAATATGGCACGTTTTAATTTAAGCGAGAGAATGGCAGAGGTAGAACTTAGTATGTGTGCAGGGGAAAACTGCAATATGATAGACGGAAAAAACATGAAAGGCAGACCAAAAGATAATGAGGTTGTATTCTTTGAAAATGACAATTTGGATATAGAGCCGGAGAAAGAAAAGGATAAGAATTAATGAAAAATCCTATTGACCATAAATTATTATTTTGCTATAATATCATTCGTGCCAAATTTAATGAATATCATAAGCGGGATATTATACATAATATAATAATTTACGGTGCGTGGCTCAGCTTGGTAGAGCGCTGCGTTCGGGACGCAGAGGTCGCAGGTTCGAATCCTGTCGCACCGATTTTTTTAATTACGGTATGTTTTTAGTGAAAATATAATTATGGAACAAAATGAAGCGGGGCAGGCAAGGCAAATCTTGCCTGCCCTGCAAACCTTTTGACACATTAAAAATGTAATTTACGGAAACTCAGGAGACAGGTATTTGATAAAAACAAAATATTATTGGAAATTGATTTTATATGAGGAAAATGTTATACTAGGAATGGTTATGGGAAAATTTATAATAAAAAGATTTTTTTGTAACAAACTAAAATGTAAGGAGAAAATAAGATGAGCAAAAAACCTGTAGTATTAATGATTCTAGACGGATACGGATTAAATGATAAAACAGAAGGCAACGCAGTTGCATTGGCAAAGACCCCGGTTATGGATAAATTAATGAAAGAATATCCTTTTGTAAGAGGAAATGCAAGCGGTATGGCAGTAGGACTTCCTGAGGGACAAATGGGAAATTCCGAGGTAGGACATTTGAATATGGGTGCAGGAAGAATAGTGTATCAGGAGCTTACAAGAATAACAAAGGAGATAAATGACGGTGATTTCTTTAAGAATGAGGCACTTTTAAAGGCAATGAATAATTGCAGGGAGAAGGGCAGTGCTCTTCATGCAATGGGACTTTTGTCAGACGGTGGTGTCCACAGCCATATAGAGCATTTATTCGGACTTCTTGAAATGGCAAAGCGGGAGGGCATTGAGAAGGTATATGTTCACGCATTTTTAGACGGAAGAGATACGGCACCTACATCAGGAAAAGAGTTTATGGAGGAGCTTGTATCAAAAATGAAAGAAATAGGTGTCGGAGAAGTGGCATCAGTGTCAGGCCGCTATTATGCCATGGACAGAGATAACAGATGGGACAGAGTAGAGCTTGCATACAAGGCACTTGTAAAGGGAGAGGGTAATAAGGCATCAAATCCTGTAGAAGCAATTCAGGCATCATATGATGAGGACAAGACAGACGAGTTTGTTGTTCCTACTGTTATAATAAAGGATAATAAGCCGGTAGGAACAGTGAAGGATGGGGACTCAGTAGTATTCTTTAACTTCAGGCCTGACAGGGCAAGAGAGATTACAAGAGCCTTCTGCTCAGATGATTTTGACGGCTTTGACAGAGGTGAGAGAATTAAAACTACATTTGTATGCTTTACTGAATATGATGTTACAATTCCTAATAAGGAAATAGCCTTTAAGAAGGTTTCGATAACAAATACATTCGGTGAATTTCTTGCCGAAAATAATATGACGCAGGCAAGAATAGCAGAGACGGAAAAATATGCCCATGTTACATTCTTCTTTAACGGAGGAGTTGAGGAGCCTAACAAGGGTGAGGACAGAATTCTTGTAAAATCGCCAAAGGTGGCAACTTATGACTTGAAGCCTGAAATGAGTGCATATGAGGTATGTGATAAGCTTACGTCTGCAATAACTTCAGACAAGTATGATGTTATAATAATTAACTTTGCCAACCCTGATATGGTAGGCCATACAGGAGTAGAGTCTGCTGCAGTAAAAGCAGTAGAGGCAGTTGATGAGTGTGTGGGAAAGGCAGTAGAGGCAATTAAGAGTGTTGACGGTGTTATGTTTATATGTGCCGACCATGGAAATGCAGAGCAGTTAGTTGACTATGAGACAGGGGCACCGTTTACGGCACACACAACAAATCAGGTACCATTTATACTTGTAAATGCAGATAAATCATATAAGCTTAGAGAAGGAGGCTGCCTTGCAGATATAGTTCCTACATTAATAGATATTATGGGAATGAAGCAGCCGGAGGAGATGACAGGAAAGTCCCTTTTAATAAAATAGCAGTACAGAATAATAAGGAATGATTAAATGAAATCAATCAAGAAAGCTTTGACGGTATTTATTATTGCCATTTTAATAGTAGTCCTATGGCAGGTAAGGCAAATAAGCATATCTCATGTAAGCAGCACAGAGGATATGACAGGTGAAGCAGACAGCGAATCCGGAAGTACAGGAGCAGACGATGGTAACGCCGGAGATATAACCCTGACAGAGGGAATGGAGGTAACTATTGTTGCAACCGGAGATAATTTTATGCATGAAAGTGTCATAGAAAGCGGAAAGCAGGAGGACGGAACATATAATTATGATTATATATTTGAAGGCATAAAGGAATATCTTGACAGTGCAGATGTGGCAGTAATAAATCAGGCAAGCGTCATTGGAGGAAATAAGCTTGGAGTGTCAGGGTATCCTACGTTTAATGCACCGGAAGAAATATGTGGTGCAATAAAAAAGGCGGGCTTTGATGTGGTGCTTATGGCATCAAACAGAGTGAACAGTATGGGAACAGATGCTATAAAAAGCTGTATTGACATATGGAATGAGAAAGCTGAAAATATAAGTGTATTAGGCATAAAAAAAGAGGAGTCGGATCCTGATTATAAGGTTATAACCGTAAACGGAGTAAAGATAGCCATGCTTAATTATACTTACGGTGTCAATACTAATCTGAATCCTGATGAAACTTATATGGTAAACTTTTTGGGGGCGGTAAATGAAGCTACAGGGGAAGTTTCTGATAACATATTGTCGTCAAAGGTTATAAGTCAGATAGAAACTGCAAGTCAGGCAGCAGATTTTGTCATAGTATTCCCGTGCTGGGGAAGCGAGTATGAATATGTTGCAAATAATATACAGGAACAGTTTGCAAAGCAGATGGTTGAGGCGGGAGCCGATTTAATAATAGGTACACATCCTCATTATCTGCAGCAGATTGAGTGGATTGAGGGAGAAAACGGAAATAAAGGCTTGTGTTATTATTCTCTTGGGAATCTTATTTCGTCACAAAATTACACAGGAGCAATGCTTGGAGGGCTGGCAAAGGTTACTCTTGCCATAAGAGACGGTCAGGTTGTTATAGATGAAGAAAAGACAGGACTTGTGCCAATAGTAACACAGTACACATACAGCGGTACAGGAGATTTGGCAGATATGGTGGGAGTTATTCCTTATTCACAATATACTGATGAATTGGCGGCGGAACACGGGATAAGTGAAAGAGGCGGTGTGAATTTTAAGAAATCAGAGCTTCAATATATATTGGATACTTTTATAGATAAAAAATATATTATGGAATAGAAGCCCTTAAAACACAAGAATATTAATTAAAGGAAAAGACCATATTATTGTTAGAGAATAACAATAAGGAGGTCTTTTTTTATGAATAATTATTATGAGATAGTAGATGTAAGGGCAAGGGAGGTTATGGATTCAAGAGGAAATCCCACAGTTGAGGTTGAGGTGGAGCTTGAGAATGGAAAAATGGGGAGAGCAATAGTGCCGTCAGGAGCATCAACAGGAGAATTTGAGGCGGTAGAGCTTAGAGACGGCGGAGACAGATATTTGGGAAAGGGTGTAGAGAAGGCTGTAAGCAATATTAATGAGATTCTTGCCGAGGAGATTATGTGCAGAAATGCTTTAAGACAGCATGAGATAGATACTGTGCTTATGAATGTTGACGGTACAAAAAATAAAAGCAAGATAGGTGCAAATGCAATACTTGGAGTTTCAATGGCAGTGGCACATGCCGCGGCAGGAGGACAGGGAGTTCCTCTTTACAGATATATAGGAGGAGTATCAGGTAATGTAATGCCTGTTCCTATGATGAATATATTAAATGGAGGTGCACACAGTTCAAATTCAGTGGATGTCCAGGAGTTTATGATACTTCCTGTAGGAGCGTGCTGCTTCAGGGAAGGTTTGAGGTGGTGCGTTGAAGTATATCATACATTAAAGTCATTATTAAAAGCCCGGGGTTTATCTGTTGCAGTGGGAGACGAAGGAGGATTTGCTCCTGATTTATCTTCGGATAGGGAGGTAATAGAAACCATACTGGAAGCTATAGAGAAGGCAGGATACACATACGGTGAGGGAAAGGATTTTATGATATCCCTTGATGTGGCAGCATCTGAGTGGAAGAATACAAAGGCAGGGATAGGTCATTACCTTTTGCCAAAGGCAGGAAAGGAATATACTACAGATGAGTTAATATCGCACTGGGAGCACATGATAGAGGAATATCCTATATATTCCATTGAGGACCCATTGGATGAGGAGGACTGGGAAGGCTGGAAGAAGCTTACTGAGAGAATAGGAAAAAAGGTTATATTGGTAGGAGATGATTTGTTTGTTACAAATGTAGAAAGACTGAAGAAGGGTATTGAAATGGGTGCGGGAAATGCCATACTAATAAAACCTAACCAGATAGGTTCTCTTTCAGAGACAATGGAAGCGATAAAGCTTGCAAAAAAGCATGGATTTAAAACTATTATGTCACACCGGAGCGGGGAAACTGAGGATACTACAATAGCAGATTTGGCAGTTGGTTTAAATACAGGGCTTATAAAAACGGGAGCACCGTGCAGGGGAGAAAGAACTGCAAAATATAACAGGCTTTTAAGAATAGAAGAAGAATTAAAAGCATTATAGCTTTAATAATTAATAAAATTCTGTATAATTCAGTATATGTGTATTATACAGAATTTTTTTGTTAAAATGAGATATTTTTAATATTTAGTTTGTTTACATATTGAAGACACATAGGAAAGGAGATGAAGCGGAGTGGAGAAATCGTCTTTATTGCGTACGGATAAAGAGATAACGGAGATTTATTACAGAAATGTTCAAAGTGTATTCAGAATTGCATTTATGTATCTTGGCAACAGAGCAGATTCAGAAGATGCAGTTCAAAGTGTATTTATGAAATTTATAGACAGTAAGCCTTATTTTAATGATGAAGAACATGAAAGGGCATGGTTTGTTACTGTGACAAAAAATTTATGCAAAAATGTACTTAAAAGTTCATGGAGAATAAGAAAAGAAGATATTGAAAAGGCAGAGCTTCCTTGTTACACAGATTGTTACGATGAAGAAAGTGAGGTGTTAAATGAGATTAGAAGGCTAAAGCCGGATTACAGAATAACAGTTTATTTATATTATTATGAGGGATTTTCCGTCAGGGAAATAGCAGAGCTTTTAAGCAAAAAAGAAAGTACCGTACAGACATGGCTGGCAAGAGGACGGGAGAGGCTTCGTATGGAATTAGGAGGTGAATCACATGAGGCGTGAGGACATGATAAAAGATGTATTTCACAAAATTAAAATGAGTGATAATAAAGCAGAGGATATACTAAAAAATGTTATGGAGTACAAAAAAGAGAATCAAAATGCAGGAAATAAAGAAAATGCACATGAGATAAAGCCTGCCGTTAAGAGGCATATGGGAAAACGTGCTTTAATGTTTCTTGGGGGAGCAGCGGCAATATGTCTTGTCATAGGAAGTATTATATTTGTTAATAAGCCTGAGAAGGAGAGCAGTATGGCTTTGACAGAAGGAATTTATAGTGTTTCTTCCAAAGAGAATATTACGGAAGAAAGCATTTCTATGAAAGAGGATGAAACAGGAGCATGGAAGACTGATAGTGACTCATATCGCTATGTATATGAGGCAGAATATAATGATAAGACAGGTGAGTATATATTATATACGGGCAAGGAAAGAATTAAGGAGTATGAATCACGGAATGGCATTGATACTGTGATATATGTGGGGAAAGGCGACATATTGAATAATAATTTCATAGAGGCAGATTCAGAAGATATATTAAACCTGGATTATTATTCAAATATGTGGGTATATGTTGATTTTGACGGTATAGTATTAGAGACATATCCGTGTCAGTTATTTGCAGACAGAGTTATACTGTGCGGCTCAAAAATCCCACAGACTGCTGATTATCCTGTTATAATGGACAGAGACAATATTACTTACAGCTATATTGAAACATTTTTAAGGATTCCTACAGATTCATCGGCAGATGATATATATAATACGTATGAACTTTGGGAGAAGATAAAAACAGAAAATGATGGAGAGGAGATAATAACATGTGATTTTGAGGGTGCCCATATAATATTTAAAAAGACATCCGGCAAAGAATGGAGTAAAATGCTGCAAATTGATATAAGTCAGGGGGAAAGCATAAAAAGGGGAAGCTTTGAAGTTTCAGATACAGATAAGATAAAAGAGGGAATGACATATAATCAGGTTAAGGAAATCCTAGGAGAGGGAAATCCTGACAGCCTGATAATATATCATGATGAAGAGGGAGTAAAGGCATATGTAAAATATTGCTATTACAGTGACCAAGATACTGTAGGAGTGGAGATAGAGTACTCCGGGGATGATACTGTTAAAAGCATTCTGATTCCCATAAGCTGTTCAGAAAGCAGCTCTTAATATTTTTATATTTCATAAGACCTTGTCAAGAAAAAACACTTGACAAGGTCTTTTTAATAGTGTATTATACAACCTGTGCTTACTTTCTTCTTGAGAAAATGTTAATGAAACGGAGAGACAGCTATGGAAAAAATAGTGATGCAGGCACTTTTATATGATTTTTACGGAGAGCTTTTAAACAGGCATCAGAAAAGTATCTATGAAGATTATGTATATAACAACATAGGTATCAGCGAAATAGCTGAAGAACGGGGAATAAGCAGACAGAGTGTTCATGATCTTATCAAGAGATGCAGCAAAGCCTTGGAGGAATATGAGGAAAAGCTGCATCTTGTGGAAAAGTTCAATGAGACAAAAAAACTGGCAGGAAGAATAAGAAGCCTTACAGATGAGTTTGGCAAAGGATATGATGAGAAGGTAATAAAGGATATAAAGGATATATCTGCAAGGCTTACGGAATTATAAAATATTGTAAATTTAAGGCATACATTTTGTGTATGGAATAAGGGTGCAAGCATAAAGAATTAGGAGGTATCGGCATGGCATTTGAAAGCTTATCCGATAAATTACAAAATATATTTAAAAACCTTAGAGGAAAAGGAAGACTTACGGAGGCTGACGTTAAGTCGGCACTTAAGGAAGTTAAGATGGCACTTTTGGAGGCTGATGTAAACTTTAAGGTGGTAAAGCAGTTTATAAGCAGCGTCCAGGAAAGGGCAGTAGGTCAGGATGTTTTGACAAGCCTTACTCCGGGACAGATGGTTATAAAAATAGTAAACGAAGAAATGGTTTCTCTTATGGGCTCTGAGACAACAGAGCTTAAGTTAAAGCCCGGCAATGAAATCACAGTTATTATGATGATGGGACTTCAGGGTGCAGGTAAAACAACACTTGCAGCAAAGCTTGCATTGAGGCTTAAGTCAAAGGGAAGAAAACCTCTTCTTGTGGCAGGAGATATATACAGACCTGCCGCTGTGGAGCAGCTTAAGGTAAACGGTGAGAAGGCAGGAGTTCCCGTATTTTCCATGGGAACCGGGAATAAGCCTTTGAACATAGCCAAGGCAGCTATGGAGCATGCGGCAAAGAATGATATGAATGTTGTAATCTTAGATACGGCAGGCCGTCTTCAGATAGATGATGACATGATGGCAGAGCTTATGGAGCTTAGAGAAAACATTGATATATACCAGACGCTTCTTGTAGTAGATGCAATGACAGGTCAGGAAGCAGTAAACGTAGCAAAGGTTTTTGACGAGAAAATCGGCATAGATGGCGTATGTATAACAAAGCTTGACGGAGACACAAGAGGCGGAGCGGCACTATCCATAAGAGCCGTAACGGGAAAGCCTATATTATTTACAGGTACGGGAGAAAAGCTGGGAGATTTAGAGCAGTTCTACCCTGAAAGAATGGCATCCAGAATACTGGGAATGGGTGATGTACTTACCCTTATAGAGAAGGCTGAGGCTGCAGTAGATGCAGATAAGGCAAAGGAAATGGAAAAAAAGTTTAAAAAAGCTGAGTTTGGCTTTGATGACTATCTTGAAAGTATGCAGCAGATAAAGAAAATGGGTGGAATAGGAGACATATTAAACATGATTCCCGGTATGGGCAATCAGCTTAAGGGAGCAGTACTTCCCGACGAAAAAGCAATGGGAAGGGTTGAGGCAATTATATACTCTATGACTCCAAAGGAAAGAGCAAATCCGGGGCTGCTCAATACTTCAAGAAAGAACCGTATTGCAAGGGGAGCGGGAGTTGACATTGCAGAGGTAAACAGATTAGTTAAACAGTTTGAGCAGTCCAAGAAAATGATGAAGCAGATGGGCGGCATGATGGGAGGAAAGCGGGGCGGAAAGCTTGGAAGATTTAAGCTTCCGTTCTAGTTTGAACATTAACGGTATAGACAGATTTTCTGTTTGTATAAATTTAAGTAAGTAATTCAAGGAGGTGAAAATAAAATGGCAGTAAAAATGAGATTAAGAAGAATGGGACAGAAGAAGGCTCCTTTCTATAGAATAGTTGTAGCAGACTCAAGAGCTCCTAGAGACGGTAAGTGCATCGAGGAAATCGGTACTTATGACCCAAATCTTGAACCAAGTGCCGTAACAATCAACGAGGAGTTAGCAAAGAAGTGGTTAGCTAACGGTGCACAGCCTACAGAAATCGTTGCTAAGCTGTTAAAGCAGGCCGGTATTGAGAAGTAATACCTGAATATGAAAGGTATGGTTTAAGTATGAGAGAGTTAGTAGAAGTTATCGCAAAGGAATTGGTAGACTATCCTGATCAGGTTGTTGTGACAGAGAGGGAAACAGAGAAAGGTCTGCTGATAGAACTTAAGGTTGCCGACAGCGATATGGGGAAAGTGATTGGCAAGCAGGGTAAAATTGCAAATGCCATCAGAGCCGTTGTTAAGGCAGCGGCGTCAAAAAGTGATAAGAAAGTTATTGTAGATATTTTACAGTGACAAAATATGCCACAATTTATTGCAGTGAGATACATTAAGTATTTGCAATGATTGTGGCATTTAATGTAAGAGAGAATGACAAGCCTGATTAGGGAAAAGCATGGCAGAAGTGAGGAAATATATGGAAAATAATTATTTAAGAGTAGGAGTTATAGCAAATACTCACGGAATAAAAGGTGAGGTAAAGGTTTATCCTACAACTGATGATATAAATAGATTTGATAATTTAAAAGAAGCTATCCTTGATACGGGAAAGGATTATATTAATCTTAAGATACAGGGAGTAAAATATTTTAAAAATATGGTTATAGTGAAATTTAAGGGGATAGATAATATTAATGATATAGAAAAGTATAAGGGAAAGGACCTTCTGGTAACAAGAGAAAATGCAGTACCTCTTGAGGAAAATGAATATTATATAGCAGACCTTATAGATATGGAGGTCTATGACGAGAATGGAGATAAGCTTGGAGTATTGTATGATGTAATGCAGACAGGTGCAAATGATGTATACGTTATCAGACTTGATAGCGGAAAGGAGCTGCTGCTTCCCAATATTGACCAGTGTATACTTGAGGTTAATGTTGAGGATAAGAAAATGAAGGTGCATATACTGGAGGGATTAATGGAATAATGAATTTTTACGTAATGACCTTATTTCCTGATATGATTATATCGGGACTTAATACAAGCATAACAGGCAGGGCAATAGACAAGGGAATAATAAGCCTTAATGCCGTGAATATAAGAGATTTTACGATTGACAGGCATAACCATGTAGATGATTATCCCTACGGAGGAGGTGCGGGAATGGTAATGCAGGCACAGCCTGTGTATGACTGTTATAAGTATATAGAAAATAAAATTAAAAAAAAGCCAAGAGTTATTTTTATGACACCGGCAGGCAAGACCTTTAATCAGGAAATGGCAGTAAACCTTGCACAGGAAGAGAATATTGTGTTTCTCTGCGGTCATTATGAGGGGATAGACGAAAGAGTTCTTGAAATGATAGTAACTGATAATGTATCAATAGGAGATTATGTGTTAACAGGTGGAGAGCTTCCTGCCATGGTTATGATTGATGCAATATCAAGAAACGTAAAGGGAGTTTTAAATAATGAGGAAAGTGCAGTGACAGAGAGCTTTTACCAGAATCTTCTTGAATATCCCCAGTATACAAGACCTGAGACATTTATGGATAAAAAAGTGCCGGAAGTGCTTTTGTCGGGCCATCACGCAAATATAGAGAGATGGAGAAGAAATCAGTCCCTTTTAAAAACATATAATGTAAGACCTGATTTGTTTGAAAGGGCAAAGCTTGATAAAAAGGATATTAAATTTTTAAGGGAGCAGGGAATAAAAATAAATGACAAGTAATAATTGTCAGAATAAGTGATTTTAAGACCTCATATTATATTATGGAAAAAGCATAAAGAGGCGTAATATTGATTGAGTTTGGGAAAATATATAAATACAGTGATTACATATGTACAGTTAATATGCTAAAAGATAAATATAATAAAAATATGAGGGTAATAAATATAGGAAAGACATGGGAAAACAGGGATATAGCCCTGTTTATCATAGGAAGGGGGAATAATTCAGTTGCATTTTCGTCAGGGGTTCATGGGCGTGAAAGCATTAATCCCGTTATTATGCTTAAAATTATAGAGGATTGCTGCAGCTATAGGGAGGAATACTGGAGGGAAAACACCCTATATGTCATCCCTCTGCTTAACCCTGACGGATATGTAACTGCCATGGAGAGGGGATACAGAATGTGGAAGGGAAACGGAAGGGGAGTAGACATTAACAGGAATTTTCCTTCTGTTACGTGGAAGAAAAAGTTTATAGGAGATAAGGCTTTAAGTGAACCGGAAACAATGGCTCTTGTGAGATTTTTTAACCAGTATAAAACAGATATGTATATTGACTTTCACAGCAGGGGAAAGGAAATATATTATTACAGAAGTGCCATGGATGAAGAATATAACAGGAAGCAGTTAAAAATTGCAGGTAAAATATCAAAGCTGACAGGGTATACTATAGCAGAGCCATTCAGGGAAATGGAAACAGGCGACGGAGGCGGAAATACGGTTCATTATTTCTCCGAAATGTATAAAAAGCCTGCACTTACAGTTGAAACTGTCTCCGGTGATGCAGAGTTCCCATTAGAGCCATATGAGCAAAAAGATGCATACAACGAAATAAAGGATATATGGAGGTTGGATTAAAATTGAACGTACTTAAGAATATTAATTATAAACCAAATGATATACCGCCTGAGCATAAGTGGAAAAAGCTGGCAGCCTATTATAAGCCATATAAGGGATTATTTTTTGCAGATATGTTTTTTGCGTTTTTAGGTGCAGCAGTATCTCTGATACTGCCTCTTATAGTAAGGCATATAACAGGAACTGTCATATATCAGGAGAGAAGTGTTATGCTCCGTTCTGTAGCAGCACTTGTTCTTATAATGATATTTCTTGTAGCTGTTGAGTGCTACAGCAATTACTTTATAGGATATTACGGTCATATGATGGGTGCAAAAATAGAATTTGGCATGAGAAATGAAATATTCGGTCATTTTCAGAAGCTGTCATTCTCATATTATGATAATCAGAAGGTAGGACAGCTTATGAGCCGTATAACCAACGATTTGTTTGAAATAACAGAGCTTTTGCATCATGGACCCGAGGATGTGGTAATTTCAGTAATAAAGCTGGCAGGCTCCTTTATAATACTTATGTTTATTAATGCAAAGCTGGCACTGGCAGCATTTGCGGTTATTCCGGTTATGTTTGTGTATGCCTTTGTATTTAACAGAAGAATGAAGCGTGCCTTTAAGAGAAATCGTGCCAGAATAGCAGATATAAACGCAAATATTGAGGATAATCTGGCAGGCATACGTGTGGTAAAATCCTTTGCAAATGAAGAAGCTGAAATGAAAAAGTTTCATGAGGGAAATATGAACTTTTTAAAAAGCAAGAATGACAGCTACACATGTATGGGACAGTATAATTCAGGGCTTAATGCTTTTATTACAATGATAACGGTGGTAGTAATAGGTACAGGCGCTGTTCTTATGAACAGTGATGGACTATCGGCAACAGATCTCATTACATTTATGCTTTATATTAGTAACTTTACAGCACCTGTAAAGCAGCTTATAAACTTTACGGAACAGTTCCAAAACGGAATAACGGGATATGAGAGATTTTTGGAAATATTAGCTATAGAGCCTGATATAAAGGATAAGGACAATCCTGTAACTGATATTGATATAAAGGGAAATATAACATATGAAAATGTAAGCTTCAGATATGATAAAGATTTGCCTTATGTGTTTAAAAATGTAAATCTTAATATTAAGGCAGGGGAGTATATTGCTCTTGTCGGCACCTCAGGAGTGGGAAAAACAACGCTTTTAAGTCTTATGCCGAGATTTTATGATGTAACGGAGGGCGCTGTAAAGATAGATGGTGTTGATGTAAGGGATATTAAGCTTAGTAAGCTGAGACAAAGCATAGGTGTTATACAGCAGGAGGTATATCTTTTTGCAGGAACCATTATAGACAATATAAGATACGGCAGACCTGATGCCACAGACGGGGAAATTATAGAGGCATCGAAAAAAGCAGGTGCCCATGAATTTATAACGGAACTCCCCGATGGATATAACACTAATATAGGGCAAAGGGGTGTGAAGCTGTCCGGGGGACAGAAGCAGAGAATATCAATAGCGAGAGTTTTTTTAAAGGATTCTCCAATATTAATATTTGACGAGGCAACCTCTGCCCTTGACAACGAAAGCGAAAAGATAGTTCAGGATTCCCTGGAAAAGCTGGCGAAGAACAGGACAACCTTTGTTATAGCACACAGACTTTCAACAATAAAAAATGCTGAAAAAATTCTTGTGCTTACTGAAGATGGAATAGCGGAGCAGGGAACCCACAGAGAGCTTATGGAAAACGGAGGAATATACAGAGAGCTGTATGACCTTGCTTATAATTAAAAAATGCCGCCCTAAAGTGGGTGCGACTAAGGGATTTTATCCCTTTGAAAAATTCGGCATAGTTGGATTGAATTCCGGCTATGCCGTTTTTTCTGTTTTGCTTGGGGTATCCAAGGCACCGATGTAGTTGTAAACGATCTGGATACGCTGCTGCCTATGACCGTCCACCTTTTCGGCTTGAAACACAATAATGCGTTCCACGAACTCTCGAATAATCTCGGCATCCAATTCCTTAATATCCGTGTATTTCCTTACCAATGACAGGAAGTATTCGGTGTTAAGGGATTTTTCTTTTGCCTCATCAAGGAAATCCTGCAATTCAGCCACACGGCTTTCAAGCTGTTTCTGCGCGGCATCGTAGGTGGCGGTCATTTTGGCAAAACGCTCATCACTGATTTTGCCTTCGATGTTGTCCTCGTACAAACGCTGCACAATGGTATCCAGTTTGGATATTCTTGCCCTTGCCTGTTCGTATTCCTTGCGGCATTCACGCAGACTGCGGTCAATTTCTCGTGTTTTGCTCTTGGTTACCATTTCCACAAATTCTGATTCATGCTCCCTTGCAAAGGCTGTGACCTGCTGAAGGTCTGCCAATAGAAGCTGTTCTATGACCACATTTCGAATGTGGTGGGATGGGCATTCGTGCTTGCCTTTTTTACGATAGGTGGCACATACAAAATGTTCCTTATCGTGTTCCCAGTCCCTCGACCTTACTTGATACAGTTTCTGACCACAGTCGGCACAGTAGACCATGCCGGAAATAATCGGCATTTCACCCATCGGTGTTACCCTGCGTCTGCCATCTCGAATACGCTGAACGATGTCGAAGGTTTCCTTATCAATAATGGCTTCGTGGGTATCTTCAAAAATCTGCCATTCCGACGGGTCATTTTTCATCTGCTTTTTCAGCTTGTAGGACTTGCGATAAGTCTTAAAATTGACTGTGCGACCGAGGTATTCCTGTCTTTCCAGAATATGTACCACAGTGGAGGTTGTCCATCGGTACGGGTCATCGTTCTCACGATATGCCGCAGCAGGAACATTCACACCCATTCGTTTGCCGTATTCCGCAGGAGTTTCAATCTTTCGCTTACGCAGTTCCTTGGCAATCTGTGTCGGGCCATAGCCGTTCATACAGAGTCTGAAATTCTCCCTAACCACACCAGCTGCATCTTCATCCACCATCCAGTGCGTCTTGTCCTCCGGATCTTTCTTATAGCCATAAGGTGGATTGGTACACAGCGGTATAAAATGTCAAGACCTATTGTACAAAAAATATTATATAAGAATGTACAATTAGT
>CALWSG010000017.1 GCA_944384155.1 uncultured Lachnospiraceae bacterium | reverse complement strand
CCATGGCAATGGCAGTTTATATGCTTGGTTTTAACACCTATAGCGGTTTTGGAGATAAAATAATACAACGACTTGGTGGGAAGAATGAAGGGATGCTTAAGCGGATTTATGAATATGCGAAAAGGTTTCAATAAATTTCGCAAATACAATATAAAAACTAAAAAGATAAATAGTGAGTGTCAACAGATTTATGGGAAAAATGAATGAAAGTGAAATAGCAAAGAGGTTAATGACTAATCCAGCGTTATTTGCAGATATTCATGTTGTATCAAAGAAATTTGAAATTTTACCAGATGATCATATGCATTATGGGGCATGTATTGATTATCAGGATATACAAGAATTACGAGAAGATTTTCTTGACGATTTAATTGATACAGTGGTCGATTGGGTTTATAGTGCAAAAAAATATGCACAATTAAGAGAATTAGAAATTCAAAAGGGAAAGACTGATGCAACGGCGAATTCTTCTGTTAGTCGAAAGGCGAGGGAAAAATTCCGTAAAGGTTCCGGAAATGATTTATTAGTGCAAGGTCAATTTGGAGAATTGTTGCTATTTCATTTTATCCAAAAGTGTATGGGAGCAGTACCTCTTTTACGAAAAATGAAAATTACTACGTCAGCACAGATTGAAAGATTTGGAGCGGATGCAATTCACTATAAAGTCGAGAAGGGAAAGAACATTATAATTTTAGGTGAAGCAAAAACATATTCATCAAAAAGTAGGTTTAATCAAGCTTTTAAAGATGCTTTGGATAGTATACTTAGTACATACAAAATGCATCGAAAAGAATTAAATTTGTATGTGCATGAAGATTTTTTGGACGAAGAGTTGGATGATATCGCAGAAGCTTATTTGGATAAAAAATTGGATAATACAGAGATTCGTTTAGTTAGTATAGTTATATATAATGAAACAAAAAAGATTAGTTTAACTGATGAAGACGATATAAAAAAACAGATGGAAGAAATTATTGAAACAAGGTATCGTAATTTCGATAACTCTAAAATTCCTTTAGCGGCAAATCCTATTTTAAGCAGAATCACATATATTATTTTCCCAATATGGAAGTTGGATGAATTGCTAGAAGAATTTCAAAAGCAATTATAACTTTGGGAGTGGTTAGAATGGATAAAAAAGTTAAAGATATTTTACAAAAATGGTTGGATATAGAATTTTTTTATGTTGCAAATAAAATTGGATTTATAGATAAGCTAGTCCTTGCAGACCAAAAACTTGTTTTTGAAACAATTAGGTGCATAGATCGCCTTACATATTCAGGAAAAAACAATGAAAATGTTAATTATGTTATTACATTAATTTCTTTAATGTGGACACATATTAATCGGGATGAGTATGATATTAGATCATTTATTGTAAAAGTCCTATCAAGAATAGGATATCCTACATCTGCAATTATTGTTGATGATTTGTTTGATAAAGAAAAATGTGTTTTTTCTCCACTTAATAGCATAATAGATCAGATTACAGCTGGAATTAATCAAAGCAGAAATGAAGTTGAAGTGAAAGGGCATTACTATCTTTTGACTAATTTTCAAAAGCAAATTTGGGACGCTATGGATACAAAGGTGGTTTTGGGTATATCTGCACCAACATCAGCAGGAAAGTCTTTTGTACTTTTACTAAAAATAGTAAAAAAAATTATTGAAGATAAAATTGACGTTTTGTATATTGTACCTACTTTAAGTTTGTTAAATCAAGTTACAGAAGATTTTCATGATTTACTCAAAAAGATGAATTTAAGTAAATGTAAAATATCAAATACGTTTACGGTAACGGAAAAACGTGATGAGAATTATGTTTATGTTATGACACAGGAAAAAGCAATAGCAGCTTTTGCGAATGAAGAAAAAGCTTTTTCTAGACGAATGATATTAGTTGCCGATGAGATTCAAAATATTGAGCGAATTAGAGAAGACAAAGATGAAAGATCCAAGATATTGTTTGATACACTTATGGAGTTTAGATATAAAGAAAATGTTGAACAAATAATTATATCTGGGCCAAGGATAGAAGAAATAGATACATTAGGAGAAAATATTTTCGGAATAGAAACAGAGGATATAAGCACAACTATTAGTCCGGTTTTAAATCTTACATATAGTATTTGCAAAATAGATAAAAAATATTATTTAAAGCAGTATTGTGTTTTGAATTCTGAACCAAAATCTGAGGAAATAAAAAATATTGATGTTATTTCCGGATATGGCAAGAAGTTATATAATGATGAATATTTAGATTATTTAACATATTTTATCAGTGGTATTGGGGAAAATGAACAAAATATCATATTTGCTCCGACAGCCCAGACTGCAAGAAAAGTTGCTGAGCATTTATCTGAAGCAAATAATGGAGCTGAAAAGAATGAGGACTTAATAGAATACTACCGAGGTACTATACATGATAATTATTCATTGTGCCAAACCTTAGGAAAGGGAATAGCATATCATCATGGGAAGTTGCCAATGCATGTCCGAAGGACTCTGGAAAAAGCGATTGTTTCTAAGCAAATAAATAATGTTGTTTGCACTACAACACTTATGCAAGGGGTTAATATGCCTGCACAAAATATCATTATTAGGAACCCGCATTTATATTTGAAAAAAACCGATACTGCAGCGGAACTTTCAAATTATGAAATGGCCAATTTAAGGGGGAGAGCAGGACGTTTGCTGAAAGACTTTATAGGAAGGACGTATGTACTTGATGAAAGTGCATTTGCTAGCACAGAGGGATATGATCAGTTAGAATTATTTGATGATGTGTCTAAAGAGTTACCATCGGGATATGGAGAGCGTTTTGAAGAATTTAGATATGATATTGAAGAGGTGATCGAAACAGATAAAACAGTAGATGCAACTATGCAGAAATATGGATATTTGGTTTCGTATATTCGACAATCTGTTTTGCGATATGGTAAAGAATCAAGAAAAAGAATGAATGACGTCGGAATTAAACTTTCGCAAAAACAAGTGGCAGCGATTATATTGAAGTTAGATTCCTTAACTGTACCTAAGGATATATGTATAAAAAATAGATATTGGGATCCTTTTGTATTACAAAAAATATATGATGAATATGATGAAGCTGTTCCGGTTGTACCATATGAAAGAGGTGCAAAAGCAAAATTAGATAGAATGCTAAAGTTCATGAGAGACACAGCAGAAACATCTTGGATGTACAAGCGTTTTATTCCCCGAGGACTTCAGTCGGGATCAAACAGAAGCTTTTTGGTTGATTTATGTATGAAGTGGGCAAAAGGTGTACCGTTAAAAGAGATTTTGCATGGAGACAAATATTCAAATGAGGACGGAGCTGATGAAATAGAGAATACTATACAGATTTTACAAAAAACAGTATCATTTGACGTTCCCTTATTACTAAAGCCTATTTTTGATATACAAAATCCGAAGAGTATTTTTTTGACATGTATGCAGGCAGGAGCAGTAAAAGAGGAAATAAAGCTAATGATTGAATTGGGAATTCCGAGGGAAACAGCATTATACTTATATGAAGTGGGTTTTAA
>CALWSG010000016.1 GCA_944384155.1 uncultured Lachnospiraceae bacterium | reverse complement strand
ATGAAATCTCTGCACTGAAACCATTTCCCTCTTTGTTATATTCATATACATTACTTAATACGCCCGGTGTTTTTGCTAATCCGGTAATATTTGATTTTTCAATATATGAACCGTAGATGTCTGCATTGCCCTCAAGCTCTAAGATACAGTCCTCCTCTATAGCTTCCTTAAATGTAACCTCTGTATCCAAAACTTCTCCATCTGTTTTTTTACTGTTTGGATTAAGCCCTGCCAAAACTTCATTTCCATCTGTAAGGCCGTCTCCGTCCTCATCACCATCAGGGAGATACGCATATGTACCATAACCGGATAACCCTATTTCCTGAGGGTCCGTGTAATATGCCTGATTTATTTTATCCTTATCCCTATTTTCCTCACTATTTTTTCCAAAAAATATTCCAAGCACAATGGCAGAAACTGCAAAAATAACAACTGCAATTCCGGCAAGCATTATACCAATTCTTTTCTTTTTTAATATTTTCACTTAACTCTCTCCTTTTCTTCTGCATTATATCATTAGGCAATATCCAAACACTTAATATTGTATATTACAATATGTAAGGAAAATTTTTCCCTTTATCATGAAATCTGCCGCAATGACTTCTTAAACAATACCGTAAACAACACTGATGTGAAGGATACTGCCAGAAAATCCGCAACAGGCTCTGCCATATATACCGCCATTGCCTTATTGTCCCCAAAGATATGAGGCATAATATAAATAAGCGGAAGCAGTAAAACAAACTTTCTCATAACAGCAACTATAATAGCCGCCTTTGCATTTCCAAGTGAAGTAAATGTCATCTGACAGGCCATCTGAATACCAAAAAGCAGCATACATGCCATATATATTCTAAGTGCTGTTTCAGTATATGTAATAAGCTCACTGTCAGATGTGAAAAGTGCAGCAAATCCCTTCGGGAATATCATTACACACAGCCACAAAACTACAGCATAGCTTAAGCTTACCTTTAGCAAAAGCCTAAACGTACTCTTTACCCTATATGGATTTCTTGCTCCGTAATTGTAGCTTATAATAGGCTGTGCTCCCTGTCCCAAGCCCTGTAAAGGAAGCATTGCAAACTGCATAACACTTGTAAGTATTGTCATGGCACCTACTGCAATATCTCCCCCATATTTTAGCAGTGAAGAATTAAAGCAAACTGATATAACACTTTCACTTGCCTGCATAATAAATGTTGCAAGTCCCAATGCAATACTTGGCAGAATAACCTTGCCTTGCAATATTAAATTTTTCTTTCTTATCCTTATAAATGTCTTTTTTCCAAATAAAAAAGATAAAACCCATATGCATGAAAGTGCCTGGGATATAATAGTTGCCAGTGCCGCTCCCTTAACTCCCATATCCAGGGTAAATATAAATACAGGGTCAAGTATTATATTTGCCACTGCTCCTATAAGCACTGACAGCATACCTGTCTTTGCAAAGCCCTGTGCCGTGATAAAGGCATTCATTCCAAGGGTAAGCTGCACAAAAACAGTGCCAAGGGCATAAATATTCATATATTCAAGGGCATACCCTATAGTATTGTCACTTGCCCCAAATGCCATTAAAAAATCCTCACTCCACAACAGAAGAACAAGGGTAAGAATTGCTGAAATAATTATCTGCAGGGTAAAGCAGTTGCCAAGTATTTTTTCCGCTTCCTCAGCTTTCTTTTTGCCCATAAAAATAGATGCCCTGGGTGCTCCTCCATTGCCTACCAGTGCTGCAAATGCAGATACTATCATGATTACAGGCATACAGACACCTACACCCGTCAGTGCCATGGAACCTACCTCTTTTATATGTCCTATGTATATACGGTCCACTATATTGTACATCATATTTATAATCTGTGCCGTTACGGTAGGAAGTGCCAGCCTTAGAAGAAGCTTTCCCACAGGCTCCTTTGCCAGAAAATCCTTGCTATCATCCATTATACATCCATCCTTTAAGAACTTTTAAGCATTATAATTAATTATACTCTGTGATTATTTTTTGTCAATGTCCTCCCCTGCCGCAAAGGCACCATTGCAACAATAAGGGACATAATATTAAACAATCTTATGCCCCTTATTGTTACAATTTAAAATTGTCCTGTACAATCCTTTTACTGTTTCATCTTAGGATTAAACACAAGTGCTGCTATATATCCCCATATAAGTGCGGCAGAGCAACCAACTGCTCCTGCCTTAAAGCCTCCCGTAAAAAGTCCCAAAAGACCTTCACTGTCCACTGCCTCCTTTACTCCCTTTATCAGGCTGTTTCCAAAGCTTAGCAGAGGAACCCCTGCTCCTGCTCCTGCAAAATCTATAAGAGGCTGATATATTCCAACTGCTCCAAGTATTGCTCCGATGACTACAAGACCTACCATTATACGGCCCGGCATAAGCTTTGTCTTATCTATAAATATCTGTACTATTGCACATATAGCTCCTCCCACGAGAAACGCCCACAAATAACCCACTTAATCATCTCCCTTCTTTATGATGCATGCTCTATAATAACTCCGTGTGCTATACCGGGAATTGAATTGCCCTCATTTGATGTAACAGGTGAAAATAATGCTCCTGTAGGAACAAACAAAACCTTTTTCCATGCACCTTTTGTTATCTCGCCAAGAATATAGCTGCAAAGCACTGATGCTGAACAGCCGCAGCCGCTTGCACCTGCATGTGTATCCTGTTTGTCCTTATCAAATATTTCTATTCCGCAGTCCATATGATTACTTTTTATATCATATCCCTTTTCCTCAAGCAAATCTATAAGTATAGTCTGACCTATATATCCTAAATCCCCTGTAATAATTTTATCGTAATCCTCAGGCTTTGATGAGTAATCCATAAAGTGCTGTGCTATTGTATCTGCCGCAGCCGGTGCCATACATGCTCCCATATTTTCCTTATCCTTAAGCCCATAATCAACTATTTTTCCCGTTGTAATTCCCGTAACCCTGGCTTTGCTTCTGGTTTTTCCCAGAACTACTCCGCCTCCGCCCGTAACTGTCCATGTAGCTGAAAACTTTCTTTGTGTTCCGTAATCCAATGGAAATCTGAAGGTTTTTTCCGCACTGGCAAAATGACTTGATGTCAGGCAAAGTGTATGTTCTGAAAATCCTCCTGCTACACTCATTGCTCCAAGCGACAGAGATTCACCCATTGTTGAGCATGCACCATACAGACCAAAAAGAGGTATATTTAAATCCTTAAGCCCGAATGATGTAGCTATAAGCTGTCCCAATAAATCACCGGCATATATATATCTTATATCACCGGCATTTAAACCTGCTTTTCGTATAGCATAATGTGCTATCTGTGCCTGAAGCTTGCTTTCTGCATCCTCCCAGCTCGTTCCGTTAAACATAGGATCCTCAACCACGGAATCAAACAGCTTTCCAAGAGGACCTTCCCCCTCCTTTTTTCCAACAACTGAGGCATATCCTAAAATATAAGGTGCCTCATCAAATCGTATGCTTGCTTTTCCTAATATCATAAATACCTCCCGATTATGAACATAACGCCCTAAATTCAAAGAATTTATTACTATTATCCTAACCATAATCGAAAGGTATTATACAATTTGTATTTAATCGGTTTTAAATATTAAAAATTTTGTCCGTCCCAGCCCCAATCCTTTACGCCGTGATATGTTATATATACTGCATTACCCGGTATGCCAAGCTCTCTTTGATATAAATCACATATGAATGATGTCATCTGTTCATATGCTGACGGTGATGCATTTCCAAACAGGCTGACGGAAACATATGCTCCTTTATCTAATTTTTTTCCTCCCATATAGAGGTCATAATTATCCTCTATGCCTATCATAAGAAAGCTTTCAGGCTTACTTAAAATAGAAACGGCCTTACCCAACTCTGACTTAATGGTTTCTCTCTTCTCCTGAGGTACTGGAAGTGTTATTTTTGAATCAATAAACGGCATAATAATCCTCCTTGCTTTTTACTTTTTTATATAATACCTGCTTATTTTATATTTTTCAAGTCTAACCAAGCTTTAATTCCTTTACAATATGTAGTCCGTAATTTTGTGCCATTTCAATACATTCTTTTACAGCCTTATTATTAAAAAAATGCTTTGGATTGTGAATATCCATTCCTATTATAACATCATTTCCATATTCTGATGCAATTTTTAAGAATCTGTCTGAAGGATACACAGAACCTCTCATATGACCCAACATATTTATCTCTAAAGGTATGTTAAGCCTCTTTGCCTCCATACATATTTTTGAAAAGCTATCCCTTAATGCTTCCTCCATATCACTGCCTGTATAATTAGGCAAATCAGGATGTGCCACATATACAAATCTGCCTGTTTTCATTCCCTCTATCACATTATCCGTATAATCCATTAACATACCTTTATCCCTAAAAGGTGCTCCCACATATCTTCCCTTCTCCTCATCAGGCACATAATGCTGTCCCATAATCATATAATCTAAGGGATAGTCAGCCATAAACTCCATAAGCTTATGAAAATGCTCCGGAAAATATTCAGCCTCTACCCCTGTATATATTTTTATATCTTTTTTATATTCTTCTTTTAAGTCTGTAATAGATTTAAAATATCCTTCTGCTTCCTTTAATGACATTCTCATTCCTGACACAAAGCCTGTCCCTGTAGGATATGGAGTATGGTCTGAAAATCCAAGTACTTGTATTCCTGCCCCTATGGCTGCCTCCACATATTCTCTATCCTCTCCCACTGCGTGCATACACCTTTTTGTATGTGTGTGATAATTTGTTGTGATTATATTATCCATGACAATATCCATTCCTGAGCATTTACGAAACTCTCAATATGTGTATTGCATTATACAAGGTCTCGCTCTGCTCGACTTTCCTTTCCTTCTGATATATTATGTTTCACATAATGCTCTAAATTCTTCGAATTTATCCCTGACTTATCAGGTGAAAGTAAGGTCTCGCTCTGCTCGACTTTCCTTTCCTTCTGATAAGTCACATTATACCACAGTGTGAGGTTATTCTCTACTTATTTTTCTTTTACCACCATGTCATTGTTTTTCCAATCCAGTATATAAATCCCAATACCCAGCTTGTGAATATCCCAAACAATATAACGGGACCTGCTATGCCGAATATACGGCATCCTATTCCAAATACATGACCCTCTTTTTTAAATTCTATAGCAGGAGAGGCAACCGAATTGGCAAAGCCTGTGATAGGAACTAATGTGCCGGCTCCGCCGTACTTTGCAAGCTTTGGATATAGGCCAAGCCCTGTGGTAAGAGCCGAAAGCCCGATAAGAATAATCATCTCCCAGCTTGTAGCATCCTCCTGGCTTAGGCCTGAGTTTATAAACATATTTGTTATAAACTGTCCAAGAACACATATAAGTCCTCCAATTATAAATGCCCACATCATATTTTTCCACAGACTGGTTGTAGGTGTTACTTCTTTTACATACTCCTCATATTCCTTTTGTTTCTGCTCATTAAGACCCGACATACTATCCCTCCAGCTTTCCCAAATCTTCCACAAACTTCTCCATATCCTGCTTTGTTTCTTTAGTTCTGCTGACTTCTATTACCCTTCTTTTTTCCTCATCTGTCATATTTGAAAAGTTATCCATGGCTTTGCTGTTGGCAGCCAGCATAAACCCAAAGCCGATTGGCATTTCATTTTTTACGCTTATCTTTTCTCCCATATTAATCTCCCTTCCGGAGCGTATCCTCTCCTCATACCTCTCATATTAACCGGATTTACTATCATTCTTTACACTTATTAAATTAAATATACATAAGGATTTTACTCTATCTGTACCATCCCATATAAAAAAACATTAGTGATGCTATCATTTTACCAAATGCAGCACAAAGTATTATAACCCCAATTCCTCTGTGCAGCTTTACTCTCCTTGAAAATATGGCAGTTGTATTTAAGCTTTCTGCCAGTGATGTTGCCAGACACCCTACAAACATTCCTGAAAATATCCCAAATATTGCCAATGACACTGCCGTAAATGGAAAGGGAATTTTATATATATTTAAAAGATTACCCCATATACCGCCAAGTATTACCGCCGTTTCATAGGACTTTACATATGACCCTGTTCTGCTCTTATCTGCCATTCTTGGTATTACGCCTATTGATGTAATAAGTGCAAATACACCTGCTGCCACAAGTGTTCCTGCTGCAAGCCCTGATATCCCAAGAAGTATTTCCTTAATCCACATCCATATGTGCCCCCTTACGCTTAACTCCGTCTATAAGTGTAGTATTTATATCATTTTCATATAGCCTCATCTCAACTTCTATAGGCGTAGGATCCTTGCTCAAACGCTTTGCTCCAAAATGGTTGTAGAATATAAGGATTCCAACCGCCAGTCCAACAGAATAGGTAAGCTCCAGTATTGTAAAACCATCACTCTCTTCCCCCATTACCAGCTCATAATACTGTGCAAAAACATCATGTACCGCAACATCATTGTTAAATGCCATTATGGTAAAACCTGCACCGAAAAATATTATAAGACATATTAATGCTACCTTTAAATATATCATCCACAGCTTTGGTTCCTTTTTTGTGTTAAGCTCTATAATTACATCTGTTTCACCTGTAAGCTCCACCTCCACACCCTTTATCTCCTTTTGTATCTCCTCTACAATTTTGAGTGCAGACACTATAACCCTTGTTTCCTTTTTTCCGTTAAAATCATATATTTTTATTGTATTTACACGGTTTTTTATACTGTCATCCCTGCACCATACTGTAGCTGCATCCTTTATTGTAACCGGAGCCTTTTCTACTTTTTTGCATTTTGAAATATTTAAATACACCTTGTCCATATTACAGCACACCTTCCTTTATTAAATTAAAGTGCCATTGGTTATTGTTTCCACATCCTCAGCCATATTAAAATAACAGATTAATCCTATTATTATAAGAACTGATGCAATAATGATTATTGCCCAGATTCTTCCCCTATTAGTCATTTATATCACCACCAGACTTAAATTTTTCATATATTGCTTATATACATATATATCTTTTCCAAATAAATAAAATTTATCCAAGGGTACCTGTATTTTCTGTTGACTTTAATACGAATTCGTATTATAATCTCGATACGAATTCGTATTATAAAATCAGGAGGACTTTCATGAAAGACTATCGCAGTGAAATAAGACGGCTTACCATTGCCATGAATAAAATGGATGGACTGTACTATAAGGCAGCAAGAAAACTGGGCGTAAAGGACAATGTATTACTATTGCTTTATGCACTTGATGACGGAGAAACACATACCCAAAAACAAATTTGTGACCAATGGCTAATCTCAAAAACTACTTTAAATACTGTTGTAAAGGAATGTGCAGACAATGGTTATGTTTCCCTTGTTCACAATGACCATTCAAAAGAAAAGCTTATAATATTAACAGAAAAAGGACATAAATATACAAAAGTCCTGATGGAAAAGATTTATTCTGCTGAGGATAAAGCCATGTCACACATTTTAAGCTTATTTAATAATGATTTTATAACTGCAATAGAAAAATTTTCTGAATGTTTACAAAATACATTTGAAAATGAAGAACTGATATAAATTATCAAAGGAGGTTTAAAGACTGCTCTATGAATACAAACTTACTGTTTTTAAAAACCGCTCCGGTAAAACTGTTTTTTCTGGCTGCAATTCCCGGAGCAGTAAGCATGCTTGCATCTTCCCTCTATGGACTCCTTGACGGCATATTTGTGGGAAATATTTTGGGCGAAACTGCATTTGCCGCACTTCTTTCAGGCTTTATATGGCTCCGGTTCCAAAGGGAGCTTAAGTCCAAAGATGAAACCTAAAAGCGGTTATTTAAAAAGGTTACTCTTCCTTATTCTTAATCTTATTCTGTCTGCATTTTTTAATTGTATACAGAATAAGATTTCTTGCTTTCACTGCATCCTGCTTATCAAGAGGCTCCACACCTTCAAGCCTGTAAGGTATTCCAAGCTTTTCATACTTAGGCACACCCATAGTGTGATAAGGCAGTACGTCTAAAGCCTTTACATTTTTTAACTCTGCCAAAAATTCCCCAAGCCTTACAAGATACTCCTGAATATAAGTAATCCCCGGAACCGTAACATGCCTTATCCATACAGGAAAATCTATGTCTGATAAATATCTTGCAAAATCAAGAATATTCTTGTTTGACTGACCTGTAAGCTTTTTATGCTCCTCATCATCAATATGCTTTATATCTAACATAATAAGATCAGTATATTTTAAAAGCTCATCCACCTTTTTTACACATTCCTCACTGCCTCTGTTAAAGGTTATACCCGATGTATCCAGGCAGGTGTGAATATTTTTTTTCTTTGCCTTTTTAAACAGCTCCGTTACAAAGTCCATCTGAAGCATAGGCTCACCGCCTGTAACCGTAATTCCTCCCCCTGTAAGATACGGCCTGTACTTTTCGTAATCTTCAAGTATTTCCTCCGTATCCTTCATTTCACCGACTCCAACCTCCCATGTATCCGGATTATGACAATATGCACACCGCATAGGACATCCCTGTGTAAAAACCACATACCTGACTCCCGGTCCGTCTACAGTTCCAAAGGTTTCCACTGAATGTATATATCCTTTCATGTTTTATGCCTCACTTTCCTTAATCTCTAATCTGTAACACTAATATTTCCAAGCAGAAATTCCTTAAATATGGCAAAGCTGTCTCTTACCATATAATTCACAATCAGCTTATTATCACTTTGTGCCGCCAGTCCCTCTACATTTTTTATTCCTATATGCTTTGCCAGTCTGACAGCCCTGAATATATGAAAATTATTTGAGCATATAAGTATATTAGCATCCTCATCTCCTGCATCACATATTATTTTATAGCTAAATTTAAGATTTTCATTTGTTGTAGATGACTTGTCCTCCATTATAATGCTATCCTCAGGAATTTCATGCTCCATAAGATATTTTTTCATGGCAAAAGCTTCTGATGTATTCTCTCCCTCACCTTGTCCGCCTGACACTATGATAGTAGCTGTATTATCTGTATTATAATATTCTATTGCCGCATCAAGCCTTTTTCTTAAAGATTTTGTTATTCTGTCTCCCCGTATCTGTGCTCCAAGCACTATAATGTAGTCTGCCTTATTTTCCGGTTTTGATACCATTCCCCTCACAACACATCCAAAAAGAAATACAAATAATATAACCCCTGCCCCTATTATGCCGCACACTGATATAATAACAGGCTTTGGAATTTTTGAAATTATATGAATTTTCCTATCAAAATAAAATAATACTGACAAAAGTCCAAAGCCTGCTCCTGCCAATAGCCAGAAGCCTGCAAATGAGGAGCCAAAGCCCGCATATACTACAATAATAATATAATAAATAAAGCATATTGCCGATAATATGGAAAATATTCCCATAAATGCTGATGCCATATCCTTTATACTCCCTTCTTATAAAGATATTTTAAAATAAAAATGCTCCTCCTTACAATAGAGCTATAAATAGTCTATCATAAGAGGAGCCATTTTTAAAGGATTATATTCCTTTTATTTAGATTGCCTGGTGGAATGTACGTGAAATAACGTCATCCTGCTGCTCTTTTGTTAATTTAATAAAGTTTACGGCATATCCTGATACACGGATTGTAAGCTGAGGATAATTTTCAGGATGTGCCTGTGCATCAAGTAATGTCTCTTTTACTAAAACATTAACATTTAAATGATGTCCGCCCTTCTGAACATATCCGTCTAATAAAGAAATTAAGTTATCCTTCTGTGCCTCTGTTACTTTTACGTCTGCCATAGTAATCTCCTTTCTGTGTATCCTTTTGATACATTCAAATATTTACATATAACTGTTGCTTATAAGGCTTATAAGCCTTAAGTGTAATCATTACTGAGTTTATGCTTATACATTTAAATTAGGAATATTGCATGCTTCATCAGGTCCGCAGCCATTGCCTTTTTCAAGCTCTGCTATCTGCTCATCTGTAAGCTTAATATCCACATCAATATCTCCTACAAATAAGCTGTCCTTACCTAACGCATTTGGAAGGATTGTAAATGTATTTGATATACCATCCTGTGCATCCTTAAATGGAAGCTTAGCCACTGATGAAAGTGATGCCAAAGCACCGTGTGAATCACGTCCGTGCATTGGGTTAGCACCAGGAGCCAAAGGTATTCCTGCCTTTCTTCCGTCAGGTGTTGAGCCTGTATTCTTACCATATGATACATTTGATGTAATTGTAAGGATTGATGTTGTAGGAATTGAGTGTCTGTATGTGTGGTTATGTCTAACCTTATCCATAAATCTCTTTACAACATCTACTGCAATCTCATCTACTCTGTCATCATTGTTTCCGTATTTAGGGAAATCTCCCTCGATTTCATAATCTACTACAATGCCCTGCTCATTTCTTACAGTCTTAACCTTAGCATACTTAATTGCACTAAGTGAATCTGCAACTACTGAGAGACCTGCAATACCTGTAGCAAACCATCTCTTAACATCTCTGTCATGGAGAGACATCTGAAGCTTCTCATAGCAGTACTTGTCATGGCAGTAATGGATAACATTTAATGTATTCACATAGAGATTAGCAAGCCACTCCATCATGTCATCATACTTCTCCATAACATCATCAAAGTCAAGGTACTCAGATGTGATTGGTCTGTACTTTGGTCCTACCTGTGTTAACAGCTTCTCATCAACACCGCCGTTGATAGCGTATAATAAACATTTTGCAAGGTTTGCTCTTGCTCCGAAGAACTGCATTTCCTTACCTACTCTCATTGAAGATACACAGCAGGCAATAGCATAATCATCTCCGTGTGTTACTCTCATCATATCATCATTTTCATACTGAATAGCTGATGACTTAATGGACATCTCAGCACAATATTTCTTCCAGTTATTTGGAAGTCTTGTTGACCAAAGAACGGTCATATTCGGCTCAGGAGATGTTCCCAGGTTATCAAGTGTATTTAAATATCTGAAGGACATCTTTGTAACCATTGATCTTCCGTCAATACCCATACCACCAAGGGATTCAGTTACCCATGTAGGATCTCCTGCAAAAAGTGCATTATATTCAGGAATTCTTGCAAATCTAACCATTCTAAGCTTCATTATGAAGTGGTCTATCATCTCCTGAATCTGCTCCTCTGTATACTTGCCTGCCCTTAAGTCTCTCTCTGCATAAATATCAAGGAATGTAGATGTACGTCCAAGTGACATTGCTGCACCGTTCTGTTCCTTAACTGCCGCAAGATATCCAAAGTATACCCACTGTATAGCTTCCTTTATATCGCTTGCAGGTCTTGAAATATCATAGCCGTAAATCTCGCCTAACTGCTTTAATTCTCCTAAAGCTCTTATCTGCTCTGCCAATTCCTCACGAAGTCTTATTTTCTCTCCTGTCATTCTTCCTGTTGTATTGGAAAGCTGCTCCTTCTTATCCTCTATTAATCTGTCTACACCGTAAAGTGCCACTCTTCTGTAGTCACCGATAATACGTCCTCTTCCGTATGCATCAGGAAGACCTGTAATAATATGTGCATGTCTTGCTGCCTTCATCTCCGGTGTGTATACATCAAATACTGCCTGATTATGTGTTTTTCTGTAATCGTTAAATATTTTTACTGTCTTAGGGTCAGGCTCATATCCGTATGACTTACATGCGGAAACTGCTGTACGGATACCTCCGAAAGGCATAAATGCTCTCTTTAACGGTTTATCTGTCTGTAATCCTACTATTTCTTCTTTATCTTTATCTATATACGCAGCACCGTAAGCTGTAATTGTAGAAGGTATTGATGTCTCACAATCTAACACACCGCCCTTTTCACGTTCCTGCTTAAATAAATCCATAACCTGTGCCCATAAAGCTGACGTCTTTTCTGTTGGACCTGATAAAAATTCATTTGTACCGTCGTATTCAGTATAATTTCTCTGGATAAAATCTCTTACATTAATTTCTTCATTCCACTTGCCTGATACAAATTCGTTCCATTCCGGCTGCATAACCTTACTCATTTTGTAATTCCTCCTATAAATTTTACTTGTAAATCCTTTGCTGCTCTCTTAAATGTGCCTTACATAAATAGCTTAGGAAATTTCCTTCCTTAATGCTTATTATATTTAACTCTTGTATACAAGTCAATAGATTTCCTTGTACTTAATTAAAAACAAAGACGTATATTTCTATTAATCATTCCTTTACTCCCATATTACCATTCCTCATTTTCTGTCTTTCTGTCAAGCATTGCCAAAATGTCCTCTGACAATGAAGGCTCCCTCTCTATAAGCTCTTTTATTTTTTCCTTCGACCTGTATATAACTTCATTATTATAATCAATATTCTTTCTTAATGACTCTCTTCTTCTGTAAAGGGTTTCACGTATAATATCCATTTCTTCCCTATTTATAACAGCCTTGGTCTGATAATTCCATACAGATGAATCGTACAAATTAAGGGAGTTTATAATGCTCATATAATTTTCCACAGATTTATACAGATTGTCTGACATGGTAAAATAAGCCTCCCTCTCTTTTTTCGATGTAAGATATATCCTCCAAAGATTGCTAAGCTCATAGGAATTGGCAGCTCCGTATATCTGATAAAAATAATCAAGACTGCTTTTTATATTTACATATCTCAGCTTATACCTGTTTAGAAGCCCTATTGCCTTATTTAATTTAAGCTCTGTTATCTTTAGTTTTCTTGTCTGATTCTGATTAACGGAAAATATAACGGCTATTATTGCCATAGCCGTAACTATAACTATATAGAACCCTATAGTATAATCGTATTCTCCTTTATACTGGCCGTATGCAAAGGCTGCCAGCAAAATAGCAGTTAATAAAAGCACCAGCTTTAACAGCTTTCTTAAACCGTTCATTCTCTGAATACATAATTTTCTTTCATATTTTAAGGCGGATTTTTCCCCTTCTATATTATGAAGGTCTGCCTTTACAGCCTGAAATTCATCTTCACTTTCCTTCAGCTCCTTAAGTATCTTTGGCATTTCACTTTCATGGCTGCTTATATATTCATATTTCTTTTCTGACATTTTTGCAGCCGAGGATTTGCAGCTTTTTTTATCCTCCTTCAAGGTTTCTATCCTCTTTGCCTCAAATATAAGATTTTCTTTTTTTTCCCCCTCCAGATTTTCTATAGTGCTTATATCAGTAAGATAATGATTTACCTCACCATATTCCTTTTTTGCAGTTTCAAGCCTTTTCTGACACATAATCATCTGATCACAGCAATTTTCTGCATACTGAAGCATCTGCTCCTTTGTCTTTGTATACTGATTGTCCTCTGACAATGAGAAAGCTTCTTCACCGATTCCGGTACTGCTTTCTTTTATATCTTCAATATTCTCTTTTTGCATTCTTCCTGAAAATAATCTCATTTTAATCTCCATCTATATATGCTCTCTGTACTCCTGCTTCCACTTATCAAGAACACTGTCAACATCACTGTAGTAGCTTCCAAGCTCTTTGTCCGCAGTATATTTAAACATTTCTGTTTCATGTATTATGCCGGGATTATTCCTTACCTCCTCCTCTGCCATCATAACTGCCCTTCTGTACCTATCCGCCGTTTCCTCTGATATATTATACGTCTCCATAAGCTCACAAAATTTTTCCTTATTCTCCATAAAAATCAGGCTGCATATAATATTATCCCTATACTCCTGCTCCCCCTCCATATTATACGCTTTTTGAAAACAACAAAGTGCATCCTCAAACAAAAACATTCTTGCATATATCACCCCCATATTATTCCATATATCCCCTAAAAGCTTTGTCTGTTCAGCATTATACTTTGCTTCCAAAAGACTTCTGTATGCATTTAATGCCTTTTCATATTTTCCCTGCTCTGCCATCATATCTGCCTTGAATTTCATTCTGTCTCCCTGAGACTTCTTTCCCAAATCTGCCAAAACTTCCTCTATCTGTCCCATCTCTTCGTCTGAGTAATAAAATCCGCCTTCCAGTATGGTTCTTATCATATTTATGTATGATTCATTTCTAAAAATCTGATCCTTAAGTTTTTTTGCCGTTTTTTCAAGCTCCAGCTCTTTTTCCAAAAACTCTATCAGCTCTTTGCTGAAAAACTCAGGTTCAATTATATAAATGTTATTATATATATAGTAGCAAAGCTCCTCCATGGAATAAAGATTAATGCCCGAATCTTTTATGGTTAATGGTCTTTTTGCTGTTTTTGTACATAATAGTAATCCACTCATCCTTACTCCCTTTCCTTCATGTTTTATATGCTGAATAAATCATCTATTGATATTATTTCCTGAACTGTCTTTCCTGATGACTTAAATAATTCTCCAAATCCCATATCCTCCACCAGCACCTCAAACACATCATTATTTTTGTATGCAAGTGAAATCCGTACTCTTGTTGTTTTATTTGGTCTTTCGGGAAAGCTGCTTAAATCTATTGTTTTATTTTGTGAAGCACCGTCCATAACTGACACTATAACAAGATTTATCTCTGTCACATTATCAAGTATACACTCCACCTTGGCTCCTGCTTCATACCAGTTAGTTCCTGCCGGGGAAAGTGTTATTGTCATATTTTTTCCCTGACTGTTTATAAGAAGCCCTATATCTGCCTTTGTCCTTCCGCTGCACCGGAAAATATGTGTTTTTTCCGCCATTCCTTCTTTTTTTTCTGAAGCGGCGTAACATGCACCCTTTACAAAGAGATTATACCCCTTAAATATTCTTCTTCTGCTTCCCCACATTTCCTTAAGGGATTCTGTATACCAGTCATCATAAAAACCCTCTCCTGTAAGAAACACGGTACACACAATATTTCTTTTAAATTCCTGACGTATATAATCTGACAGAATACTGTCCGCTCTCTTTCTTTCATGGGCACTGTCTAACATATGGTAATATATATCCCTGCTTAAATCCTCCCTTGTGACAGATAAGACAGAAGGTGTGTTTAACCTTATTTCATGCATACGCCTGTAGCTTAAATGATTTTTATCGAAATCAAAAAGTGCAACATCATTGACCCACAAATCCTTTTTCTGATTTATGGTGTAATAAATAAATGCTTCATCATGGTTTATCACCCTTATCCTGTCACTGTCATATCCAAGTGATACAAATGCCTCAAATATATTCCTTATTATATTTAAATCATAGTCTTCCAAAGTGACGCATATCATCTGTGAAGCTTCAAAGCCCTGAGTCTTTTTGGCAAGGTCTATAAGCTCTCCCATAAGAATTGACATGTATTTTAAGTTATTTTTTATATCCCTGTCAAATTCAAAACATGGTCTTTTATCACTGCGGCTGTTAAATAATGCCTGCTCTCCTATATACCATGTATCATTTTCTTCTCTGAAATAAAGCAATGAGGGGATAAGATATTTTTCGTCATCTGTACTTGCACTTACAGACACCGGTTCCATATCCCCACGTTCCTGACAGCTTATCTGCATATATTCTTTAGTTATGTCAATACCCATTGCCCATATGGTTTTTTCCATCGTATTCTCCCTATATTATTTTTTTATTTCAAATACTGTATTTATCAGCTCTCTCTTTATAATATAATCCTCCGCCATTTTTTCAAAGGTTTTTTCCTCCTTCATCTCCCTGCATACAAGTATATCATTTATCATTCCGTAATGTGTGCCGTCCCCCGAAAAATCCACTTCTGTTATTTTTAAATTCCTGCTTTCTGTTACTGCTGTCTGTCCCCTATTCTCCTCTGTTATATAATACTGTATATTTTCCCCGTAGAACAGTACAAAAGCATAGGTAAACACTCCCCCTGCCACATTTGTCATAAGTGATACTTTATATTTTTCTTCATCCGTGCTGCCGTTTCCGGATATATAGTGTATATATACTTTATTTTCAGGATTAGTGCGGTATTCTACAACTGTCTTATGGGAAATATCATAAGGAATGCTAAAATACTTTTTAAATTTTTTATAAAACTCAAATACCTTATTTACCTTTTTTAAATCATATATGAGACATTTGCATATTTCTGCCTCCTTAGAAGAAATCTCCTCCCTCTCAGACATATATTTTAAATATGCAAGTCCGCACATATCATTAACCTCATCTCCGTTATATAAATCCTTCTCTATATACTTAAATATACTTTCCTCAACTATCCTTTCCCTTGCAAAATAATCGTATGACTTGCTAAAAAGATATGCTTTTTTTACCTTTTCCTTTGCTCCTTTCATACAATATGATGCGTATATGTCATCAGTCCTTCCAACATATGCCCCGGAAAACAACACCTGTACAATAATTTTTTCTTCCAGATCTCTGCTTTCGCACTCAAAATCTTTGGCCGCCTTCCATATTTTTAAAAGCTGTTTTGTTGTTCCGTTAAAATATTTTCCCAAATAGATTAAGCTTTGCTCATTATATTTCCCCCGCTCAAAAGCAAATGCCGCCATATCCACCACCAGAGCATCCTCCTCAAGCTCGCCGGTATCAATAAACTTGGCCGCACACTTAAGTATTCTTCTTGGCTCCATATTATAAAATCCGTATTTTGATATAAGCTCATATGCCCTGTCATAAAGTCCTCTTATTACAGCCATCTCCATTATTTTCACCCTGACTGCCGTTCCCAGATTGTCGGCATCAACATTCTCAAGATACTCATCAAGACTGTCACCATCATAGTTAATGGAATAGTAATCTGCTATTTTCTTTTCAATCATTAACTTAAAAGGAATTACCAACTCATTTATATTTGCCAGTGCTTTTAATATTTCTATGCTTTTGCCGGCATTTTTCCTGTATTTTAAATATCTGTCACCAAAATACAGCACAAGATTTCTATTATCCTGTGACATTTCATAGCACATTTTAAGATATTCTTCCATATCAAAAAGCTTGTGCTTTTCATATTCCACCGACTGATAATGCCTGTTTCCCCATATATCTTCAAATATTACTGCCGCATCCTCCGTATATATCTGTGCATATGCCTTCCCATTTTTAAGCTTATATTTTCTAAGCTCATTTATTTCCTTGTGAACTATAACAATCTCTCTTATATCATCTGCATCACAGCATATCTCATAGGTGCTTAGTATATCACCAAGCCTGTCTGCAAGCTCAGAGCCTATCATCGCCTTAGTAAATATGTCCTTATAAATAACAGCAAGATTTCTGTTAATTCTTCCTGCCGCCACATTACGGGCACCGTACTTTTCAATCTGTGCCTTATATAAATTATATATAACAGGAATACGATTTTTGTTTTTAATAATGTTTGCGTAAAGTAAATCTTCCTTTTCATCAGGAAGTGATTTGCTGTTGTATATAAAATACATCATAACTATCTGGGGAATAACATCTGTAAACTCATCATTTATTGTATACATATAATACTCATACAGACTTGTAATTTTCATTTCCTTGTCTACACATTTGCTAAACCACTTAAAATATTTCCCATCTGTTCTTGTGCACTTTATAAGCATAATGCATATACTTTCAAGAATACTGTCATCACAATACTTTTCGTACAGTGATGTCATAATATTAAAAACAATAGGATTAAACTTTCTCTCTGTTCTGGCAATATCATTTATTCTCAGTGCAAGCTTTTTATTTATAAAGTCTCTCTTTATTCCGAAATTAAGTACCTGTATTTCAAAATCATCCATAACCCTAAGCAGCTCAGGTATCTCATTAAAGCATGACAGGGCTTCAAAATATAAAAGAGGGCTTCTCATTCCGCTTATATATTTATCCTTAATCCTTATAAGCTTTATGGTTATATTATTGTCATAAACCTCATCCACAAACAAAAGAACCCATAGGATTTTCCAACTGTCATAGCCGTTTTCATAGTACTGCCTTATCTTTTCTATAGCCTCCTTGGTAAACCGGACGTCACGCTTCTGAATTGTCCTGACATATAGATAATAACAGTACAACTCCACATTGCTGTCCCTTACGGGAAGAATATCCTCTGCAATATTTTCCAAAAGCCAGGTGCCATCATTTTCATTCCCTCTTGTTATATATACATGAGCCTGAAGAAGCTTTAAAAATATGCTATCCTCTATGCCTCTTGCTCTCGTAATTAAATCATTGGAAGCCTCCACCCATTGATTAACGTCTATTTTATGCATTCTAAAATCAAGATATTTGTTTAAAATCTCTTTTAACAATGATTTTATTTCTCTGCTTCTCTCACGCCTTTCCCTGTTTTTATCAATGTATACAGAAACATTAAAGCATATGGATTTTCCTAATGTTGAAAATATTATTTTCCCCTGATTTTTACCCACATGCAGCTTCTTTTGCTTTATATAATATGAAAATTCATATTTATTTCCTGCAAATTCACTGCCGGTTACATTTTTTCTGTCTACACCTATAAAATCTCCCACCACATCTACCGCTATATTTACATAACCCCATGTATCCTTTGATATGGTTATAACATCACCGTAATCCTCATTTATATTTCTGTATTCCTCCCCTTCCTTTGACACTGATATACTGACTGCCTTCTTTTTATTAGCCGCAATAAGAAATTCTTCCATTGCAGTATTAACATCCGTACTGCCTATAAGTCCGTTATACACAGCCATCAACGGAAGATTGTTTTCCAAAAAAATATGTGAAAATGATGGTGATTTAAAAAGCTTTACAGCCTCATCATAGCTTGTCTGCACCAGATTAGCAAAATGAAAAAGGTTTTTTATGATTCCCTGAGTTGTATCTGCACCTGTTGCCACGACAGACACAGTAAACGGAATAGACAATTCTCCTCCGTTACTTATAATATTAATATTTCCCTTTATCTCCTCACTGATGTCTGAGTATTTGGTATCCACCTTATATCTTATAGTATTATCCGTCCCTATAAACTGACCGTTAATAATAGAAAGCCTGTTATCTGTTGAATATATAATACCCTTTAAAGGCATTTCATTGGCACTGATAATCTTAAAGCTTCCCTCATACACCCTCTCTGCCTCTATGTTAAGGATAATCTCATCTGCACTTACCTCTATAACCGGCTTCGTATATTCAATTACACCAAGTGAAAGTTTATCAATAAGCTCCTTCATATCCATGCCACCTCTTTCCTGCTGCTATTTTTTATAAATCCTTTTTATTTTTAAGTCTTTCTAAATGCTTTTTAATGTTTTTTTCATATCCTATCTCTGTGGGACTGTAAAATACCGTACCCTCAAGCTCATCGGGGAGATACTGCTGGCTTACATAATGCTCAGGGTAATCATGAGCATACTTATAGCCAAGTCCATGCCCAAGCTTTGATGCCCCTTTGTAATGGGAATCCATTAAATGTGACGGCACTGCTCCTGTTCTTCCGTTCTTCACTGCCTCCATAGCCTTATTTACTGCCATATATGATGCATTGCTTTTAGGAGCACTTGCCACATATGTTACTGCCTGTGCCAGTATTATTTGTGCCTCAGGCATACCTATCTGATGAACTGCCTGAGCTGCTGATGCTGCCACCACCAGTGCATTGGGGTCTGCATTTCCCACATCTTCCGATGCACATATAACTATCCTTCTGGCTATAAAATTAATATTCTCACCTGCGTAAAGCATTCTCGCCAGATAATAAACTGCAGCATCCGGGTCGGAGCCTCTCATGCTCTTTATAAAGGCTGAAATAGTATCATAGTGATTGTCCCCGTCCTTATCATATCTTACTGCACGCTTCTGTATACACTGCTCTGCAACCTCCAGGGTTATATGTATCTTTCCGTCTTCTGCCCTGTCAGTAGTAAGAATACCAAGCTCAACTGCATTTATTGCCATTCTGGCATCTCCGTTTGATATGTCTGCCAGAAATTCCATTGCATCCTGGTTAATAACAGCATTATAGGCACCCATTCCCTTCTCCGTATCATACACGGCACGTTTTATAAGAACCATAATATCCTCCTTTAACAAAGGCTTAAGCTCAAATATAATGGATCTTGATATTAAAGCTCCGTTTACTTCAAAATACGGATTTTCTGTAGTTGCCCCAATAAGAATTATGGTTCCATCCTCCACAAAAGGAAGAAGATAATCCTGCTGGCTTTTATTAAAACGATGAATTTCATCTATAAACAAAATTGTTTTCTTCCCATACATTCCGAGATAAGACTTTGCCTCCTCTACCACATTTTCCATATCCTTTTTTCCCGCAACCGTTGCGTTCAGCTGCTTAAATGATGCACTTGTAGTATTTGCAATAACCTTTGCCAATGTGGTTTTCCCTGTTCCGGGAGGTCCGTAGAATATAATTGAGCTTAATTTGTCTGCCTTAATTGCCCTGTACAGAAGCTTGTCCTTTCCTATAATATGCTGCTGACCAACAACCTCATCCAAGGTAACAGGTCTTAATCTGGAGGCAAGAGGACTTTCTTTTTTTGTCACATTATTTCTCATATATTCAAATAAATCCATCTTCCTGCTCCTCTACAATAGTTTTTCCTATTTTATCATATTTTCTATTATAAAACCACATAATTTGCATATTTTTAATTTTCATTTTTTCTTCACTTGTTATAAAAAGGTTTTTATGATAAAATATAAAAGATACTACATAATCAGAATAATCACGAAAGGGGTCTTTATATGAACAACACAAACTTTTCTGAAATCACTCCTGATATTTTAGCATTGGCAGACAAATGTCAATCTCACGTTATCAATCCCGAACTTTACGGAAAATATGAAGTAAAACGAGGCTTAAGAGACTTAAATGGCCGAGGCGTTTTAACAGGTTTAACTGAAATCAGTGAAATTAAATCTCATATTATAGATGACAGCGATTACATTCCATGTGAAGGTAAGCTCTTTTACCGAGGCTATGATATAGAGGATATCGTAAAGGGCTTCCTTAAAGATGACAGATTTGGATTCGAGGAGGTTACATATTTATTACTGTTTGGCGAGCTTCCTACAAAAGAGGAGCTTAAAAGCTTCTGTGATATTCTTGCAGGTTACCGCACTCTTCCTACTAGCTTTGTCAGAGATATTATAATGAAAGCTCCAAGCAAGGACATGATGAATACTCTTGCAAGAAGCGTTCTCACATTATATTCTTATGATGATTGTGCTGATGACACATCTATTCCTAACGTTTTAAGGCAAAGCCTTCAGCTTATTTCTCTTTTTCCGCTTTTATCGGTATACGGATATCAGGCTTACAGGCACTACCATGATGATGAAAGCTTATTTATCCATACTCCTGATACAGAGCTTTCCACTGCAGAAAATATTCTTCACATTTTACGTGCTGATCAGAAATACACTAATCTTGAGGCAAAAATACTTGACATAGCTCTTGTTATCCACGCAGAGCATGGCGGCGGCAATAATTCAACATTTACAAACCATGTTGTTACATCCTCAGGAACTGACACATATTCCACAGTTGCTGCATCTTTAGGCTCCTTAAAGGGACCTAAGCATGGCGGTGCCAACATTAAGGTAGTTCAAATGTTTGAGGATATGAAGAACTGCGTTAAGGATTGGAATGATGATGACGAAATAGGTGCATATCTTAAGGCTCTTCTGCATAAGGAGGCATTTGACAAATCAGGTCTTATATATGGTATGGGGCATGCAGTGTATTCCCTTTCGGACCCTCGTGCTAAGATTCTTAAGGGATTTGTTGAGAATCTGTCAAGGGAAAAGAACAAGAACAGTGAATTTCAGTTATATTCTGCCGTTGAAAGACTTGCACCAAAGATAATAGGTGAGGAACGTCAGATTTACAAAGGCGTAAGTGCAAATGTGGATTTCTACAGCGGTTTTGTTTACAGTATGCTTGAGCTTCCTTTGGAATTATATACTCCTATATTTGCCATTTCACGTATTTCAGGCTGGAGTGCACATCGTATTGAGGAGCTTATGAGTGCAGGCAAGATAATTCGTCCTGCATATAAATCAGTGTCAAAACATAAAAAATATACTCCTATGTCTGACCGCCTGTAAGCTTTATAAACAGAATAATAGCCAAGCTGGGATATCCATCCATGCTTGACTATTATCTATCTTCTACCTAATTAAAAAAAACTGCGTGGAATACGCATATCACTTTAAATCTTCTACATCATAGAACTGGTAAAAAGACTTTTCACATGACTTATTTCATCTTCTCCTGCCTTGCTTGCAGGTACATAATAGCTTTTTTCCCTTGCAATCTGGTACAGCTCCTCCTGTGACATTTCACAGGCATTTCTAAACTGCTTTAATGTCTGCTTCAATGACTGGTTTTCCGTCTGTGGTATCATCTCTCCAAATCTTACAAGCTCACCATTAATACCTGCCAATGTATCATTTACCATTGTCTTCTCGTCCATTACACCAACCTCCTAATTAAAAAATGACATTAACTGCTCTTTGTTTTTCATTGCACTCTGTGCACTTTTTTCAAAGAACTGCTTAACCTGCGGGTCAGTAGCACTTTTAGCATATTCCTGCATTTTACAATGAGTTGTAACGTATCCGCCAATAAGATGACGGAGATTTTGTAATTCAAGCTCTGATAAATTTGCCATAATAATACCTCCAAAGTCCTTTATTTTCAATTACAACTACATTATTGTCATTTTAGAGGCTGTCTATTCAAAAACATATTTTTATTTGCCGCGGTTTTTATATTTCTTTTCAAGCTCTTCCTTTAGCTGCAAAAATTCCTTTTTATACTTTTGCGGCATTAAATCAGGAAATGCCTTAAACAAACGTCTTCCATGAAGCTTTTTTTCAAGAAGCTGTCTGTGTTTCTCCTTATTTTTTTCATATTCCTCTCTTGCCTTTTCAATATCAACCTTCCCCCTCAATTCTATGGCACCCTCTGCTATATTTGAACCGATACCATCGGAAAACTCATGTATTTTTTCCGCAAGCTCCGATATATTTTTAAGACGCCTGTTTATCTTAAGAATTGATGAAACCGTATCAATAATGTCTACTGCCATCACTGCTATACATATATAAAACAGGACATAGCCGCACCAATTATTAAAATGGCTTACTGCTTTTTCAAACAAAGGATGTATATTATCAACTATAATAACACATGCAATTCCCCACAAAAGAGAAAACTTAAGACATATGTAACCTCCAAGATTAAAAGGCTCCTTCGAGTAATCCCACCATCTGCTGTGGAATATTTTTGATAAAAGAAATCCTGTCACAAGTTCTATTATACTTGTAAGCACTACAGAGCCTATGTACAAAATAAATATATTTTCCTTTAATGGATTAAGCAATACCACAACCGCCATAACACCTATGCCGTATATAGGGCACACAGGTCCGTTTAAAAATCCTCTGTTAATAAATTTTCCGTGATTAACTGCTGCATATATTACCTCTACAACCCAGCCGCAAAAGCTATATATAAGGAAAAACCAAGTAAGCTCATATAGTGTCATATTAATCTCCATTCTCATTTATCATATGTTTTATTTATCATTATAATATCCCCGTATGCTCAATAAGTATTTTTACACCAAGAAGAATAAGTATAATACCTCCGGCAAGTTCTGCCTTTGATTTATATTTTTCACCAAACACATTGCCAACCTTGACTCCCGCCATTGATAATATAAATGTTATCACTCCTATAAATGATACTGCCGCTGCTACATTTACTTTAAGAAAAGCAAATGTTATGCCTGCCGCCAAAGCATCTATGCTTGTTGCCACTGCAAGTACAAACATGGTTTTAACATCTACCGCACCGCTTTGGCACTCTTCCTCCTTTGACAATGCCTCCTTTACCATATTAGCTCCTATGAGAAATAATAATATAAAAGCTATCCAATGGTCAACAGATGAAATACTATCGCTGAATCTTGAGCCTAACAGATACCCTATAAAAGGCATAAGTGCCTGAAACCCTCCAAACCATAATCCTATAATTACTATGCTTTTCTTTGTAATTCTTTCCATGGCAAGTCCTTTACATATAGACACAGCAAACGCATCCATGGATAAACCCACCGACAAGGTAAATAATGTTAATAAATCCATGTTTCCTCCTAATGCTTCCAAAAGATTTAAGCTTGGAATTTTTTTACTTTTATAGAAAACCTTATCGTAAATGATATTTTTTGTCAAGTACTCTGACTCTGCATATTAGGGATTTTACAAAAATATAATATATAGATATGTTATGACTTATCGGCGGAAAAGGAAAATATTATATGTCCTCAATAATAAAACTGCTTTTATATATCTCTCTTTTTATTTTTGTTTACTTCCTGTTCTCTCCTAATATACATCATACTGATATACCTTCTTCCTCTATAACAAGAGATGATACCTCCTCTGATTATACTCCTGACCCTGCTTACATGGATATAAAAAAAGTAGCTCTTACCTTTGACGATGGTCCTGACAGTTCTACTACACCTGCTCTTTTGGAGGGTTTAAGGGAAAGGAATGTACGTGCAACTTTTTTTGTTGTAGGCAAAAAGGCTGATGAAAACAAAGATATTCTGGAGCAAATGTATAAAGACGGACATCTTATAGGCAATCACACAAACACCCACTGTAATTTAAGTACAATGTCATGTGACAATGCACTGGAGGAAATTAATCTTGCCAATAATGCAATATTTCAGGTAACCGGCTCGTACACAGACTATCTGCGTCCTCCCTTCGGAGAATGCGGCGATATTTTAGATACCTCCCTTAATATGTTTCAGGTTCTGTGGGATATAGACCCCAGAGACTGGAGTGTTCAGAATACAAAAAGTGTAGTAAATTATGTTATCACCCATGCAGATGACGGAGACATAATATTACTACACGATATTTTTCGTCCTTCTGTTGAGGCTGCTCTCGAAATAATTGACATTTTATCGGAGAGAGGCTTTGAATTTGTCACTGTTGACGAGATTTTATTTCCATAATTTTTAAAGGATTATCAATTATATATGGCATATAAAGACAGCCTTATACCCTACACAAATTTATTTAAACTCTCATCATATTCATAGTCTATGTTTTTAAGCTTTTCCAATATATCCTCCTTACTTACATCCATTGCTTTGCAGAGCTCGTCTAAGGATGGATAAAAATCTCTAAGCTGAGTGTTTATATAGCTTAAAAGCATAGCCCCGTCATTAGGCAGTATCACTGTCATTACCTCCCATTTTGTTTCTTTAATACGTTTTTCCTAATATACGCAAAGGTGTAATCCTCACCTTTTTCTGCCAGCATTTTAAGAAGTCTGTGCAAAAGTGCATCTGTCTCAGGATGAATAACGTAATGGCTTCTTCCCTTATAATAATAGTTCAGAGAATCCGCATCTGTATATTTCTCCTTATTATATGTCTTGCTGGCAGCCACTCTGTCGCAGAACATTTCCACTACATATTTAACCGGCATTTTCATTCCTACAAGACCTATCTCTTTGTCTGCCGGATAATCAATCCAGTATTCATAGTGATGCTTATTTCTTCCCTTATGATGAAGCCACGCTCCCGATGCTCCTTCTATCTCCCGCTGTGCATTGTTTGGGCTTCTGTCTCCCTGAAAATACTTCACTCCCGGAATAAATTCCGTTGGGGTGTACTTTGACAAATCATGTAAAAGCCCCTGCTTATAAAGTCCTACCTTAAAGCAATGCTTCATAACCATAAGCTTATGGGTATTAATAGTCTTTAAATGCCCCTTAAAGTTTTCATATATTTTCCGGCTGTCCATATTTTCTATATTTCCTCCTTAATATTCAACGCTTTTTAGAAAAAGGCCCTCCGGCTGTGCCGTAAAGCCTGCATTTTTCCTATCACCTGACTCTATAATAGCAGGAATACTGTCCGGGTCTATATTTCCTCTGCCCACCTCCATAAGTGTTCCCGTAAGTATCCTTACCATGTTATATAAAAAACCGTTTCCACAGTAAACAATCTCTATAATTCCGTTGTTCTCCTCTATATCTACACTGTATATGGTCCGCACCGTGGATTTCTTCATGCTTTTTTTAGTGCAAAAGCTTTTAAAATCATGTTCTCCCACATAATATGCTGACGCCGCTCTCATTTTATTAATATCAAGCCTTTCGTTAAAACGCATGGAATACTTTCTGTCAAACACACTGCCGTACAATGTGTTATCTATTCTATACACATATGTCTTTTTCTTTGCATTAAGCCTTGCATGAAACCTTATATCCGCCTCCTCCATTGATAATATTCTTATATCCTTTGGAAGATATCTGTTTAAATCACATATAAAGCCAGGGCAGGCAAGCTTTTCCTCCGACTTAAAGTTGGCTGTCTGTGCCAAAGCGTGAACTCCTGCATCTGTCCTGCCTGAAGATATAACCTCTGCTGTCATACCAGTCAGACCATGTATAACCTCCTCTATTTTTTCCTGGATGGTATTCTTAGTATTTCCCTGTCTCTGCCAGCCATTATATCTTGCCCCATCATACTGTATTACTATTTTATAATTATACATATGCTCCTGACTATATCCTCCAGTAATCAATCTGCTCATCATGTATAAATCCATGATGAAAATACATTCTGTGTGCAGCCTTATTTGCATTATTTACATGAAGCAGTATCCTGCTGCTTCCCTGACCTAAAAGACTCTCTAAAAGCAAAAGAAGCATCTCCGTTCCGTATCCGTTGCCTCTGTATTTTTCCTCTATCCAAAAGCCAAATATAGATGCCGTTCCTCTGGTATGCTCCACATAGCAATGTCCCACCTCTGTTCCTGCAAGAAATGCCCTGTATTTTTCACTGTTTCCGTCCCTGCTTCTTTCTAAATTAAGTATTCTTTTTGGAACAGGCTTTATATTATTATTGTACCTCATAAGATAGTCTGAGCTTTCAAGTCTTGCCCCTATAGACTGAAGTGCCGTTGTACCGCTTATGCATGACGGATCATTTACTATATATGCCTTTTCTATTCCAAAATCTTTATTTTTAGCCTTTATCAACTCCAAAAGCCTTAAAAAATATCCCTTTCCCCTCAAACCCGGAAGGGTATTAGCATAAATTTCACAAACTCCCTCCTCAGGAATAAATACGGATGCAAAGCTTACAAGGGCACTGCCGTTATACATAAGAAAAAAGCATGGGTACTCCTTTATATAATTCATCTCCCATTCAAGAAATGAGATTCCCTTTGAATTATCTGCCAGACGACATACCTCTATTAATGACTTTATATCATGATATTGATTTGATGTAAGCATATTAGTGTTAATGATATTCATCCTGCCGTATTTCCTTCCTGTTATTTGTTTATAAAGCTAAAGCCTGGCCAATAGGTAAAGTATACCTTTCCCAGTATTGCATCCTCATCTACAAATAAATCCTCATAGCTGCATTTTCCCGATTTATAGTATGTGTCATACCAGTATCTTGTATCTGATGAATTATTTCTGTTATCACCCAGCACAAAATATTTTCCTTCCGGTATCACAAAGGTATATCCGTCATTTTTGTATGTCCACTCTCCCTTTATATAAGCTGATTCATCAAGTGTTGTCACAAGCTTATCCCCTTCGTATATTTCTATTTTTCCCTGATTGATAACAACTGTCTCCCCCGGCATTCCTATAATTCTCTTTACGTAATTTAAATCATCTGTGCCCTCAAAATCAGAAAACTGATATTTAAAAACTACAACATCAAGTCTCTCAGGGTCGCTGAAAAGATAAGTAAGCCTTAAGCCCATAATACGGCTTCCCGCAGGTATGGTATCCTCCATTGATGATGTTGGCACATTTGCATTTATAATAATAAACCTGGTTATTATTATTGCCAAAACAACTGCCATAACTATCATCTTTACCCAGCTTATAATTTCTTTCTTCCAATTAACATGCTCCTTTTCCTCTTTAAGCATGTCCCCATTTTCCTGTGCTTTGCTTTCATTTTCATTTTTAAAAGCATCATCTATATCATAGTCTATTATTTCCACCGTATCCCCACTGTTTTTTACTGTAACAGTGTCATCTGATTCCTCCGGTGCCATTGTATTATTAATACTTTCCCCGTTATTTTCCAATTCCTTGTTGTCTGTATTCATGATATTCTCCAATTCCTTCACAATGTTGTCATAATTGCCCTGCTTCCCGGACAAAAATGTCTCTTTGTAGTATACCACAAAAGCAAATAGAATAAAAGTAAAAAAAAGATGAATAAAGCTATATAATTGCTGATTATAACCTTTATCCATCCTTTTGCATAATAATTTTTGCCTGTTTACTATTTATCTGATATTTGTATAGCCCATAAGACTGAAGTCGACTGCCTTCGCTGCCTGACGTCCCTCACGTATTGCCCACACAACAAGTGACTGACCTCTGTGCATATCTCCTGCAACAAATACATTTTCAATATTTGTATTATATTTGTCCTTTTCCGTAGCAACATTAGTTCTTCCGTCTACCTCTACGCCAAAGGCCTTTGTCACATAGCTTTCGCTTCCAAGAAAGCCCGCCGCTATAAGAACCATATCACAGTCCACAGTATATTCGCTTCCCGGAATTTCCTCCATTGCAAGCCTGCCTGTCTCCTGATTTCTTTTTGCCTCAAGCTTTACAAGCTTAACCTTTGTCAGTTTTCCAGATTTATCCTTTATAAACTCTTTAACTGTAGTTTCATATACTCTCGGGTCACTTCCAAACACTGCTATAGCCTCCTCCTGACCATAGTCTGTCTTTAGGACTCTTGGCCACTGCGGCCACGGATTTGACTCTGCCCTGCACTCAGGAAGCTTTGGCATCATCTCCACCTGCATAACGCTTTTGGCACCATGGCGTATAGCTGTTCCTACACAGTCATTTCCTGTGTCACCGCCTCCGATAACCATGACTCTTTTATCTTTTGCAGATATATATGTGCCATCCTTTAATCCGTTATCAAGAAGTGCTTTTGTTGTTGACTTAAGGAAATCAACTGCAAAGTATATTCCTTCCGCCTCTCTTCCCGGTGCCTTTATATCTCTTGGATTTGACGCTCCACATGCAAGTATTACCCTGTCATAATCCGCAAGTATCTTTGATGCTTTAATATCCTTTCCCACATTGGCATTGACTACAAACTGGACACCCTCTGTTTTCATAACCTGGACTTTTCTGTCAATAACTTCTTTTTCCAGCTTCATATTAGGAATACCGTACATCAGCAGTCCGCCAATCCTGTCTGAGCGTTCAAAAACGGTTACATTATGACCTCTCTGATTGAGAGTATCTGCTGCTGCCAGCCCTGAAGGTCCTGAGCCTATAATTGCTACTTTCTTGTCTGTTCTTACCTTTGGAATCTTTGGAGCAGCAAATCCCTTCTCATATGCATTTTCTATTATACTGTTCTCATTTTCCTTGACTGATACCGGATTGCCGTTAAGTCCGCATGTACATGCCGCTTCGCAGAGTGCAGGACATACTCTTGAAGTAAATTCGGGAAAATTATTTGTTTTATGGAGCCTGTCGTAAGCCTGCTCCCAATTTCCTTTATATAATAAATCATTCCACTCAGGTATAAGATTGTTAAGAGGACATCCTGATGTTGCTCCAGCTATAGTCATTCCTGCCTGACAGAACGGAACACCACAGTCCATGCATCTTGCAGCCTGAGTCCTTTGCTCCTCCCTTGAGAGAGGAGTATGAAACTCTTTAAAATTTTTAATTCTTTCCTTTGGTGATACAGACACGCTGTTCTCACGCTCATATTCTAAAAATCCTGTTGGTTTTCCCATGACTTTTCTCCTTTCGGTCTCTATACATTGTCATTATTAATCACAAATCTATGATTTTTGCATAGCGTAAAATGCCTCAATCTGTGCCTGCTCACTGCTTAAGCCCTTCTTCTCCATCTGTACAATAGCTTCCAGCATCTTTTCGTAATCCCTTGGAATAATTTTCTTGAATTTTGGCAGGTAATCACCAAAATTATCAAGAATTTCTTTTCCCTTTTCAGAGTTGGTATAAGATACATGCTCCTGTATAAAGGATTTAAGCTCTAGCACATCATATTTGTCAGTTACCTCTCTTGTTGAGACAAGCTCCTTATTAAGTTTAGTGTAAAGTGTTCTGTCCTCATCAAGAACATAAGCTATACCGCCGCTCATACCTGCCGCAAAGTTCTTTCCCACTTTTCCAAGGATAACAACCCTTCCGCCTGTCATATATTCGCAGCCGTGTTCTCCAACGCCTTCAACTACGGCAGTGGCACCTGAATTTCTTACACAAAATCTTTCTCCTGCCACACCGTTTATAAATGCCTTACCGCTTGTTGCTCCGTAAAGTGCCACATTACCTACGATAATATTTTCGTCTTTTTTGAAGGTTACGCCTGCCTGAGGATATACAATCAGTTTGCCTCCTGACAGTCCCTTTCCGAAATAGTCATTGCTGTCTCCCACAAGCTCAAGTGTAAGTCCCTTTGGTATAAATGCACCAAAGCTCTGTCCTCCGGCACCGTTACACTTAATTGTAAATGTATCCTCCTCAAGTCCTTCAGGATATTTCTTTGTAATCTCAGAGCCGAATATTGTACCAAATGAACGGTTAATGTTAGTAACATCGACCTGTATGCTTCTCTTTTGACCCGTTTCAAGTGCTGATGACAGCTGCTTAACAAGAACTCTCTCATCAAGGGTTTTCTCAAGCTCAAAGTCATAAAGATTCTTATTGTTATATTTTATTTTCTCATGGCAGTATTCTGCATTAAGTATTCTTGATAAATCAACCTTATCTGCTCTTCCGCCTCTTACGTTCTGTCTTGGAACTATTAAGTCTACACGGCCTACAAGCTCATCTACAGTTGCAATGCCAAGCTTTGCCATATATTCTCTTAACTCCTCTGCCACAAACCTCATAAAGTTTATTACATATTCCGGCTTTCCCGCAAACTTCTTTCTAAGCTCAGGATTTTGTGTAGCCACACCTACAGGACATGTGTCAAGATTACATACTCTCATCATCACACAGCCAAGGGTAATAAGTGGAGCCGTTGCAAAGCCAAACTCCTCTGCACCAAGGAGAGCCGCAACAAGCACGTCACGTCCGCTCATAAGCTTTCCGTCTGTCTCAAGAATAACCTTATTTCTAAGACCATTCATAATAAGGGTCTGATGTGCCTCTGTAAGACCAAGCTCCCAAGGAAGCCCTGCATTGTATATTGAATTTCTAGGTGCCGCTCCTGTTCCTCCGTCTGCTCCTGATATAAGAATAACTCCTGCTCCTGCCTTGGCAACACCTGCCGCAACAGTACCTACGCCTGCCTCAGATACAAGCTTAACTGATATTCTTGCATCTTTGTTGGCATTCTTCAGATCATATATAAGCTGTGCCAAATCTTCTATTGAATATATATCATGGTGCGGCGGAGGTGATATTAAGCTTACCCCCGGAGTTGAATGCCTTGTCTTTGCAACCCAAGGATATACTTTCTTTCCCGGAAGATGACCTCCCTCTCCAGGCTTTGCACCCTGTGCCATTTTTATCTGAATTTCGTTTGCACTTACAAGATATCTTGATGTTACACCGAAACGTCCTGATGCTACCTGCTTTATTGCAGAGCATTTATTTAATCCGTCTCTTCCCACGGTAAGACGCTCTGTGCTTTCACCGCCTTCTCCACTGTTTGATCTTCCGTGAATTGTATTCATGGCTATGGCAAGTGCTTCGTGAGCCTCCTGGGAAATTGAGCCGTATGACATTGCTCCGGTCTTAAATCTTCTCATTATTGACTCTGCACTCTCCACCTTCTCAAGAGGTATAGGCTTCTTTGCATACTTAAAGTCCATAAGTCCTCTTAAATTAATAAGACCTACCTCATGGTGAATTGCATCGGAATATTCTTTATATATACTGTAATCACCTGTTCTTGCTGCCTGCTGTAACAGGTGAATAGTCTTAGGATTGTACCTGTGCTCCTCCTTGCCGCTTCTAAGCTTGTGGCTTCCCTCACTGTCAAGAGTCAAGTCATTTCCAAGTCCCAGTGGATCAAATGCCTTTGAGTGAAGCTCATTTACATCATCTTCTATATCTTTAAGGGTAATTCCGCCTATTCGGCTTACTGTTCCCTTAAAGTACCTGTCTATTACATCATCTCCTATACCTATTGCCTCAAATATCTGTGAGCCCTGATATGACTGAATGGTTGATATTCCCATTTTTGATGCTATTTTTACAATTCCGTGAATTACTGCCGAATTATAATCATCAACTGCGGCATAATAATCTTTGTCAAGCTGATTTGTCTCTATAAGGTTTTTAATAGACTCCTGTGCAAGATATGGATTGATTGCACTGGCACCGTAGCCCAACAGTGTTGCAAAGTGATGTACCTCCCTAGGCTCACCGCTTTCAAGTATTATTGCAAGAGATGTTCTTTTCTTTGTCTCTACAAGGTGCTGATGAAGAGCTGACACTGCCAAAAGAGAGGGAATGGCAACATGATTTTCGTCTACACCCCTGTCTGAGAGTATAAGAATATTTGCTCCGTCTCTGTGTGCCCTGTCTGCATCAAGGAATAAATGGTCTATCGCCTTCTTTAGAGATGTGTTCTTATAGTAGGTAATAGGAATCTCCGCAACCTTAAAGCCCTCAACCTTCATATTTTTTATTTTAAGCATATCAGTATTGGTAAGAATAGGATTGTTTACCTTTAGTACCTGACAATTTTCAGGCTTCTCCTCCAGTATATTTCCCTCACGTCCTATATATACTGTTGTTGATGTTACTATTTCCTCCCTTATTGCATCTATAGGCGGATTTGTAACCTGTGCAAAAAGCTGTTTAAAATAATTAAATAATGGCTGTTTTCTATTTGAAAGCACTGCAAGAGGACTGTCTGCACCCATTGCCGCTATGGCTTCACTTCCATTCATTGCCATAGGGAGAATGGAAGTCTTAAGCTCCTCATATGTGTATCCAAATGCTTTTTGAAGCCTCTGCATATCTGTCTCTGAATGCTCTTCAACTCTCTTATTAGGAATCTTTAAATCATGAAGCTCTACTATATTTGAGTCAAGCCATTCACCATACGGCTGTCTGCTTGCATATTTTTCCTTAAGTCTGTCATCATCTATAAGAGTACCCTTAACAGTATCAACCAGCAAAAGCTTACCCGGTCTTAACCTTTCCTTTACAACTATTTTTGTAGGGTCTATATCAAGAACACCTACCTCTGAGGAAAGAATTAAATTATCATCTGTTGTAATATAATAGCGTGATGGTCTCAAGCCGTTTCTGTCAAGAACAGCACCCATAATATCTCCATCAGAGAAAAGTATTGATGCAGGTCCGTCCCACGGCTCCATCATTGTTGCGTAATACTGATAAAAATCCTTCTTAGTCTGTGTAAGAGTCTGATTGTTTGCCCACGGCTCAGGAATAAGAATCATGGCAGCAAGAGGTAAATCCATACCGCTCATTACAAGAAATTCCAACGTATTGTCAAGCATTGCCGAATCTGAGCCCGCCGTATTTACAACAGGTATAACCTTATTTATGTCATTTTCAAGAAGTTCTGATGCCATTGTTTCCTCTCTGGCAATCATCTTGTCGGCATTTCCTCTTATTGTGTTGATTTCACCGTTATGAACAAGAAATCTGTTTGGATGTGCTCTTTCCCAGCTTGGATTTGTGTTTGTTGAGAAGCGTGAATGAACAAGTGCGATTGCTGACTCGTAATCACTGTCCTGCAAATCCTCAAAGAAAAGCCTTAACTGTCCCACCAAAAACATTCCTTTATATACTATGGTTCTGCTTGACAGAGATACAACGTATGTATCATCATTACTCTGCTCAAATACACGTCTCACAACATATAGTCTTCTGTCAAAATCAAGTCCTTTTTTTAATTTTGAAGGCTTATTAACAAATGCCTGCCATATAGAAGGCATACACTCTATCGCCTTATGTCCCAAAACCTTAGGAACTGTAGGAACCTCTCTCCAGCCCTTAAACTCAAGACCTTCCTTCTCCACTATAATTTCAAACATTTTCTTAGCCTGGTTTCTTCTGTTTTCATCCTGAGGGAAAAAGAACATTCCCACACCATATTCTCTCTCGTCACCAAGCTCTATGCCTGCCTGCTTTGCTGCCTTTTTAAAAAACTTATGTGACACCTGCAATAGAATACCAACGCCGTCTCCTGTTTTTCCCTCGGCATCCTTACCTGCCCTGTGTTCAAGATTTTCTACAATCTTTAATGCATTGCTGACTGTATCATGGCTTTTAACACCCTTAATATTGACAACCGCACCTATACCGCAGTTATCATGTTCAAATCTTGCATCATATAATCCCTTGTTCTTTTGCTGCATAGTTCTATTTCCTTTCTCATTAGGTTTGTTGATACTTTTTGTCAACTTCTTGAGGATAATATACTATAAGATTTCCCGTTTGTAAATATAGACTTTCTTTATAATTGTCTGATAATATGACAATTTATATTTTTTTATATAATTGCGTCTATTTTGTACGCATTTGTCTCTGCAATCTACGTGATTTTCATACAATTTCTTGTTGTATTTCCCGAAATTTTTCCATGGATAATTTAAAACCTTTATATAAAAAAGGTATAGTTACCTTAAACGTAACTATACCTTTTTGCTGCCGCTTCCTTATGTTAACCACATCCACCCTGTGGTTTTTCTTCATTTTCTTAGAATCGGCTTCTTTCTTTATACGTAGTATGAAGGAGATTATGAGCCCTTGCCTTTCCCGGTGCGTCAAAAAATTCATCATAAAGCATTTTTATCACAGGGCTTTCATGAGACATTCTAAGCTTATTGGCTTTATCAGCATCATAAAGTGCCTTGCTCCTAAGCTCTTTTAGGTTTTCATAATTTCTCACACTGTCACTTTGTATAGGCTGACCTCCTCCATTGATGCAGCCTCCCGGACATGCCATAACCTCTACCATGTGATACTTCCTTTCACCTGTCCTTATTTGCTGTAAAAGCTTCTTTGCATTTCCAAGCCCTGAAACCACAGCAACGTTAAGCTCCATTCCTCCTATCTTATAAGACGCCTCCTTGATTCCCTCTGTTCCTCTTACTTCCTTAAAATCTAAAGATTTACATTTTCCATCAAGAACACATGATGCCGTTCTTAAGGCCGCCTCCATAACACCTCCGGTTGCACCGAATATATTGCCGGCTCCCGTTGCCGTTGTAAACGGATTATCAAACTCTTCATCCTTCAAATCCTTAAATATAATTCCTGCACCTTTAATCATTTTTGCAAGCTCTCTTGTTGTCAGTGCCACATCTACATCCTGATATTCAAATTTGTTCTGTTCCTCTCTGGTAATCTCAAACTTCTTTGCAGTACACGGAATAACACTTACAACAAATAAATCGTTAGGGTCTATATTATTCTTCTGACAATAATATGTTTTTAAAACAGTTCCAAACATTTGCTGAGGTGACTTGCAGGTTGAAATATTACTAATCATATCGTGCTCGTAGTGCTCAACATATTTCACCCAGCCCGGACAACATGAGGTAAACAACGGCAAATCCTTATTTGCCTTGATTCTCTCTATAAGCTCCGTTGCCTCCTCCATAATAGTTAAATCTGCCGTAACATCCATATTAAATACACTGTCTGCACCAAGTCTTCTTATTGCAGCCACCATTTTCCCCTCTACATTTGTTCCTATAGGCAGCATAAAAGACTCTCCAAGCGTAGCTCTTATGGACGGTGCCGTAAAGAATACCACCTTTTTCTTTGTATCTGAGATTGCATCCCACACTACATCTATATTGCTCTTCTCTGTTAAGGCACCTACAGGACATGCCACTATACACTGTCCGCAGCCTACACATGGAGAATCATTGAGACTTTTTTCAAAGGCACAGCCTACGTGAACATTATAACCTCTCTTAATAGGTCCTATGGCTCCTATTCCCTGAACCTTTGAACAGGCTGACACACATCTCATACACTCAATACACTTATTATTGTCTCTCACTATATATGGAGATGCATTATCTATATCATATACCTTGTCTTCCCCCTTAAATCTGTCCTCATCAACCTCATAGTCAAAGGCAAGCTTTTGAAGCTCACAGTGGTTTCCTCTCACACAGGACAGACATTTCTTTCTGTGGCTTGACAATATAAGCTCTATTGTTGTCTTTCTTGATTTTCTGACATTATATGTATTGGTAAGAACCTCCATGCCCTCCTCAACAGGATATACGCATGATGCCACAAGCCCTTTCTTTCCCTTTACCTCAACAACACATACACGGCATGAGCCGATACAGTTAATATCCTTGAGATAACATAGCGACGGTATCTCTATGTCCGCTTCCTTTGCCGCCTGGAGAATAGTATATCCCTCAGGAACAGCAACGTCTATTCCGTTTATTTTAAGGTGTATTTTCTTCATATCTATCCTCCATTATCTCTTCACTATAGCATTGAATTTACAGTTACGCTGACAAAGACCGCACTTTATGCACTTATCCTTATCTATAACATGAGGCTCCTTTACCTGACCGCTGATTGCACCTACAGGACAATTTCTCATGCACAGTGTACAGCCCTTGCACAGTGACGGCTCAATTTCATATGATAACAGTGCCTTGCACACACCGGCAGGACATTTCTTATCCGTTATATGAGTAACATATTCATCCTTAAAATACTTCATGGTGGATAAAACCGGATTAGGTGCCGACTGTCCCAATGCACAAAGAGATGTATTCTTCATATGCATTGACAATTCCTCGATTTTTTCCAAATCCTCAGGCTCTCCTTTTCCCTCTATAATTTTTTCCAGAAGCTGGTTTAATCTTCTTGTGCCTATACGGCAAGGTGTACATTTTCCGCATGACTCCTCCACCGTAAAGTCAAGGTAAAACTTGGCAATATCTACCATACATGTATCTTCATCAAGAATAATAAGTCCCCCTGAACCCATCATACTGCCCAGCTCAATAAGATTATCATAGTCAATAGGCGTATCTATATGACATGCCGGTATGCAGCCTCCCGAAGGTCCTCCTGTCTGGGCCGCCTTAAACTTCTTTCCGTTAGGAATTCCTCCTCCGATTTCCTCAACTATTTCACGAAGAGTTGTTCCCATAGGTATCTCCACAAGACCTACGTTAGTAATCTTTCCTCCAAGGGCAAATACTTTTGTTCCCTTAGACTTTTCCGTTCCTATAGAAGAAAACCACTCTGAACCCTTTAAGATTATCTGGGCAATATTTGCATATGTCTCAACATTATTAAGAACGGTAGGCTTTCCCAAAAGACCCTGTACTGCCGGAAATGGCGGTCTCGGCTTTGGCTCCCCTCTCTTGCCCTCTATTGATGCTATAAGTGCCGTTTCCTCTCCACAAACAAATGCTCCTGCACCCAGTCTTATTTCTATATCAAAGTTAAAGCCAAGTCCCAATATGTTTTCTCCCAAAAGTCCGTACGCTCTTGCCTGGTCTATGGCTATCTGAAGTCTCTTAACCGCAATAGGATACTCAGCTCTTATGTATACATATCCCTGGCCGGCACCTATGGTATAGCCTGCTATTGCCATAGCTTCTATTATGCTGTGAGGGTCTCCCTCAAGAACTGACCTGTCCATAAATGCTCCCGGATCTCCCTCGTCTGCATTGCAGCACACATATTTAACAGGATTTTTTTCCTGCTTTGCAAAGCTCCATTTCTTGCCTGTAGGGAAACCTCCTCCTCCCCTTCCTCTAAGTCCGGAGTCGGAAATTACCTTTATAACATCATCAGGCTTCATGGTTTTTAACACCTTAACAAGTGCCTGATAACCATCTCTTGCTATGTATTCCTCTATATTTTCAGGGTCTATTACACCACAGTTTCTAAGGGCAACTCTCATCTGCTTTTTATAAAAGTTTGTCTCTCCCAAAGAAATGATTTCATTATTTTCCTTTACGGTCTCCTTGTAAAGATATTCCTTTACAATCTTGCCGCCCATAAGATGTTCCTTTACAATCCGCTCCACATGCTCCGGGGTTGCATTACTGTAAAAGCAGCCCTCCGGATATACTATAACAACAGGTCCCAGTGCACAAAGTCCAAAGCAGCCGGTCTTTACAAGAAGTATCTCTTTCTCAAGTCCGTTCTTCTTTATGCTGTCCTCAAATGCCTTAACTACAGCCTTACACCCTGATGATGTACAGCCTGTTCCCCCACACACAAGCACCTGCTTTTTATAGCCTGTTTCCTTTGCCAGCTTTTCTCCCTGCTCCCTTACGAGGGTTCGGACCAATACTAAATTTTTGTTTTTCTCTTTTATTTTATTTAATTCTTCTACGGTCATTGCCATTACTCATCACCCCCGCTCTTTTTGCTGCTCTTATATTTTTTAAGAATATCATCAAGCTGCTCTACAGTAAGCTTTCCGTATACATCATCATTTATCATCATAACGGGAGCCAGACCACATGCACCTATACATCTTGTTGAATCAAGGGAAAATATACCGTCATCTGTACACTCTCCTACCTTTATCCCCAGTTTTTCCTCCAATGCAGCAAGTATCTTATCGGCACCCTTAACGTAACATGCCGTTCCAAGACATACGCTGATTCTGTTTTCTCCTTTGGGACTTAACGAAAACTGTGAATAAAATGTTGCAACTCCATATACGTCAGACAGTGAAAGTCCAAGTCCCTCCGCTATCATTGTCTGAACTTCTATAGGTAAATAGCCGTATATTTCCTGTGCCTGCTGCAATACAGGCATAAGCCCTCCCGGCTGTTCCTTATGTGCGGCAATAACCTCTTTTAGCTTTCGCTCCTGAGCTATTGTGCCCTTAAAAACATCTTGTGTCTTCTTTGCCATATAAATTAACCATACCTTTCCTGTGAGACTAATACCTAAGACATATATATTTACAGGCTTATCACATTATCTATTCTTAAATATTCTGCCTCTTTTTTTTCATGCACTGCAATAATAAGTGTTCTTCCGTTCAATACTTCCGTTATATACTTTGATGTCCTTTTCTTTAGTTCCTCATCAAGGCCCGCAAATGGTTCATCCATAACCACTATGTCTGATTCCTTAAGCATGGCCCTCACTATGGCAACCCTCCTTTTCATGCCTCTGCTATATGTATTTATGGGCTTTCTTATATATGATACAGGAAGAAGTTTTTCTAATTCCCTTTCAATATCTTCATTTTTAATACAGGGTTCAACTATTTTTATATTTTTTACGCCTGTAAGCTCCTCCAAAAGTCTGTCCTCCTGAAACACAGCACTGTATGTGAGATTATTTCCCTGAATCATACCGCTTGCTATACTGGTTATTCCAAGGAGCACATTTAAAATACTTGTTTTTCCTCTTCCCGAAGCACCTTCTATAACTGTTGTTTTATTAAGGGGTATATGAATTTCCTTTCCTTCTATACAATCTAAATCATATGCCAGCTTTATATTTTTTAATATAATTTCACTGTGATTTATTACATGATTTTTTTCTTTCATGTATAATCTCCATTCCTCCAAGCACCAATTTTACTGCCTTTTCCATTGCAAATGCCAATACCATAATCACTATTGTCCATGCAAAAAGCTCATCTGTGTTTAAATATATTTTTGACAGATATATCTGTTCTCCCAGAGTATTTTTTGCCACTCCTATTACTTCTGCCGCCACACCTGCCTTAAAGCACATTCCCAGTGCTAATGCCGCATCACTGCCAAAGCGTTTCCTTATCTGCCAAAAGTATATGTAATATATTTTATAATAGGACTTCATTCTAAATATACGTGCCATATCTATAAGCTTTTTGTCCGTATCCATAAAACCTCTAAGGGTTCCCGAATAAATCACAGGTACTGCTATTATAAAGGAAATTACAGATGCAATTCCCTCCGAACCTGTCCAAATAAGAATAAGTATTATAAATGATGCAACAGGAACTGATTTGCATATATGTATGGCAGGTGATAAAAGCATTCTTAAATACTCTGCATGAAATGCTGCAAACGCCATAACCGTTGAAAATAATAATGCCAAAGTGAAGCCTGTCATAATATTAATAAGGGAATTTTTTATTATACCCCAAAACTCCTCTGCATTAACTATTCTGACTAATGCTTCAAATACCTCATATGGACCGGCAATCAGAATTTTGTTTCCGACCCACATTGAAAGCATCTGCCATCCGAGTATATATATCAGACCTATGGATATTCTTTTAATTACTGTAATAAAATTCTTCATCCGGCAAGCTTCCTCCTACCGACTGACTGTTTTCCTCATAAAGTGTTTCAAGATAAGCCCCAAGCTTTGTTTTCATTTCCTCACCTGCTATGTATGTAATATTACAGTAGGGAAGTGCCTTAAGTGCCACTGCTTCCTTTACTATATCATATTTCCCTACAAGTGCTGCCGCTTCCTCTTTATTTTCCTGTGCGTATTTTACGGATTTTTCATGCTCCTCTAAAAATTGTTCAACAGCCCCTTTATTTTTCTCAAGAAATTCATTTCTTACTATTGTCACCCCCGTCACAAGTGAGCTGTCCGTGTCTAATTTATCCCAAAGCTCTGAAAAGCTCATTACCATTTTAAGCTTATCATTTGATGTCATTGCCACAGTAACAAAAGGCTGAGGCAGTATACCTATAGCATTTTCGTCCTGTGCCAGAACTGCTGCCACCTCCGTGGACTCTGATTTGAATTCTATAGTGATTGATGATGAATCTACATCATACGCATTCATAAGATAGTTAAATGCATATTCAGGTGTAGTACCCTTTCCTGTCATATATACAGTCTTACCCTCCAAATCCTTGAGAGTATTTATTGAATCATCTGCGGTTACAACATACAAAACACCAAGAGTATTTATGTTAAGAACGGTAATCTCCCGGTCTGTTTTGTTATATAAAACAGCGGCAAGATTTGCAGGAACGGTAGCTATATCAACCTCCCCCTTAATAATCTTTGCGGATAACTCATCTGCCGCAGTAACTATCTCAAAATTATAATTTTCATTTTCCTCACTCATAAGAGATACCAGCCCCATTGCTGTAGGTCCCTTAAGCGTCCCTATGTTTATTGTTACGTCACTGCTTTTCTGCTGTTCCTCACTGCTTTCGGAGGTTGGAGCTTTTTCCTTGTCATCTGCCTCATCCTTGCTGCACCCATACATTGCAAATATGGCAAATGTAAACAATATTGTTATAAGAATCAATGTTTTTTTTGTTATTTTTCTCATAAAATTTTTCCGCCTTCCCTTATTACCTTTCCTTACTGTATATAAATATAACAAATTTTATCAATTAAAGCAACCTTTTTGTAATATTTTGCCCAATTCACAGGCATTCTCCAGGCTGTATTATATAAAAGGACAGACGGATAGTTTTCCTATTCCGTCTGTCCTTATAAACATTCCTTGTGGGAAACAGCCTTCTAAACAACAGCTTTTTCTTTTCTCAATATAAGCCATATTCCAACAGGCAGCAGTATAAAGCTTACTATCTGTGACGTAGATATTCCTCCCCCATACACGCCTCTTACAACATCTCCCCTGAAATATTCCGTTATAATTCTTATAAAGGTATAACTCACTAAATAAATTCCCAAGAGCCTTCCCGGCTTTCTTTTTTTTCGCCCATACGTATATAAGACGATAAACAAAACAAAATTCATTCCTGCCTCCATAAGCTGAACCGGAAATCTTTCCACTGCACTAAGCTCAGGAACAAGCTCATTATATGGAAATTTCACGGCAAATACCCCGTGATATTCTATGCCATAGCAGCAGCCCCCAAAAAAGCAGCCTATTCTTCCAAATCCATGAAATAAAGGAATAACAGGTGCAATAACATCTGCAAACTTCCAAATATTTAACTTGTATTGTCTTGCGTATATTATTACTCCTATGGCTCCTCCAATTAGGCCCCCGTAAAATACATATCCGCTGAATACTATCATAATTGTTTCCCACGGATGCTTTAAAAAAATATCAAAGTTCTCTATAAGCTTTGGTATATATGTTATAAAATACATAAGCTTTGAGCCTATAATTATACCTATAATCATATATACAGATGAAAACAGCAAATCCTGCTTTGAAAGGGAATATACACCTGTATACCTAAGAGCAGCCGCCAAAGCTGCTCCAAAGCCAACCACTGCCATAAGCCCATACATAGGCAGCGGCATTCCGAAAATATTAATAAATGGCAGCATATTTTTTCCTTTATTATATCTGTACTAAAACAAAAATATCATAAATTGCTTTGATTGCCTTTTCAAAATCATTATTCTTAACACCAATAATAATATTTAACTCACTTGAACCCTGATCAATCATTTTTACATTTACATTTGCGTGGGCAAGAGCTGAAAAAATCCTGCCTGCCGTTCCTCTTGTTGAACGCATACCACGTCCTACCACCGCTATAAGTGCAAGATCTGTTTCCACCTCAATATGATCCGGATCTGTCATCCTATGAATATCTGCAAGAACCTGCTGCTCCTTATCCTCAAATTCAGGCTGATGAACATATACTGTCATGGTATCAATACCTGACGGAACATGCTCAAATGATATTCCATGCTTTTCAAATGCCTCAAGTACTCTTCTTCCGAAACCTATCTCTGAGTTCATCATTGCCTTTTCTATATTTATTGAAACAAAGCCTTTCTTTCCTGCAATACCTGTTATAGTATATTTTGACTGACGGCATGTACTTTCTACAATCATTGTTCCCTCATCTTCAGGCTTGTTTGTATTCTTAATATTAATAGGAATACCTGCCTTTCTTACAGGGAATATGGCATCCTCATGAAGAACCGTTGCACCCATATACGCAAGCTCTCTAAGCTCCTTATATGTAATGGTGGTAATTGTCTCAGGATTATGTATAATCCTTGGATCTGCAACAAGAAAGCCTGAAACATCTGTCCAGTTCTCATACATATCCGCACTTACAGCCTTTGCAACTATAGAACCTGTAATATCAGAGCCTCCTCTTGAAAAGGTCTTTACTCTTCCGTCCTGAAATGCTCCGTAAAATCCCGGTATAACCGCTCTCTCTACAGTGCTTAATCTCTTTCCCAAAACATCATTTGTAAGGTCTGCATCAAACCCTCCGTCCTCTTTAAAGAATATTACCTCAGCAGAATCAATAAATTCATATCCCAGATAATTTGCCATAATTATACCGTTTAAATATTCTCCTCTTGATGCTGCGTAATCTTTTCCTGCCTTTTCCTTAAACTGCTTTTCTATTATCTTAAACTCTTCCTCAAGGGATAATTCCAGTCCCAGTCCCTTTATAATCTCATTATATCTTTCCTTTATTTTTTCAAGCAAATCTCCAAAAGACTTACCTTTTTCTGCTGTTTCATAGCATCCGTAAAGCATATCCGTAACCTTTGTATCCTCGCTAAATCTTTTTCCCGGTGCTGAAGGCACAACATACCTTCTGCTTTCGTCAGCATGAATAATATCTCCTACTTTTTTAAACTGCTCCGCACTTGCCAGAGAGCTTCCGCCAAATTTAACTACTTTTTTCATAGTATCCTCCAATTTGAATAAATGTCTTATTTTATAAGCAAACCACATTTTTCTGTTTTTTTCAAGTATTTTTTTATTTATAAACTATTTATTTTACCAAGACATTTATGTCATGGTGTTACCCTTATGGTCTCCTGCCCCTCATTTATATAATATATTCCTTCCTTATCATAATCCAAATAACTTACAATTCCGTCATCTAGAATCCTTACTTTTCCCATGTTATAAAGCTTTAATTTTCCGTCCATTGCATCAATATATACAATACCTTTATCTGTTGGAATATATGCTCTCACATAAGCCTCCGATATCTGTACACTATCCTCCGTATTAATGTCATATGTATGCAACTTCATATTTCTGTCAGTATAATATAATTTACCCTTATATACTCCGAAATTTGATGCCTCATATAGTATTACCTTATCCTCTCCTGTGTTTATATTATATAAAAAAGCTGTATTTGTATCTCCATACACAATAAAATCATCTGTAGCTATAAACATACTTGCACCGGTTTTTGAGTTACTTTCCAGCATATCTTGCATACTTTCACCAACTTTTAAATAATTTCTGGTACTTTTTATGCTATACAGTTCAGTCCTCTCCATAGTTTCAGTATCCAATCTGTAAAAAGATGTTATTGTCTCCCCGTTTATAAGAGATGTGTAATCATAATAGACTATATTCCCCATAACTATTATTTTCCACGGCAATGTATGTGATTCTGATATTCTGTTGAGCGGATCGTTATGGAGTGGTATTACATAATTATCAAAATCAATAACATACTCAAGCATTTCATCATCCATATATATAACTGCATTATCAGTTTTGTACTCCGTTTTTGTTCTTTGGATATCTACATAAAAATAATCCTCATTAATATCTTTTTTACATCCGGAAATCATTATGCACATACATAAAATTCCTATCAGTCTTATATTTTTCCTTTTTCCGTAATACAAAAAGGCTGTACCATAAATAAACAATAATACCATGGCAAATATTATGAGTACTCCTGCCAATTCTTCACCTGATATTACCCTCTTTTGATATTGCATCACATTCACTCCGTTAATATATCCGCCATCTGAAAAAAAGCTTATTGGCAGTACATATTCAAACCATTTTATTTTTTCCATAATTATAACAGGAACTAATATCAACGTTATAGTTAAAACACTGGCATTAAATCTGTTTTTCATCACTAATCCCACAAGTGCAATGATGCCTGTGACAAAAATACAGCCTGCAATCCATTGAATAAGCACAAATAATGCATGAATAAACAAAGGCATATCCAACACCAGATTATTGAAATATTCTATACTTTTAATATTTTCCATGGGATAAGGAAAATTGTATTTTACGGAAAAGCAGCAAATTTCTATAACAAAAAATAATATACATACAACTGCTGACATTAATAAAGAAAATTTGATTTTATGAAAAAGCAGGGATGCTTTCCCTTTTCTACAGCAGCTTTCTACTATATTCATGCCGCTTTCATAGCTCTCAGTAAATAATGGCATCAATAATAATACTAAAAGCACCGGAATAATATAATTGACACTGCTTCTGTCAAGAAAGTATATCCAACCCTCCTGATTAAATATCATATTGTCCTCTCCATTGTTTAAAGCATATTCAATCTGGTCTTTAATAACACTTAGAACCTCTACATCTGTTTGTCTGGTTCCGGGTATAATAACTGTTTTTGCATATTCCTCATATGTTATCTCTCCCATATTATATTTTTTCATTTGAATATTAATATTATCAATCTCACTTTGCCATGTTTCTATCTTTTCCGTGATATCTTTAAGCTTTTCATTTTCAGCCTCTCCTTCATACATCTTCATATAGTAATCGTACAACTGTCTGTTATAGTATTGCTCATTGCTTACTCCAAGAGACCTCATATTTGAGAATGTGGTAAATTCCAACAAAATACCTATAATTATTATAACAATTCCTTTCTTTCTAAATAATATATTCATAAAATCTATTTTCCACATACTAATCTCCATTCCGAAGCATTGATGCCTATTTTATATAAAGCCGTCCCACTGCCATCACTCCTACAATACATATAACAATTGCCGCTGCTATTGTTAAGAATATATCAGTAAAAAATTCATATCCCACATATATAAGCTCAGTTTCTTTTGCCATTCTATATCCGTTAAAAAGCTTAATAATCCCTCCTGACAGAAATAAAGGCATTATAATAATAACAGGAGCTATTGAATATTTAATAATACAAGCAGCTGCACATAATAATATTATTATAATTAATATACCAAGACATTTCATACATAAATCAAGTATAAAAAACTGCCTTATACTCTCTGAAAATAAAGTGGCATTGTATTCCGGAACATGATAAAGCGGGTGATCTAATGCCTCAAATCCATATATTACATGAAACTCAATATATTCAATGACTCTTAACAAACATATTAAACACAGACCTGTTATTATCATAGATGCAAGCTTAACTAATACTATAGTATGTCCTCCGTTCTTTACCGTCTTAATTATTCTGTCCATTCCCGATTTTCTGTCTCTGTAAAACAAAGGGAAAATACTTATTACCATTAAAATTGTAACCATCATGGTCGAATAATCAAACTTTAAATACTCATCTATGCCATCATAATTATAATAATCATTTATACTTCTTCCCCTAAAGCAGTCCGCAATATATGTATTTCTTATAGCTTCTTTTTTATTTCCTATACTCTCGTAAAACTCTATATTGGTTTCCGCTCCTGACACAACCTCTTGTGCCTTAATCCTATATTGAAGTGCCTTATTTATTCTCTGTAATAAAAAAACAGTATCAACAGTTTCATAATCAGGATTCAATGATATACTCTCGAGATATTCAACCTTTTGTAATGATATTCTACCCTTTATATTATCATATACCTCAATACTATATCTATGGTCTTTATATTTATTTACATTAATTTGGGTAAGATTTTCATTATATATCAAAATAACATCTATAAATATGAATGCAAAAAGAAAAACAATAAATATTTTATTTTTCCATATTTTTTTTAATTCAAATCTTATCATGACACCCCTCATTTATTTCTAACATTTTATATAAAAACACATCCTCCAGAGTGGGCTTTGTCTCAACCGCCCCCTGTATACCTTTTATAAATCCACGTACCATGTAAGAATCGTTGCAATTTATTACTCGTGAAATCAATGACCTGTCTATGGTTTCATATGTATACTCATCTATTTTTGCAGTATATACTTTTCCCTCCAGCTCCGCAAGCATTTCATCTGCTGTCAGCTTACTTATTATTCTTCCTTGACTTAAAAATATAATCTCATTTGCTATATTTTCTATATCGGATATAATATGCGTAGCCAAAATAACTATCTTGTCCTTGGAAAGCTCTGTAATAATATTTTTAAAACGTATTCTCTCTCTGGGATCAAGACCTGCTGTAGGCTCATCTAATATCAAAAGCTTAGGGTTATTAAGCAATGCCTGTGCTATACCAAGCCTTTGTCTCATTCCTCCTGAAAACTGACATATTCTTTTTTTTCTCTCATGTCCAAGACCAACAAAATCAAGAAGCTTATCTGCCCTATCCTTATACTCTTTTTTCTTCATTCCCTTAAGCTCTGCCATATAATATAAAAACTCTATGGGATAAAATTCTCCGTATAAAGCAGGAAACTGGGGAAGATATCCTACATTATCATAATATTTTCTCCCAAGCTTTCCTATCTCCACATCATTCCACAGCACTCTACCTTTTTTTGGCTTGAGCAATCCTGTTATAAGACCAATAAATGTAGTTTTTCCTGCACCGTTTTCTCCTATCAGCCCATATATCCCGTAATCCAGTTGTAAATCTACATTATACAGAACATGATTTTTACCATAAAACACATCACTGCACTCTACCTTAAGCATTTTCCACTTCCCCTAATCAATATTATCAACAATAATATTATTAAATTTTTCAAGTTCACCTCCGGCTATACTTCCCACCGGTGCTGCCACAACAAAAAGCTGGGTATATTCCGGAAGATTAAGCTGTGAAACATCTGCGTCTACTGTTACCTTTGTTATATCATCACTGCTTACCTTTACCTGATTATATTTTTTGCCGTTAAAACAATTAATAGATGTATTATTTAAAAATACATATAAATTATATTCTCCATACTCTCCCCCGTACAGTTCCATGTCAAACACAAGCCTGTCTCCGTTTATAGACAATCTGTCTGTTTCCTCTCCATTTTGCTTATATACAGCTTTTATATGAATAACCGCATCCTGCTGCTTTTTTTCCATCTCCACTATATTTTTAATATCCTGCGGCATTGGGATTTTCTCAAACGTACTGTCTCCCGGCTCACATTCAACATCTCTGCTGCACATCGCACTAAGGGCAATATTTTGAGATTCTCTAAAGCACACTCCCACAGAGGTTGTATTTTCTGTTATCTCAAGTGACGGATTTAACAATGTCATGGTATTTACCCTCACACTGCTTCCGCCTTTTCCCGATATCAGCTCATATGATATATCTGTTTCCGTTTTTTCTCCACCCACAGTTATAATATTAAACTCTTTTGATGCCCCTCCATTAAAAGATACTGGCTGAAGTATGCCATCAACAAAAATAATTACTCCCACATCGAGTTTTTTTGCTTTTGTTGAAAAATTCAATTTATTGTTTACCATATTATTTTCGCATTTTAATGATACCCCTTCAAGATTTTCATAATCAAACACTAAATCTATACCTGATATTCCTATAAAATCACCATTTTCATCAAATGAAACATCTATCTCCTCTTCCTCACCGAAAATATCTTCTAACTTTATATCTCCCATTTCATTGGCATCAGCATTAATATTGCTGTCTGACTCTTCATTTTCGCACCCACACAATAGTAATAAAATTAATGAACTAAACATAATGATTTTTCTCATATTTCTCTCCTAATAATTCATACATATATTATCATAGTGCCTATTTAAATTATTGCGGACACTTATTTATGTCCGCAATACATTATTTATAAACTATTTGTAATATATACTGCTACAGACCCGGTACCTCTTGCCTCATGAGTGCTATAACACTTTACAGGTGTTGTTCTAAATCCATCATTACTATTCGTGTATTGATTATAATATCCATATAAGTCTATGGTTTTTGTAAACAACATGGTTGTAGGATTACTTTTCTCAAAGCTTTTTGATGTAATCAATGTATTTCCGTTAACATTATAGTAACTAATATCTGCTTTTAATACATATTTTCCCATTGGAAGTTGCCCTGAAGCTACATCAAGCTTTATCGTTTTGCTTACCCCGCTATTCATTATACTTCTTCCCTGAAATGTTCCAAACTCTGCTGTCGGCTTTGTTTCCGTTACCATACCTGCAAAGCTACTTACAGACATTGTTACTATCATCACTGCTGAAATCCCTAATGATATAATTTTTCTTACAATTCTACACTTTGCCATATACATCTCTCCTTATAAACTTTTGAACATTTTTACCGTATACTATTTCTCTATGCTTATATGAAAATTTTAACATTTATTAGTAATTATGTCAATTTTTTTATTTATACATTCCAATATCAAACAATATCTGCAAAAGACCATACCTGTTCCTAAGCTCCTTTGCATATTTTATACTGTCCTTTAATACTTCCTTTTCCACTCCTACATGCTTTGCCTTATATGGTGCACCCATTGCCTTCAATATATCCTCTATATAATCTGATGCCGGCAGAGTATCCATGATTTTTTCTGCCCTGCCCCAGTTTTTATCAAGAATATCAAGTCTTCGTCCCACCTCCTCATCTGAATTTTTCTTACAGGTGTTTTCCAGTTCTATAACCTTATCTGCCGCTTCACGGTACACCCTTTTCATTTCCTTTTCCCATTTCTTTTTATCAAAATGTATATTTTCTCTTGCCTGGTTAAAATCAGGCTTTCTTCTTCTCAGCTTTTCATAAAGCTTTATTGTCTTTAATGTTCCTATTGCAACCTTTGTTCCGTGTGGCACCATTTTTCTTCCCTCAAACAAAAACATCATCTCCCAATAGTGGGACAGATGGTGCTCGCTTCCTGATGCCGGTCTTGAGTTTCCAACATAGCTCATAGCAATTCCTGACAGCACAAGCCCCTCCATTATACCCTCAACTGTCTTTTTGTTTCTTAAGAAATCATTATTGTCACTGCCTATATACGGTCTTATTGTACTTACAACAGTTTCTACTGATTTTCTCACCAAATCTTCCATTTCCCTGCAGTAATATTCTTTATTCACAAGATTTGCAAGCTTCCAGTCTGTAAGACACACATACTTTCCTATAATATCTCCTGCACCTGCCGCTATCATATGTTTAGGGGCATTTCTTAGAATTTCAATGTCTCCTATTATATAATCAGGTATTTTTGTTTCTATGGTTGTCTTTAAATGGTTTATTATTAAAGGCGAGACATTTGAGGCAAATCCATCCATTGAAGGTGCTGTGGCAACAATACAATAATCAGCATTTATTCTTCCGCTTATAAGCTTACACATATCATTTATTGTTCCCGAGCCTACTGCTATAACAAAATCGCAGCCCTCAGGCACATTTATAATAAGTGTTCCTATTGATTTTTCATCCGGGATAAGCTCCCTATCCTTAAATATATACTTAGTGACCTTTATGCTCTTTCTTCCATCAGTTTCCCTCATGGCAGACTCTATCGCCTTAAGAGTCTGAACTCCTGCTGCCTTCCATGTGTTTGTATCTGCCACAATAAAAATATTTTTATATCCATTATCATCTATAATTCTTTCAATTTCCTTTACAGCATTATCCTTTATTATGATATCCTTAATATAGCATTTATGAATCCTGCCGCAGCCGCATTTAATTTCTCTGTTTATATATTCCGAAAAATCCATAATAATCCTCATTTCTGCACACATTTTTTGCACATACGGATTTGCGTCAAGTGTGCACAGACACAAATCCCAAGTATAGAAATAAAAAATAATCGTTACAATGTTTCTTAATTATTTATAGGATACACTATATCCTTTACATTTTCAACAAAATTAATCTGTCCGTAATTTGTCTTGGCATGATATTTTTTGTGTGCTATACTACATTATAGTCCAATTTATTTTAGAAAGGAATTTAGTATGTCATATCCTATAGTTACGCTGAAAAAAGGCGAGGGAAGAACAATAAATGCAGGGGGCATGTGGATATTTGATAATGAAATAGACAAAATTGATGAATCGTTTGAAAATGGAGGTCTTGTCCTTGTTAAGGCTTTTAACGGCTATCCCCTTGGAATAGGTTTTATTAATACTTTTTCAAAAATACGCATCCGCCTTCTTACAAGAAGCACTGATACTATTATAGACAAAGCTTTTTTTGAAAAGCGTCTTATAAATGCATGGGAGTACCGAAAAAAAACAGTTGATACATCAAGCTGCCGAATTGTTTTCGGTGAGGCTGATTTCCTGCCGGGACTTGTTATTGACAAGTTCTCTGATGTTCTTGTTGTAGAATCACTTGCTCTTGGAATCGATAAATATAAATCCCTTATTGTTAATACATTAAAGGAAATTCTTGAAAGTGATGGTGTTCTTATAAGAGGAGTTTATGAAAGAAGCGATGCCAAGGTTCGCACCAATGAAGGAATGGAAAGAATTAAGGGATTTATAGGTGATGAATTTAACACTGATGTTGAAATCATTGAAAACGGTGTCAGATATATTGTAGATGTAAAAGACGGTCAAAAGACCGGATTCTTCCTTGACCAAAAGTATAACCGCCTTGCCATTCAAAAACTTTGTAAGAATGCCAAAGTCCTTGACTGTTTTACACACACCGGCTCCTTTGCATTGAATGCAGGAATTGGCGGTGCAAAATCTGTTCTGGGTGTTGATGCATCAGAGCTTGCCGTATCTCAGGCAGAGAAAAATGCAGAATTAAACGGACTTTCCGGCAGTGTAAAATTTTTATGTACAGATGTATTTGAATTGCTTCCTGAGCTTGAAAGAAAGGGGGAAAAGTACGATGTTATTATTCTTGACCCTCCTGCCTTTACCAAGTCAAGAAGCTCTGTTAAAAATGCAGTTAAAGGCTACAAGGAAATCAACTTAAGAGCCATGAAGCTTATTAAAAACGGAGGATTTCTTGCAACCTGCTCCTGCTCCCACTTTATGTCATATGAATTATTTACGGAAACCATAAATAAGGCGGCCAGAGATGTACATAGATATTTAAGACAGGTTGAGTTCCGTACACAGGCTCCTGACCACCCTATACTGTGGTCCTCCAATGAATCCTACTATTTGAAATTTTATATTTTTCAGGTACTGGATGAAATGTAGCACGGCATAAAAATATGAGTGCATATAATCTAAGGTGTTAACCATGGATTTTATACACTCATATTTGTTTTCTATGTAAGATTTTTTAGAAATCTACTTCCAAATCATAATAGCAGCACTTAAGAAGCTTTGCCATTGTAGGAGGATCTATTGAACGTGGATTTGAACCTGTGCAGGCATCTCCGACTGCAAGCTCTGCAACTGTGTCAAGCTTATCAAGGAATTCCTTCTCGTCAATTATTCCGCCCTCGTAATCCTTAATGCATGTAGGAATATTAAGATTTTTATTCATTTCCTTAATATGGTTTATAAGGGCATCTACTGAAGGCTCAAGTCCTATAAAGGCTGCAATCTCCTCATATCTCTTCTTTGCTGTTTCATCTCCTGCATTATATTTAATAACTTTTGGAAGATACATTGCATTTGCACAGCCATGTACAATGTGACCGCCTGAATATGCTGCACCTGTCTTATGTGCCATTGAATGAACAATACCAAGAAGTGCATTTGAAAATGCCATACCTGCAAGACACTGTGCATTATGCATTGAAGCACGTGCTGACATATCTCCGTTATATGAGGCTACAAGCTTTTCTGAAATCATCTTTATGGCATGAAGTGCCAAAGGATCTGTATAGTCACAGTTAAGCGTTGATACATAAGCTTCTATTGCGTGTGTCATTGCATCCATACCTGTATGTGCCGTAAGCTTAGGAGGCATTGTTTCTGCAAGGTCAGGATCAACTATTGCAACATCAGGAGTAATATTAAAATCTGCTAAAGGATATTTAATTCCCTTTGAGTAATCTGTTATAACTGAGAATGCAGTAACCTCAGTAGCTGTACCTGATGTTGAAGGTATAGCACAGAATTTTGCCTTTGTACGAAGTGTAGGGAAGTTAAATGGTGTTATAAGCTCCTCAAATGTTGTCTCTGGATACTCATAAAAAGCCCACATAGCCTTTGCAGCATCTATCGGTGAACCGCCGCCCACTGCAACTATCCAGTCAGGCTCAAACTTTCTCCTAGCGTCTTCACCCTTCTTCACTGTCTCAACAGACGGATCATGCTCTACCCCTTCAAACAGTTCAACCTTCATACCAGCTTCCTTAAG
>CALWSG010000015.1 GCA_944384155.1 uncultured Lachnospiraceae bacterium | reverse complement strand
CCTGAAAAAGAAGCGTTATGCAATCGGCACAAACCCGGAAAGATATCTGGAAGAAATTATGAACTTGTAATTTTTTTGTATATTGCTTAATGCTTTGGTTGGGATACACATTCGTGCGTTTCTCGTGGTACACACCCAGGATTTTATTGAAGGCGAGCGAGTTATATGTTATAATTTTATATTATATATGACAATGCGGGCGGTGCATATAATAAAAGGTGGTGAGATTGTGCTTTGCATGATATGCGACGATCAGAAAAACGAGATGAAAACGATGCAAAAGATCGTGGAGGACTATGCCGGAGAACATCCGGATTTATCCCTTTCTGTCCAATGCTTTTCCAATCCTTTTGATATGCTGGACGAAATGGACAGAAGCGGCACTCCGGATATTGCACTGCTGGATATCTGTATGCCCGGCATGTTGGGGACTGAAGTCGCACGGGAAATCCAGAGCAAAAGCGAAGACGTCACCGATATTATTTTTCTGACTACCAGTTCGGACTTTGCGGTAGAGGCTTTTTCTCTGCATGTAAACGATTATCTCACAAAGCCTTATACTAAAAAGCGGCTGACCGACACCCTTGACCGGGTGATTAAAAAAAGACGGCGGAACCTGTATATCCCCATTCAATGCGGGAATGAAATTCATCGAATTGATTTGTACTCCGTTGCATATGCGGAAGCCAGAAATCACAACTTGGAAATTCATATGAAATCGGGGAACTGCCTGAGAACGCGCATGACACTGACGGAACTGAAAGAATTGTTTCAAGGTGTCAGCGGTTTTGTGGCAATCGGTGCTTCATATATTGTCAATCTGCGATGCGTGCAGAGAGTACTTTTGGCGGCACTGGAAATGACAGGCGGAGAGACGATTCCCGTTCCGAGACGGCTGCGCAGTGAAGTCAAGCAACAGTATTTCGATTTCTATACAATGGAGGCGACCAGACAATGATACACTTGGCTGCAGTAATGATACTTCTTGTCCTGACTCATATCTTCTGTCTTGCCGCCATGAGCGAGCGGAAGTATTCCATCAGAAAAACCGTGCTGATCTACGTGGCGTTTGGGGCTTTTTTTATCAGTCTGACGCTGGCTGTTTTCGCACTGTTTGGCAGCAGTTCTGCAAATACAGCGTTCGTTAGTTTTACCAGCACCATCTTTGTGGGCTTTTTTGTTTTTATCTTAACTTCGTCTGATGCGTTCTGTAAGAAGCTGTTTTTGTTTATCAGCTATTCCAATCTGTTTTGCATATTCTTTTGCATCGCTATTCTAGTATGCAATGCAATGTTTGCCGCACTGTCTGAGACCGGAACACTGTATGCGAGAAATATTGTGAGAACGCTGTTGTATCTGCCTGCTGTGCTGGTATATCTAAAGTTTCTGCGTCCCTATGTGTGCGTGGTGCCGGGGACAAAGAAAAGAACCTGGTATTCCATTTCCCTGGTTTCAATGCTGTTTTTAGCGGCTTTTACGTCGTTTGTCATATTTTTTTATGCGGGCTACGACCATGAAGGTGAAGCAATCTCTCTTTTTGCGGCTGTTGTGCTGATTTATGGCTCGGTGCTGTGGGTCATATTTGGGACGATTCAGCATATGGACTATGAGATGAAAACGGAGCTCATCGGTAAAAATGTGGAATATCTGCAAGGTCAGCTTGCACTTGCAAAAGAGAACGAGTTGACGGCCAAAACCATCCGCCATGATTTCCGGCATCATAACCAAAATATTGCGGCACTGCTTCAAAAGGGCGATATCAAAGAAGCCCTGCACTATATTGAGCAGTATGACGAGAGCTTAGATGTGTCAAAGCCGAAGGAATTCTGTCCGCATGCCACGGTCAACGCCATTCTGAGCAGTTTTTATATCAGGGTGCAAAAAGATGGTATCTCGGTTTGCATATCCGCCGATACGCCTGAGGAGTCGCCCATTGCAGACATGGATTTTGTTGCTATTCTTTCAAACCTTCTGGAAAATGCTTTGAACGGCTGTAAGGAATGCGGTTCATATGGGGAAATCCGTGTGGATATATGCTCGGTTGCGGATAAAGTTGTTATCGTGTGCAGCAACCCCTGCAAGCCTGACTTGGCAATTGAAAACGGTATGCTTCGGAAAAGAGGCACCGGAATTGACAGCATTGTTCTTGCTGTCAGAAAATATGGCGGTAACATTCGATATGATTTGGAGGATGAACACTTAACCGTGTGTATTATTCTCAATTTCTGACCAATTACGACGCAAAAATGACCAATCACGACAAAGCCATCCGTAAAGGGTGGCTTTTTTATATGATAAATAAAAGTATTCGCGATTCATACGGAGGTGAGGGTGTATGCACTTGTTTAGAAAAAAGATTACATTTGACGAAACAGAGGAAAACTGCTGCATGGCAAACCAGCTAAACAAAATAAAATTATTTGATTTTTGGAAAGAAGATTTTTATATGGACAATAGAAAGGGGACCAAACGTTTTTTGGAAATACTGCTAAGTGTCTGTATGCTTCTGACCATGCTGCCGATAAGCGGTATAACTGCATTTGCGGCAGGAGAGGAAACTGTAATATCCTCTGATACTACATGGAGTGATACCACCTTATCGGGGACCGTTCGGATTAACAGCGGCGTAACGCTGACAATAAGCGGAGAAATAACCATAAGCGGCACAGTCACCATCACCGGCGGAGGGACGGTTGTCCGCGGGAGCAGCGGTGCGTATTTCAAAATAGGAAGCGGAGCCAGTCTCACGGTAGACGGCATCACCGTAGATGGAAACAGCACTTCGTCGACATATTCTATGTTTGATGTTAACTCCGGAACGCTGGCTCTCAAAAACAGCACAGTGCAAAACTGTGTAAAAAGCACCAGCTACGGCGGTGCGATGGACATATCCGGCGGGACGCTCACCATTGAAAACACCATCATAAAAAATTGCTCGGCAACGAACTACGGCGGTGCGATTTATCTGGCAGACGGCACGGATGCAACCATCAATAGCGGGACCTTTTCCGGAAACAAAACTACCAGTTCAGGCTCATACGGCGGCGGGTTTATCTATAACAGAGTGAGCACTCTTACTATCAAGGGAGGAACTTTCCAGAACAATTCCTCCGCAGCTAGAGGCGGTGCGATTTATAATGCGGGATTGGCGAATACCAAGACTTATATTCGCAACGGCGTTTTCTTGGGAAACACCAGCAGCTACAGCGGTTATGAGGGAAGCGGTGCGATTTTTTTCTCATCTGAGAATACGGCGGATACCGTATTGTATATATCCGGCAGCGTCCGGTTCGGGGATGGCACCGAGCATGGCGGGCAGGATGGCATACTTCTTGGCACGAATTCAAGCTATGATGTACTGCGTAAAACGCAGATTAGCTCCGTGCTTCAGTATCCCATCCATATCTATTTGGCATGTGCAGAAAACCGCGTCATCGCAGAGGGCGTGGAGGGATACACACTTACAGCGGCGGACATGACGCAGCTTCAGTTCCACGATATCGGCTCGACCGGAGGGAATTGGTACGCATGGCTGAACAGTCAAGATAACGAGGTTTATCTCTCCGCAACAAGACCAAATTACGTCCTCTATGATGCAAACGGTGCCACAGGCGCGGTGACAGATAATAATATCTATACTTCCGACAATGTGGTCACCGTGAAATCCGCCGATGGGCTTGCCTACGAAGGATATACGTTCAAAGGCTGGAACACCGAGAAAGATGGCACGGGAACAACGTATCAGCCGGGTGATACGTTTAATATAAACACGACGACCACCCTCTATGCACAGTGGGAGAAGACCTTCACAGTTACGCTGCTGAGCGGTGACGGCTACACCGTAGCAACGGAAAGCGGCAGCTCAAGTCCGGTCAAGAAAGGCGGCAGTTACAGCTTCACGCTAGAACTTGCAGATAGGTATTATAAAACGGACAGCTTCGCCGTCAAGGCAAACGGCACGACTCTTAAGCCGGACGCAGACGGCATATATACCATATCTAATATCACCTCAAACCAGACCGTGACGGTCGAGGGGGTGGTGTTGGATCAGACGGCTCCGATGGTAGAAATCCAGCTTGGCAAAAACAAGTGGAGCTCCTTTTTCAGCAGCATTACCTTCGACCTGTTTTTAAAGGATACACAGACAGTGACCATATCAGCCACCGACAGTGAGACAGGTATAGCAAAGATGGAATATTTTGTATCAGATACTTCCTATAAATCGACCGAGGCACTGGAAGAAACGGTTAAAGATCAGTGGAAGCCATATTCTGCTTCCCTCAGCATAGAGCCAAACAGCAAAAATATTATCTACGCAAAAGTCACCGACAACGTGGGAAATGTGGGCTATGCAAGCTCTCAGGGCATCATCCTGTATACCGATGCGGTGCAGAAAACCCAATCCGTTTCCTTTACAAAAAGGGGAACGGCGGATGTGACCGCAGAGGTCACCCTCAACGGCAACACGATTGACAAAATTTACTGCGGAGAATCTCTGCTCCAAGCCGGAACGAACTATACAGTAGATGGTGGTAAACTTACTTTCAAGGCAACTTGGCTCGATACCCTCTCAGCCGGAGATTATACTTTGACGCTACACTACAATCCGCTGGGTGAGAAGTATGTCAGCGGTGACGGAAACAACGATGCTCCCGCAACGACCTCTATTACCCTGAAAGTGCAGAAGGCTACAGGCAGCGTGATGAATCTTTCGGATATATCCAAGGTATATGACGGCAAGGTCGTGTCTGACGTTACATACAATAAGCTCTCGACCGGCAGTGTGGCGGTGGAGTATAAATTGCGTGGTGCCGATGACAACACCTATACCTCCAATAAGCCATATGCAGTCGGGAAGTACACCGTACGCGTGATGGTGGCGGCAGACGGTAATTATACCGAAGCCAGAGCCACGGCGGATTTTGATATTACATATCTGTCCCCACCGGCTGACCCATTTGACCTTTCCGGCACACAGGGTGACAACGGCTGGTACACAAGCGATGTTACGATTACGCCGCCCGAGGGCTATACTGTTTCGAGTGCTTTGAACGGCAAATATTCTGACAGCTTGATTATCAGTGCAAGCACAGAGAATGTTTCGGTATACCTTAAAAACGAGCAAGGACAGATAACCGATGCCGTATCTGTTGGTAATATAAAAATCGACAAAGACGCTCCTGATATCACCGTTTCCGGCAATACGAACAACTATCTGAAAAGAGATACGGTGAAAATCACAGCATCAGACTCCACCTCCGGAGTCGCAAAAGTGGAAGTAAAGAAAGATGGCGGCGAATTTGTTGATATTACCGATTCCTATAAAAGCGGATATACTGTGGCAGAAAACGGAACCTATAAATTCCGCGTGACCGACAATGCGGGCAGGACGGAAGAAACGGCACTTGAATATAACCGCATCGATACGCAAAAACCGGTTGTGACTATCGATGCGACACACGGCGGGGAAACTTATACGTCCGGCATATGGACGCACGAGAGCGTTATGCTTACGCCGGAAAATGAAACGGCAAATCTTGGCACCACGACCTATCAATACAGAGTGGACGGCGGCGATTGGCAGGAATATATCTCCTCTGTCGCAATAAGCACCGACACGGACCATGACGGCACGGTCTATGAGTTTAAGGCGATAAGTGAGAGCGGCGTGGAAAGCGATGCGGTCTCCATCATCGTAAAGCGGGACACCGTTGTGCCGGACGGGGATATCACGATAAAAGAAAGCAGCATCCGTCAGTTTCTTAACGTCATTACATTCGGATTGTTCTTTAACGAGGATGTGGATATAGCCATCTCAGGTAAGGATAATCTCAGCGGCGTAGCGTCCATCCAGTATTATCGCAGTGCGGAAATCCTTACAGAGAATAGTCTGACATCGCTGACCGGTTGGACCGATTATAATAGCGTCATCCACGAAACAGCAGAGGACGCTGAGAAATTTATTTACTATGTCAAGGTTACGGACAAGGCGGGAAACACCACGATTTTCGGCTCGAGCGGAGCAACATTCGACATGACAAAACCTGTGATTGACGGGATTGTAAACGGCTCGACCTACTACACCACCCAGAAGGTCACGGTAACGGACGTAAATCTCGATTCGGTCACGCTCAACGGAGAATCTGCAACCCTCGAAAGCGGTATACTGACGTTGCCCGGCGACACGGAGACGACATATACCATCACAGCCATGGACAAGGCGGGCAACAGTACGACTGTGACAGTCACGATGAAGACCATTGCAAGCCTTGCGGAGGATATGGAAGGCCTGACAGCGGCAAATGTGACGTCAGCCGATGAGGAAACCATCACTTTGGTCAAAACTGCCGCAGGTAATGTCGATACCGAAAGCACGACCGACGAAGAACAGGCTGCTTTGAAGGGTATCATAGATAACTGCGATTACCTGCTCGGGAAGATTGATATGACAATGCAGGAAATCAGTGACGTAACGGGCAGCGTCGGCGGCTACGATACGGACAGCATAAAATTGTCGGATAAAGCCGACATGGAGACACTTATCCAACATATTGATACGCTGCTGAACAACGATAACTTGACTGAAACGGAGAGGGAAAATCTGGAAGACGCCAAGAGTACGGCAGAAGACTTGATGGAGCAGATTATTGCCACAGTCGAGGAAATCGCTGCTGTGGCAAATGGTGTAGACGGTTACGATGAGGAGACGGTGAAATCGTCGGATAAGGAGACCATCGAAATGCTGATTTGCCGTATTGATGCCTTAGTGAATGGTCAGCATCTAACCGAAACAGAGCGGCAAAACCTTGAAACCGTCAAAGATACGGCGGAAACCCTGCTGAATAAGCTCAGCGAAATGGCTGAAGCAGGCGATACCGAGAATATCCAAAATGTGCAGGATGTTACGCCAAATAATGTGAAGCCGGAGGACAAAGTAAATCTGGAAGCAGCCAAAGAGGACATCGGGCAGGCTTTAAATGATTACGCATACAACTACACAGAGGATGAGAAAGAGCAGTTTGAGGAAACGCTGAAACAGATTGAAGAAGCTCTTGAAGTTATCCAAAGGGTGGAGGAAGCGGAAGAAGCCATCGGTGTGCTGCCTGAGAGCGTCAGCCCAGCTGACACTGAAGCGGAGGAGCAGATCAAGGTCGCTAAGGAACAGTACGATGCGTTAAGCGAATATGAGAAGACCCTCATATCGGATAAGGCATCAGAAAAGCTGGAAACCCTGCTGATGCAGCTTGGCGATTATCGCATCATCGAGGGCAACGGAAGCACATGGACGAAAGGAAGTAGCGATGGGCTTACCTTCACTGCCAATGGAGCTTACGGAAAGTTTATGGGTATCGAGATTGATGGCATAGCCATAAGCACAGAGAATTATACGGCAGACAGCGGCAGCATGGTGATAACGCTGAAACTGGATTACCTGAATATGCTGACGGCAGAAGAACATACCATCACGGTGCTTTATACGGACGGTGAGACTGTAGGTACATTCACGATTGCTGAAAAGCCGGTCGAGCCCACCGATGACACTGTTCCTGCGGATGAAGATGCGGACACTCCGGAAACCGGTGATAATTTTCATATTGTTCCCTGGATCATACTGATTCTGATTTCCGGCGGTGCAGTTTCAATACTGCTCACCAAACGCAGAAGCAAAAAGGCATGAGCAATTAGTTGTAAGTACACAGAATAGCAAAGGCAGTGAGGGATATCATATCACAATGATATGATATCCCTCATCGCCTTTATTTTTACGGATTTAGGGTAAGCAAAAGGTTAATAAGAACAGAACTTTATATATTTTAAAATACCTGTGGGGGCATATTGATGAAGAACACCCGCCAATTATAAACTATCGTTGTTACTACGATATTATTGTATGTCTTTTTTTAAATAGTGCTTTTTGAGAGAAACCCCACTTGACAAACCACATCTCAATAATAAATAATTGTACGAATAAGGTTTTTTCAAGGAGGAGAATTAATGGGAGTATGAAAATTTTATATACATGCTTTAAAGGAATACATAATTCATCTTATAAGCCGGTTAATAGTTTGGAAGGTGCAAAAGTCTTTTGAAGGATTGAAAAAGGACATAGAAAAATTAAATGAAGAATATGACATTGTATATATGTTTATAACAATGATATAATAGTTATAAATATAAGGAAAAGAGGTAATGTGAAATGAACACAAGAGCAGATGAAGCCGTTGAAAAATATAAGAATGGATATAACTGTGCACAGGCAGTTGTCTGTACATATTGTGATTTGGTAGATGGGGACGAGAAAACAATGTTTAAGGCAACAGAGGCATTAGGTATAGGAATGGGAAATATGGAGGGAACATGCGGAGCGGTAACGGCAGCCTGCATATTGGCAGGAATGAAACGGAGCAGTGGAAACACAGAGAAGCCTGACAGCAAAGGAGAAACCTTAAGGCTGTCAAGGAAAATATTAAATGAATTTAAGGAGAAAAATACTACAGTGGTATGTAAGGAACTGAAGGGAATAGAGACAGGAAAGGTTTTGCTCCCATGTACGGAATGTATAAGGGAGGCTTCACGTATCGCTGAAAAGGTGTTATTTGAGGAGAATTAGCTATGTTAAGAGCTAAGGGAAATGCCTGTTTATTATAAGATTGAAAAAAGGTGACATAATAATTATAAACCGGAAAAAATAGATATTGACAAAAGGTTTTATAAATAATATAATCAAAAACATATATTTCATAGAGGAATTATATGAAATAGAAGCAGCATGAAATTATTTAGAGGCATTAAAATTTTAGGAGGCATAGCATGAGTTACATTAAAGAAAGTGCATCAGAGTTAATAGGAGGAACACCCATATTAAAGCTTAATCGTTATATGGAAAAGTCAGAAGTTACGGAGGCAGTTATACTGGCAAAGCTTGAATACTTAAATCCTGCAGGAAGTGTTAAGGACAGAGTAGCGCTTGGAATGATAGAAGACGGGGAGAAAAAGGGAGTACTAAAGCCTGGGGCAACTATTATAGAGCCCACAAGCGGAAATACAGGAATAGGTCTTGCAGCAGTGGCTGCCGCAAAGGGATACAGGGCAATATTTACTCTGCCTGAAACCATGAGTGAGGAGAGACGAACCATGCTTAAAGCATACGGAGCAGAGCTTGTGCTTACTGACGGAGCTAAGGGCATGAAGGGAGCAATAGAAAAGGCAGAGGAGCTTAAAAACTCAATAGAGGGAGCAGTTATATTGGGACAGTTTGTAAATCAGGCAAATCCGGAGACCCATAAAAATACAACAGGTCCCGAAATATGGCAGCAGACAGAGGGAAGTATAGATATATTTGTGGCAGGAGTAGGTACAGGCGGCACAATTACAGGTGTCGGAAGCTATTTAAAGAGCAAAAATCCTAATATAAAGGTTGTGGCAGTGGAGCCGGCGGCAAGTCCTGTGCTGTCAGGGGGACCGGCAGGACCTCACAAGCTTCAGGGAATAGGAGCAGGATTTGTGCCTGATACATTAGACACAAATGTGTATGATGAAGTAATAAAAATAGAAAATGATGATGCATTTGCCGAGGGAAAATTATTTGCACACAGCGAAGGAATATTGGTGGGAATATCATCGGGAGCAGCGCTTAAGGCGGCAAAAATTCTCGCAAAAAGACCTGAAAATAAGGGGAAGAATATAGTGGTAATATTGCCTGATTCGGGAGACAGATATTTATCAACTCCACTGTTTAATTAAATGTAATAAAAAATATCATTGTATAACAGATTAAAATTATGTAAAATATGCTTATTACTTATCAATTAAATCACAGGATAAATTAAATATATTGGAGCATATAATACAATGAATCAGTATGTTAAAAATACAATAAATATGGCGTGGCCTGCTGTACTTGAATCAGTATCAATATCAATAGCAGGCTTTATAGACACTCTTATGGTCAGCAGCATAGGCTCAGATGCGGTGGCGGCAGTGGGATTAACCACGCAGCCAAAGTTTCTGGGCTTGGCGTTTTTTATAGCAACAAATGTGGCAGTGTCGGCTCTTGTGGCAAGAAGAAAGGGACAGGGAAAGAAAAGAGAGGCAAATCAGATATTGTTTTCTGCATTAATACTTACTGTTGTTGCGGGTATATTAATCAGCATTATTTGTGTAGGCTTTGCAGATGGAATTATGCGTTTCAGCGGTTCAGAGGAGGCCACCCATGATTATGCCGTAGGATATTTCAAAATTATTATGGGCGGTATGATGTTTAACATTATTACAATGCTTATAAATGCCGCACAGCGTGGTGCAGGAAACACAAGGATAGCCATGAGAACGAATCTGGTGTCTAACGGTATTAACATAGTATTCAATTATCTTTTAATAAACGGAAATTTAGGATTTCCAAAGCTGGGAATAAAGGGTGCAGCCATTGCAACAGTTATAGGAACAATAGTTGCCTGCATTATGAGTATCGGAAGCCTTTACAAAAGTGAATTTTTAGGCTTTAAGGAGCTTATCTGCTGTGAACTTCGTAAGGTAAAGGATTCCCTTATAGGAATATTTAAAATAAGCTACAGTGTGTTCATAGAGCAGATACTATTAAGAATAGGCTTTATGGCAGTTGCGATAATGGCGGCAAAACAGGGAAGCGACGGACTGGCGGCACATCAGGTGGCAATGAATATAATGAGTCTGGCATTCTCCTTCGGTGATGGAATGCAATCGGCAACAGTTACCCTGATTGGACAGAGCCTTGGACGTAATGAGCCTGAAAATGCCAAGCTATACAGAAAGATTAGCCTTAGAATAGGAAATATTATGTCGGTTATATTTGCAGTTGTTTATCTGCTGCTTGGAGGAGCAATTTACGGACTGTTCTTTGAGGAGCAGCATATTATAGATATAGGCATTGATATTATGAGGCTTATGATATTTATAGTACTGTTTCAAATTATTCAGGTTATCAATATGGGCTGTCTCAGAGGTGCCGGAGATGTACTGTTTACCACATTTACATCTACCATATCAGTAACCATTATAAGACCGTTGGCGTCATATATTATGTGCTATGGGCTGGGACTTGGAATAATGGGTATATGGATAGGCGTTCTTATGGACCAGGTGTGCAGATTTACTCTTACAACATTTAGGTTCAGAAATGACAAATGGACTAAAATAAAGATATAAAATTATCAGAGCCGGTTATAGGGAAAAACTATAACCGGCTGTTTCTTTTTCATATTAGACAGGAAGCAGGGTTAGTGATAATATATCCTTGTAAACCGATAGGAATTAAAAGAATAAAAAGAAAAGAGGTAAAGATTATGGGCAAAAGGATATACAAGGACAGACAGTTAAGATTTGAGACATTACAGCTTCATGTTGGTCAGGAGGAACCTGATATTGCAACAGATGCAAGGGCAGTGCCTATTTACCAGACCTCATCATATGTGTTTAAAAACTGTGACCATGCAGCGGCAAGGTTTAATTTAAGTGATGTGGGAAACATATACGGAAGGCTTACAAACCCTACGCAGGAAATATTTGAAAAAAGAATAGCGGCACTTGAGGGAGGTGTGGCAGCACTTGCCGTGGCATCGGGAGCAGCAGCAATATCATATACATTTCAAAATCTTGCACATTCAGGAGACCACATAGTTGCGGCAAAAAATATTTATGGAGGAACATACAATCTTTTGGCACATACCCTGCCTGAGTATGGTATTAACACAACATTTGTAAATCCTTTTAATTATAATGAAGTGGAGGATGCCATTAAGGAGAATACAAAGGCATTATTTATAGAGACACTTGGAAATCCAAATTCCGATGTGGCAGATATAGAGAGGCTGGCAGATATTGCACATAATCACAGCATACCTCTTGTAATTGACAATACATTTGCATCACCGTATCTTGTAAGACCTATAGAGTACGGAGCAGATATTGTGGTACATTCTGCAACAAAATTCATAGGAGGACATGGAACGGCAATAGGGGGAGTGATTGTGGACAGCGGAAGGTTTGACTGGGAAAAAAGTGGAAAATTTCCTTCGCTTACAGAGCCTAATCCAAGCTACCACGGTGTAAGCTTTACAAAAGCGGCAGGGGCAGCGGCATTTGTAACTAAAATACGGGCAGTGCTTCTCAGGGATACGGGAGCCTCACTATCACCGTTTCATGCCTTTTTATTTTTGCAGGGACTTGAAACCTTATCATTAAGGCTTGAAAGACATACGGAAAATGCACTTAAGGTGGTACAGTACTTAAAAAATCATCCTCAGGTGGAAAAGGTAAATCACCCTTCGGTATCAGAGAATGAAGAGCAGCAGAGACTTTACAAAAAGTATTTTCCAAATGGAGGAGGTTCCATATTTACATTTGAGATAAAGGGAGATGCAGATAAGGCAAAGAAGTTTATAGATAATCTGGAGCTGTTCTCACTTCTTGCCAATGTGGCAGACCTTAAATCACTTGTAATACACCCACAGTCAACAACACATTCACAGCTAAATGAAAAGGAGCTTGTAGAGCAGGGAATTAAGCCAAATACAATAAGATTATCTATAGGTACGGAAAATATAGAGGATATTTTAGAAGACTTAGGTGAAGCATTTAAGGCCGTTCAATACACCACCTAAGCCAATGTGTTAAATATATTTTACAGGGGATTAAACAATTCCCATACAGTATTCAACTGCAATAGCAACAATGACAACAAGTGCAGAGATTATAAATCCATGAATCATAGGTCTTATGCCTGACTTGCTCATTTCTTTAAAGCTGGTGTTTAAGCCGATTGCAGAAAGAGCTGCTACCATAAGGAATTTGCTGACAGACTTGGCGTTTGCAGAAAATGCTTCAGGTATTATGCCAAAGCTGTTAATAATGGCAAGGGCAAGGAAGCCTGTGATAAACCAAGGGAAAAGAGATACAAATTTAACCTTGGTGTGAATTTCATCATTTTTTCCTTGAGCAAGTGCGGCCTTTTTCTTTAATCGTACATTAATCAGTGCAAATATTATAACAGTAGGGATAATAGAAAGCGTACGTGTAAGCTTTACCATGGTAGCAAAGTCACCTGCCCCTTCGGAGAATGCATATCCGGCAGCAACAACGCTTGAAGTATCGTTTACGGCAGTACCTGCCCAAAGACCGTATGCCATATCGCTTAATCCCATAGCGTGTCCCATAATCGGGAAAAGTATAATCATAGCCATATCAAAGAGAAAGGTTGCCGACATGGAATATGCTATATCGCTGTCATCAGCATCAATAGTAGGGGCAATGGCAGCGATGGCAGAGCCGCCGCATATACCTGTACCGGCAGAGATAAGGTTTGAAAGCTTCCAGTTAAGTCCCAAAGCCCTGCCTATAAAGTAGCCCCCGCCAAAGCAGGTCAGAAGTGTGAAAATCATAACTAAGAGTGACATTTGCCCTACCTTTAAGACAGTTCCTATACTTAAGGAAGCACCCAGCAATATAATGGCAAATTTAAGAATTTTCTTTGATGTAAATTTAAGGCCTTTGGAAATAATCGGAGTAGGCGACCAGAAATAATTAATAATCATACCTATAAACATGGCAATAACTGCGGAGCCTATAAGGGGTATAGGCAAAAGGCTTTCTAAAAAGCATGCAAGTGCAGCTATTACAAGTGAAAGTACAAAACCGGGAATCAGTTCAATAAATTTTTTCATTGTTATATCCTCTTTCCTTTTTATTATTTTTTTCAGCTTGATTATATAAAATATAAGTGATAAAATCCAATTATCATTTATAATGGATTGATAAAAATAACTTATGAATATAGGGAGGACTTATGCTTGATTATCGTATGCAGACATTTTTGATTTTATGCGAGACAATGAATTATCGGGAGGCCGCACAAAGACTTCACATAACACAGCCTGCGGTTACGCAGCAGATAAAATATATTGAGGATTATTATGGCTGTAAGTTGTTTTTATATGATGGACGTACCCTGTCAAAAACGGAGCAGGGAAAAATATTGGAAAGAAATGTACAATCCATGAATCTTCAGGAAAAAAAGCTTAAGTCGGAGCTTCTGCCAAAGTCAGGAAATTATCTTTCCATAGGAGCAACAAAAACAATAGGAGAGTTTGTTATTACAGAGCATGTAGCAGGATACCTGTCGGATAAAAATAACTACCTTAAAATAGATGTTGACAATACTGTAAATATATTGGCAGGGCTAGACAGAGGTGAGTATGATTTTGCACTTATAGAGGGCTTGTTTAACCGCTCTATATATGAAAGCAGATTATACCGAAGAGAGCCTTTTGTAGGACTTTGCAGCAAAAAGCATGAATTTGCGGGAAAGACAGTGTCTCTCGGTGAGCTTTTTGGGGAAAACATATTGCTCAGGGAAGAAGGCTCTGGAACAAGAGAAATTTTCCAACGATTTTTAGAGGAAAGAAGTTATTCAATAGAAGACTTTAAGCGTGTAACGGTTGTTGGCAATTTTGGTCTGTTAAGACAGCTTGTGGCAGGAAACTGCGGAATAACCTTTGCATATGATGCAGTTGCAGGTAATGACAGCAATCTTAAAAGATTTTTTATTGAGGAGTGGGAAGCTTACAGAGAATTCAATTACGTATATCTTCCACATACAGGGGCAGAGAGGGCAATAAAGCTTTTTGAGAGTTATTAAAAGCATAAATAAAAAGACTGCTGCTTCATAAGAAACAGCAGTCCATTGATACTTTAGTCATAAAGTGACATTTTATATTTTACTTTTCTGTATATTTTAAATCCAATCATCCAAAACATGGTAAGTAAAATGTAAAGAGTAGATGAAACGGCAATAAGGCAGCCTAAAACAATTAAAATAATAATAAAAATATTCATAAAAAATCTCCATTCTGCAAAAATGTTATAAAATTGTTTCTATTATAAAATCACGATTTATTATCCATTTTTTCTGACATATCAGAGCTGTCAGCTTCGCTGTCATTAGAATCGGAGCCATGGTTTTCAATCCACCAGCCCCAAATACAGGCAGCAAGAATAAGCCCTGCCATGACAACGACAGTTATTGTTTCAAACATAAACTTCCTCCATATTTTATATGTATAAATAAGTTTATGATTTTAAGCCTTTTTACCGTCCAAATTGTGAATATACCTGACTATAACCCGGATGCTGCAGGATTTGCAGTTCAATACGGCGGAATCAGGCATATAAAATAAAGTGGAATTTTCAAAAAGAGTAAGATTATCCAATAAGAATACAGCAGTACCAAGACCTTTTATGTCAGGTATGCTGCGGTTTTCTTTTATAGAAGCCAAAGTGGTTTTGTGACCAAGCATTTCATATGTACAAAGCTTAGGTGATGATGTAATGCCATTTTGCAAATCTATGGAAGGAATAGTCTCATGGTAAAAATCATATGGAAAATCAGAATATGATTTGAGAGAGCCAAAGCATATTCCCGATAAAACCATAGAAGCTGCCAATAATAAAAGTATAAAATTTTTTGTGATTTTATTAATCATGGCATTACACTCCTTCCTTAGTACTGATTAATAATATTTTAGTATTTTTTATCTGCAAGGTCAAGGCTGTAAGTGATAAAAATATATGTTGCAATATACCCCATAGGGGTATATAATGTGAGTGGAAACGGAAATTATTTGTGACGCTCCGGAATGGAGATTAGTATGGAGGATTATACAGCTTATATGAATTTGGAAAAGGATGACGGCAATAATATAAATAAGTGCTGCTATAATAAAAATCATAAAAATAAGGAGAGAGGTGAAAAGGAATATAAAGACTTAATTCACAGGCTGAATCGTATTGAAGGGCAGGTAAGAGGCATAAAGTCAATGGTAGAAAATGACGCTTACTGTACGGACATATTAGTTCAGGTGGCAGCAGTAAATGCAGCCTTAAACAGCTTTAATAAGGTGCTGCTTGCGAATCATATAAAAACCTGCGTTACAAATGATATACGTGAAGGCAGGGAGGAAACTGTAGATGAGCTTGTGAAGGTACTTCAAAGGCTGATGAAATAAAATATAAAGGAGGTAGTATGAATGGAGCAGTATAATGTTACGGGAATGAGCTGTGCCGCCTGCAGTGCCAGAGTGGAGAAGGCAGTAAACAAGGTTCCGGGAGTGACAAATTGTTCTGTAAGTCTGCTGACAAATTCTATGGGGGTGGAGGGGACAGCATTGCCTGAGGATATAATAAAGGCAGTGGAGGAAGCAGGATACGGAGCGAGTCTTAAAGGACAGGAAGGAATATCAGGGGCGTATGAAACACAGGAAGATGAGTTAAAGGATACGGAAACCCCTGTTTTAAAGAAGCGGCTTATATGGTCACTTGCTTTTTTGGCAGTGTTAATGTATGTGTCTATGGGACACATGATGTGGAACTGGCCGCTGCCATCATTTTTTGAAGGGAACCATGTGGCAGTAGGTCTTGTGCAGCTTATACTTACAGCTTTTGTTATGATAATAAATCAGAAGTTTTTTATAAACGGATTTAAAAGCTTATGGCACAGAGCACCTAATATGGATACTCTTATAGCACTGGGCTCTACAGCAGCATTTGTATACAGCACATACGCATTGTTTGCCATGACAGATGCACAGGTACAGGGAAATATGGATATGGTTATGGAATATATGCATGAGTTTTATTTTGAATCGGCAGCCATGATTTTAACTCTTATTACTCTGGGAAAAATGCTTGAATCCATCTCAAAGGGAAAAACAACAAATGCTCTTAAAAGCCTGATGAAGCTTGCACCGAAGACGGCGACCGTTATAAGGGAGGGCAGGGAAACAGAAGTATCTGTAAATATGGTAAAAAAAGGGGATATTTTTGTGGTGCGTCCCGGAGGCAGTATACCTGTTGACGGTATTGTTATAGAAGGGGCAAGTGCAGTAAACGAGGCGGCATTAACGGGTGAGAGCATACCTGTGGACAAGGAACCGGGAGATATGGTATCTGCGGCAACAATTAATCAGTCGGGTTATATAAAATGTGAGGCAACAAGAGTAGGTGAGGATACAACTCTTTCTCAGATAATAAAAATGGTAAGTGATGCGGCAGCAACAAAGGCACCTATCGCCAAGGTGGCAGATAAGGTATCAGGAATATTTGTTCCTGTGGTTATAATTATATCAGTTATAACAATGGCAGTATGGCTCATAGCAGGAGAAACAATAGGCTTTGCACTTGCCAGGGGAATATCCGTGCTTGTTATAAGCTGTCCATGTGCACTTGGACTTGCAACTCCTGTTGCAATAATGGTAGGAAGCGGAGTAGGGGCAAAAAGCGGTATTATGTTTAAGACGGCAGCTTCTTTGGAGGAGGCAGGAAAGATAACCATTGCGGCTCTTGACAAGACAGGAACAATAACAAACGGCGAACCAAAGGTTACTGATATTATACCGGCTGAGGGCATATCAGAGAAGGAGTTTATATCACTGGCATACAGTATTGAAAGGAAAAGCGAGCATCCTCTTGCAGGGGCGGTGACATTATATGGAAGGGAAGGCGGTGCAGAGGAATATCCCGTGACGGATTTTAATGCACTTCCGGGAAATGGTTTGTCTGCCATGTGTCAGGGGAAAAAGCTTGCAGGAGGAAATTATAAATATATTAGCAGTCAGGCTTATATACCGGACGATATAAAAATGAAGGCAGAGCATTTGTCGGAAGAGGGAAAGACACCTCTTTACTTTTCATCAGATGGAAAATTCATGGGAATTATAGGAGTAGCCGATATTATAAAGGAGGATGGGGCAGAGGCGGTAAAACAACTGCAAAACATGGGTATACGTGTAGTAATGATTACAGGTGACAATGAAAAAACGGCAAGAGCCATAGGAAGGCAGGCAGGGGTAGACCAGGTAGTGGCAGGAGTTCTTCCTGACGGCAAGGAAAGCGTTATAAGGAAGCTTAAGAAAATAGGAAAGGTGGCAATGGTAGGAGACGGAATAAATGATGCACCGGCACTTACAAGTGCAGATATAGGAATAGCCATAGGTGCAGGAACCGATATAGCTATAGATGCTGCCGATATTGTCCTTATGAAAAGCAGACTTTCCGATGTTCCTGCGGCAATCAGACTAAGCAGGGCTGCACTTAGGAATATTCATGAAAACCTGTTTTGGGCATTTATTTATAATATTATAGGGATTCCTTTGGCGGCAGGAGTATGGATTCCTGTGTTTGGTTTAGAACTAAACCCTATGTTTGGGGCGGCGGCAATGAGTTTATCAAGCTTTTGTGTAGTTACAAATGCACTCAGGCTGAATCTGTTTAATATACATGGAACAGGAAGAGATAAAAAAATAAAAAAGAAAGAGGTAAAGACAATGGAAAAAACAATAAAAATAGAGGGAATGATGTGCGGTCACTGTGAGGCAACGGTAAAGAAGGCACTTGAAGAAGTGTCTCAGGTAGAGAAGGCAGAGGTAAGCCATGAGAATGGAACGGCTATAGTTTCCATTAAAGAAGAGGTGTCGGATGATGTGCTCAGGAAAGCAGTTGAGGATAAGGATTATAAGGTTATTTCCATTGATTAGGGGGGAAAAATGCTAGATCAGTTTTCAAGAACAGAATTATTGTTAGGTGCTGATGCCATGGAAAAGCTTAAAAATGCACGAGTTGCAGTATTTGGTGTCGGAGGTGTGGGAGGATATGCAGTGGAGGCCCTTGTAAGAAGCGGAGTGGGAGCCATTGACATTATAGATGATGATAAAGTATGCCTTACTAATCTTAACAGACAAATTATAGCAACAAGAAAAACAGTTGGGAGATATAAGGTAGATGTAATGAAAGAGAGGATAATGGAAATTAATCCTGATTGCAGGGTGGAAGCACATAAGTGCTTTTATCTTCCGGAAAATAAGGATAAATTTGATTTTTCTCTGTATTCATATGTAATAGATGCTGTGGATACTGTCACTGCAAAACTTCAGATTGTGGTGGAAGCAAATGAAAAGGGGGTACCGGTAATAAGCAGCATGGGAGCAGGAAATAAGCTTAATCCGGAAGAATTTCAGGTGGCTGATATTTATAAAACCTCAGTATGTCCCCTTGCAAAGGTTATGAGAAGAGAACTGAAAAGGAGAAATATAAAATCCTTAAAGGTGGTTTACTCAAAAGAACAGCCTCTTAAGCCTAAAGAAGAGGGAACTGATGGCTGTCTGGAGGGCTGCATATGTCCTCCGGGAAATGAGAATAAATGTGGAAAGCACAGGGCAATACCCGGCTCAATGGTTTTTGTTCCGGCTGTGGCAGGGCTCATAGCTGCATCAGAGGTTATAAAGGATTTAATAAAATAAAAGTTACAATAATTAACAGCATATATAGGCATAAAATATTACAACATATTAGTGAGAAAAAGTATCATTAATAAGTATTGCGTTTAACTCTATGAAGTGATAATCTGTAAAAAGAGTTAGCATAAGCTAACCGAAGTGCTTCATATAGTTAATAAATTAAGAAGGGAATAATATAAAATGCCTATACATGAAATTTTAAAGCTTAAAGCATCAGGAAATGAGGAAATCAATATGGCAATAATGCTTGCAATGCATTGCGGTCCAATATTGAAGGGAAGTAAGGCAGGAAGCATAATAACCCTTTCGGGGAGACAGCTTTCTGCCATAAAATTTCTTATAAATGGCACAAGTGTGTCATATTGCGTGTTAAAGTCAAAGGGTGATAAATTTATATTATATTTGTATAGAGAGCAGGAGATTTCAGAGTATATCAACAGAGAAGACATAAAAGCATTTCTTAAAGGGTATGGATATAAGGGTGAGGATCTTGGGGAAAGTCTTGCAGTACTGTCGGAAAGAATACTTTTGTATGGCAACGGAAAAACACAGTTTCCACATGAGATAGGTGTATTCCTTGATTATCCTCTTGCAGATGTAAGAGGATTTATAGAAAACCAAGGAAAAAATTATATATATTCAGGTTACTGGAAGGTGTATCACAATGCAGAAGAGGCCATAAAGCTTTTCAGAAGATATGACAGGGAAAGGGAAATGGCAGTTAGGGAAGTGGTTTTAGGTAAAACCATACAGGAAGTTGCAGTATAATCTATTTGTCTGAAAAATAAATTTCACAATCAAATCAAAAAGAAAATTAACTTACATTTTACTGTTTTAAGATAACATATTTAACGTAGCACTGATATTCTACTCTTGAAAAAATTAATCAATTATATATAATTATATAATTTTATAACTAAATAATTTAAAGGAGTAAAAGAAAATGGAAAGAAAACAGGCGGCTACGCAATCACAAAAGCTTATGGTTTTTGTACTTACAATGTCACTTTACGGACTGGCAACATTATTTACGGAGCTTATTCCTAAGTTTCAAGTGGGAATAGTGGAATTTTCCGTAGAGTACTTTTTGTTTATACCATTAGTTCTTGCAATGTTATTTGATCCTATGTCAGCGGCACTTGGAGCGGCTACGGGAGAGCTTGTATTCAGCGAGATTATGCTTGGACAGTTTGGCGGATTAGGAGAGCTTGAAAAATTTATTACAGTAACTGTAGGTGTTTATATAGCAGGACGCCTTGTGAGAAATCCTAAGAATGGAAAAATGGTTGGTATAGCGGCTATAAGCGGTGTTGTTATCCAACAGCTTATGGGAACTGTTGTAGATATTTTAAAGGTTCAGCTTGCGGTAGAAGATTTTGAGGCAGTGCCGGGGCTTCCTGAAAGTGTATTTGTTACGGAAGGCTTTGCCTGCTTAAATGATATAGTGTTCTCAGGAATACTTTTCTGTCTGCTTCCAACATTGTTCCTGGTTCCAAGGCTTTACGGAAAGATTGAGCCTCTTTTGGGAATGCAGCCTAGAACAGAGAAAACGGCACTTGGAGCATTGGGAATAAAGGCAGTGGCAGGCTCTATTATAGCCTTTGGTGTGGCAATAGGTGCAGAAATGCTTGCAGAAAACGGAATGCAGCTTATTGACTGGGAGGCAGACTGGGCAGAAAGCGGAACAGCAATGGCAGCAGGAATGATAGTTGCAGCAATTTTAGCCGTAATTATTATAGCAGTAATGAAAAAAAGAGCAGACAGCACAAATACGGCAGCAGATGTTTAAAAGTATTATAACATAATTGAAAAGCAGAGAGAAAAACCATGAATATCATTGAAATTAAGGATTTGACATTTACATATCCCGGAGCAGGGAAGCCTACGCTTAATAAGATAAACCTTCAGATTGAAAAAGGGGATTTTGTGGCTGTTATAGGAAACAATGGATGCGGAAAATCAACATTGTGCAAGGTAATGAATGGGCTGATTCCTCACTTTATAACAGGAGAATTTGAAGGAAGTGTTATGGCAGGTGGAATAAATACACAGGAGTCAGATATAGGAGAGCTGGCAAGAACCGTAGGATATGTGTATCAGGATTTTGAAAATCAGATAGTAAGACCCACAGTTCTTGATGATGCTTCTTATGCCTGCATGAATTATGCCATGAAGGATTATAAGGAGAGGGGAATGGAGGCATTAAAACAGTGCGGTCTTACAGGCAGGGAAAATGATTATATATGGCAGTTGTCTGGAGGTCAGACTCATTTGCTTGCATTGGCTGGAGCGGTATCGCTTCAGCCTGATGTGCTAATATTAGATGAACCTATAGCACAGTTAGACCCCCATCACGCTGACCTTATTTATGAAATACTGAAGGATTTAAACGAGAAATATAATAAAACAATTATAGTGATAGAGCATCACACAGAGTATATTGCGGACTACTGTAAAAATGTAATATTGCTAAAGGACGGTCATGTGGAGTGGACGCTTCCGTCTGCAGACGCCTTGTGCAGGGTAGAAGAGCTTAAGCAGTGTAATATTTATCCTCCCCAGGTAACCCTTGCAGCGTATGAATTGGAACATAAGGGAAGAATCAGGGATATAGAAATTCTTCCATCAACAATAGAGGAAGGTAAAAAAATTTTTGAAGGTCTTTTACATAAAAATACAGATAAAAAAGAAAAATCTGATTTGACAAAGGGCGAAGCTTGCGTAACATACGAAAACGTGTTTGTTTCCTATAGGGCAGTTAAGGGAGAAGCCAACAAAATATTTGAAAATCTTAACCTTAAGCTTTATGAGGGAGAAAAGATAGCTCTTATAGGCTCAAACGGTGCAGGAAAATCTACACTTATGAAGCTGATGACAGGTCTTATAAAGCCATCCTCGGGACAGGTTATTCTTAAGGACAAAAAGGTGAAGGATACAAAGCCTGAGCAGCTTTCAAGGTATGTATCTTTGGTATATCAGAATCCTGAGGATATGTTTATAAAAGATTCCATAGAATCAGATATTGCCTTTGCCATGCAGGTAAGAAACGAGGAAAACTGGCAGGAAAGAACAGAGAGATTATTGGAGAGATTCAGGCTGGCAGAGTTAAAGAACAGAGATGGACGGCTTTTGTCGGGAGGACAGATGAGAAGGGCAAGTCTTGCAATAGGCATAGCCTTAAACCCGGAAATACTTCTGCTTGACGAGCCTACGGCAAATCTGGATATAGCCACAAGAAAAGAAATTATGAGTACACTTAATGATATGAAAAGCATTACAAAGACGGTCATGATAGCAACCCATGATATGCAGCTTGTGTGTGAGTGGGCGGAGAGGATTATAGTGTTATATCACGGCAGGGTAATAGCTGACGGTACAAGAGATGAAATATTTGGAAACAAAGAAGTAATAAATAAAGTTGGAATACGTCCACCTGAAATATTCACAATGGGACAGACACTTGACAGCAATGCATTTTGCTATACGGTAAATGAGTTTGTGGAGCAGTTTGTGTAAGAATCATCGGCTATTTGTGTGGGAGCGTCACAAATAAGCCCTGATGGCAGACCCGTTGCATAAAACGCTACGGAATGGAGGTTAAAATGGAAAAGGTGAAAAAAAAGCTTTCGGAAAATATATTAGATAAAATATCCATGGATTTTCTTAGAAATCAGGTTTTGAAAAATGCTTATGGAAATGATGATACGGTTATAGCAAAACTGGATCCAAGAATACTTCTTGTATGGTACTTATTTTTTGCTATAGTACCGTGGTTTGTAAATGATGTGGTATTTTTGGCAGGCTGTTTTATACTGGTGGCTGCAACAACAATACTGGCAAGGGTGGCAGGGCTTGTGCTTGTGCTTTTCGGACTGGGAGTGTTTTCCCAGACAGGCTATATGTTCATAGTTTCACTGTTTTTTGGCGGTAATTGGGAAACAATCGTACCTCTTCTCATAATGACACTTAAGGTTGCAACCGTATCTCTTGCTTCAGTTACAGTGTTTTCAGGGCTTGACCCTGACAGGCTGTCAAACGGTCTTATGTGGTACGGATGTCCTGAGCGTCTTTCATTTTCCATATCGTATGCATACCGTATGCTGCCGATGCTGATGGAGGAGTTTCAAAATGTACTTTTATCATACAGATTAAGAGGAAATGCACCTGACAGCACTACCTTTGGAGGAAAAGTTAAGTATCTTATTTATCAGATAAAAGTTATTGTTCATGCGTTTTATCCTTTAATGCTTAACACTGCAAAAAGGTCAAGGACAACGGTGGAGGCATTGGAGATAAAGGGATACCGATATGCTGCCGTAAACAAGGAAGTAAAGAAAATGAAGCTTTCTTCTCTCAAGGTAGGCTATAACGACATGATGTTTGCTGCCATATCATTTTTATGTGTTGCAGTAACAATATTTACCACAACTATTATATAAAAAATGTCTGATAATATAAATTATTTAGGAGGATAATAAAGTGTACATAGATTTTCACACTCACGGAAAGTTGGCAAAAAAACTTCCTTTTTCTACAATATATACAGATTGGCTTTTTGGCGAGGCAAAGGACTCAGGTCTTGATGCAATATGCCTTACGGAGCATTTTAATACCCTTCAGTTTGAACAAATGTATAAATATATAATGGAAAGCACTGTAAGAGATAAGGATACTCTGGTGGCAGAAAACGGTCTTAGGATTTTTACGGGAATGGAAACGGATATTGAGGAAGGTGGACATATTTTGTGTGTGGGAATACCGGAGGAAATACTTGAGTTAAATAAACGGCTTGAACCCTTTAAGGAAAAAGGGAAATTTCTTTCCTTTAAAAAATTAATGGAATTATTTTCTGAATATAATACAATAGTAGGAGCAGCCCATCCATTCAGGGAAGGAGGACATATACCGGAGCTGTCTCTTGAGGATTTAAAAGGTTTTGATTTCATTGATTTAAACGGCAAGGATATTGCACAGGACAGAAAGACAACAGAGGAAAAGACATACGGATTTGGGAAAATGCTGGGAATTCCTGTTGTGAGTGGAAGTGATACTCATCAGGCGGTTCAGTATGGCTGTATAAGGACAAATATTTTTTCGGAAAAAAATACTGTACAGGAATTATATAATGAAATAAAAGAAGGACACTATAATATTGAAGTTTCAGATAATGCGGCATTTCAGGTAAAAACGGCAGGAATGTTAAAAAAAGCATTGAAGGAGATTCATGCTGCGGGGGGAGATTATGTGTCAGTGCTGGTTGGAGAATAGATTTTCGCCGGGAAGGGAGAAACAATGGAGATTACTATAGCTGATTCCGGCTGCAAATATACAAAATCAGATTTAAAGATAATAAATTATATAGAGGGAAATACGGAACAGTTTCTCTTTATGAGCATAGGTGAACTGGCAAAAACACTTAATATTTCAGAGGCAACCATATCAAGATTTGTCAGGCATATAGGCTACACTGATTTTAAGGATATGAAAAGCGGCATTATAAAGCAAAAGTCAGGAAAGGGACCGGCAGGAAAGCTTGCAGGAACCCTCCTTAAGGATAAAGGCTTTGATGTGAGGAGGTGGCTTGAATATCAGGCGGAATGCCTTGAAAAGACAATGGAGCAGACCGGCACAGAAGAGTTTAACCAAAGTGTAGCCGCTATAATGGAAGCAGAGCATATATATATTCATGGTAAGAATGCTTCGGCGTCAATGGCGCAGCTTCTTTTTTTCAGGCTTAGAAGGCTGGGGTTAAATGTGTTTTTGATTCCGTCAGGCGGCTCTGAGGTCATAGAGGGAATAGCTCATGCAGGCAAAAAAGATGTTGTGCTGGAATTCAGTTTTTCAAAGTTATCGTCTGAGGGAAGAGCAATTCTTGATTATGCAGTGACGGCAGGGTATAAAACCATCGCCTTTACAGGCAGGGCATATGTACCAAGAGAGCAGCGGGCTGACATTAACATATATGTGTACAGAGGCGAAGAGGATGAATATCATTCTATGACATCCGCGGCAGCCATGATAGATGCCATGGTTTTGTCATTGTCAGAAAAGATGGAGGGAGTCTCAGCAGACAGACTTAACAAGGTACACAGTTTAAAAAAACAATACAGAGATAATAAAAAATAAGGATGAGAGAATTTTGCCGGGCAAAATTCTCTTTTTGACTTTATTAGATTAATGTTTATTCTTATGCTTTTTGATGTAAATAATAAAAATATGTGGTATACTCTTTAATGATAAAAGTATCGGCAGGAAAGGAGAATGTGTAAATGAGCGAAGAGTGTAATTCAAACTGCTCATCATGCAGTAAGAACTGTGAGGAGAGAAGAGAAAAAAATCAGTTTTTGGAGCCTATGAATAAGGATAGCAATATTAAAAAGGTTATAGCCGTGGTCAGCGGTAAGGGAGGAGTAGGAAAGTCTCTTGTCACTTCACTTTTGGCAGGAGAAATAAGTAAAAAAGGCTGCAATACGGCAATACTTGATGCTGATATTACAGGTCCTTCTATACCTAAAGCGTTTGGCGTTTCAGGCAGGGCAAAGGGAGATGGGGAAAATATTATTCCTATGGAGACAGAGGGAGGCATTAAGATTATGTCGCTTAATCTTCTTGTTAATGATGTTACAGACCCGGTAGTATGGAGAGGTCCCATAATAGCAGGAACCGTAAAGCAGTTTTGGACAGACGTTATATGGGGGGATGTGGACTGTATGCTGGTGGATATGCCTCCCGGTACAGGAGATGTGCCCCTTACCGTATTCCAGTCACTTCCCGTTGACGGAATAGTTATAGTTACGTCACCACAGGATTTAGTAAATATGATAGTGGAAAAAGCAGTTAAAATGGCAGAGATGATGAACATTCCAATATACGGTATAGTGGAAAACATGAGCTATTTTAAATGTCCTGACTGTGGAAAGGAGCATTATATATTTGGGGAGAGCAAGGCAGATAATGTAGCTCGCAGACATAACATCGATGCAGTTGTGAAGCTTCCTATCAATCCATTATTTGCACAAGCCTGTGATAAAGGATTAATAGAAAATACAGCCGGCAATTTTTTTGGTGATATTATAGCAAAAATCGAAAATTAAATTGATAAATGGAAATTCATGCATGAGCATATTCAACAGGGCATACTCCTTAGATACAATATCTACAAAAAGGAGTATGCTTTGTTAATGGGTAAAAGTGAAATTAGCAGGAATATAAAGAGGGTCAGAGAACAAAAGAATATTACTCAAAGAAAACTAAGCGAAGAGATGAATTGTTCAGAGGTACATATAAGTAATCTTGAACGTGATATGGCAAATCCCAGTATGAAAATTCTTATCAATATGGCAAACAGTCTTGATGTCCCCTTAAGTGAGTTATTGTATAACAAGGATAAAGAAAATTCAGAGTATGATATTACGGAATACGAAGGAATGTTTGGAGAGCTAAGCTCGGTACGCACAGTATATATACTAAAAATGTTGTATGATATAAAAAAGCATCTATCAGAATATTTGAATAATTACCAGAATACGGAAAACATGGTAGCAGAAGAAATAGATTATAAGGCGTTGGGAAACAGTATAGAATTCCTTCGTGAGGAAAAGCATATATCAAAGTCGGTCATGGCTAAGCGAGTAGGAATAAACGAAGGTACATACAGAAATATTGAGAGTAATAGCAGTACAGCTTCTGTTGAAAAATATATGGAAATTGCAGATGAGCTTCATGTTCCCATAGATTTTCTTTTTGATAAATCCCTGAATAATAAAGAAATGATTTCAAAAGAATATATAAGAAAGGTATTTTGCGATGCAAAAGGCAAAGAAAAGCAGATATTGGAAGAAATTGCAAGTATAATATATAAAATATTGAGGGGACATGGAGTATAAAAGGAGTATGTCAGCTCCTCTTATACCATCTTCCCGAAGCTCCGCAGGGAAGTACAAGTCCTGTCTGTGATACGGGCAGACCTATTTCATCTGAAATAACATCACCGCCAAAGCTTTTAACAAGCTCAGTTGACAGCATATACGTCAGAACCGAAGGAGCAAGCCCTGTAGTGTAGGAATTTATAAGAAAGAAAACAGCATTTTCAGATAAAATTTTTGTACAAAGTCTTACAAAATTATATATGGAATCTTCTATTTTCCATATTTCTCCTTTTGGTCCCCTTCCGTAGGATGGAGGATCCATTATTATACCGTCATATTTATTACCGCGTCTTATTTCACGTTCCACGAATTTTACACAGTCGTCCACAAGCCATCGTATAGGTGCATTTTCAAGCCCTGAGGATTTTGCATTTTCCTTTGCCCATGTTACCATGCCTTTAGATGCATCTACGTGGGTAACTTCCGCACCGGCAGAAGCGGCTGCCAAAGTGGCGCCTCCGGTATAGGCAAATAAGTTTAATACTTTAACTTTTCTTCCGGCATTTTTTATTTTTTCCGAAAACCAGTCCCAATTTACGGCCTGCTCAGGAAAAAGTCCCGTATGCTTAAAGCTAAAAGGCTTTAACTGAAAAGTAAGTGATTTATAGCTGATGCTCCATTGCTCGGGTAAATTAAAAAATTCCCATTCCCCGCCGCCCTTTGTGCTGCGATGGTAGTGACCGTTCATATGTTTCCAGCCGTGATGGGTCTTTTTTGTATTCCATATTACCTGAGGGTCAGGGCGGACTAATAAATAGTCCCCCCATCTTTCAAGCTTTTCCCCGCCGGAGCAGTCAATTAGTTCATAATCATTCCATTTATTGGCAATCCACATAATTTAATCTCCGTTAAAGGTACTTATTTTAGTATAGATATAATTCCATAACATACCAGCTTCCGTTGCATTTCACCACGGTTGCATCGATATAGAAATCATCCGACTCTCCATCAGCCTTTATTGTAACTGTTCCCTCACACCGTACGGCAGCCTCAATGTCATAATCTTCTTTGTCGCCTAAGTCTATATCAAGAGAGGCAAACTGGGATTGGAATTCATCATAAAGAGAATCAAATTCTTCTAAGTCATCATTACTTGCTGTGTCGGTGGTTTCCAGGCTAAGACCGGAGTATGTAAACTTTCCGTCAACAGGCTTCATATCATCGAGCATGCCTTCAATCATATACTCACGATAATCCTTTGCATCCTCAGCGTATTCTCCTTCCACATCAAGGAAAGCATCAAGCATACTGTCATACAGAGGATATAAGGTATCTATAACTGCTTCTGAATCATTTTTAGAGATAGCATCAAGAGTATTTTCTATGGCAGCTTGTGCACTGGAGCTTCCCTTTTTGCTTCCTCCGCAGAAGAATAAACAGCATACTACTATACCAACAACAATAAGAAGTGCTAAGACGGATAATGTAATGATAATAGGTGCCTTAGACTTTTTCTTTGGGGGCATAAGAGGTCCCCAGTTCTGGGAATTGTCAGGAGCCATTCCCATAGGGTTCTGATATGCAGGCTGAGACTGAGCACCTCCTTGAGCATACATTTGAGCACCGCTGTACATCTGTTGGTTAAAGCCGCTTTGTGAAGTGGCTTGATTAAACTGGTTTCCGGCAAACTGCCGGTTAAAATCATTCTGAGCAGGAGCCTGATTGAACTGGTTTCCGGCAAACTGCTGATTAAAATCATTCTGAACAGGAGTCTGATTGGTGTAAGCTGCAGAGTCTGCATTAGATGGCTCATGTGTAGCAGCACTCATTGCAGGAACAGCTTCAGCTTCCAGACCGGAAGCGGGTTCAATGTTGGGTGTGTTGTATATGTGCTCCTCTTGGGTAAAAGATTCCGTTGAAGGAGAGGCATATACAGCATCCTGATTTTCTGCAGGCTTGACTTCAGGAGCAGAATATACAGGGGTGGAATTTTGAGCCGTCACAGCAGTACCGCAGGACGGACAAAATTTTGCATCATCACTTAATTGATTTCCGCAATTAGAACAAAACATAACAAATCCTCCTTTTAATTTTATAAATAATTAGGTAATTGGGAAAGTCATTATTTTTATTAAAAAATTCCCAAACGCCTATTACAAATAATATATGAGAAATTACGTTCATATTTAAAAAATATATAATCTTTTTCTCAAAATAATTCTACTATATTGTATTGTATTATGTCTAGTAAAATTTCCATTAAAATATTTGCAGTGAAGTAGTTGTATATGCCGTAAAGTCACATTTGATACGCAAAATCAAATTGAAAAGCAGGTATATATGTGGTATAATATAAATTACATTAAGAGAAAAAAATTATACTAAAGAGAGGAAAAAATCAGATGAAACACAATAAGGTAAAATTAGGAAATTCAATGATGATTAAAATTCAAAGTCTCCTTTTTGTCGGAATGGTGTTGACTATAGCAGTGCTGCTGGGGATTGCCATACCAAGCGTCAGAAACAATATTATGACAATAACGCAGAATTATATGTTAGACCAGTCAGAGGCATACGGTGTTATTTTAGATGTGGAGATAGAGGAGCAGGGGGATAAGGTCTTAAGCAGCGAACGACTTTTAGAAAGAATACTGGGAGATGTGAAGATAGAGGGAAATGACAGCAGTTATGCATATCTTGTAGACGCAGAGGGAACAATGCTGTATCACCCTACGGAGGAAAAGATAGGACAGCCTGTGGAAAATGATGTTGTAAAGGGGCTTGTGGAAGAATTAAATCAGGGGAAAAAGATAGAACATAAATGTGTAGCTTATGAATTTGAAGGGGTAACAAAGTATGCTTCATACTATGTAGGTGCAGACGAGAATTATATACTGGTTATAACGGCAGATGAGGAAGAGGCATTTGGACCTGTAACAGAAATGACATTTTTAATGATTGTGTCGGCAGTGGTGATAGTGATAGTATTGCAGATTGCAGGAATTATGATAGTGAACAGGCTGGTAAAACCTCTTCATAAGCTGACGGATGTTGTAAATAATGTAGCGGATTTGGATTTTACATACAATGTAAGTCAGCATAAAAAGCTTAACAAACGTAAAGATGAAGTGGGAATGATGAGCAGGGCAATAGAAAACCTGCACAATGAAATGTCAGATATAGTGGGAACAATAAAAACACAGGGACAGCATCTGGCAGACAGCAGCAGCAAATTCGGGAAAACATTTGCAGACATTGCAGAAAGTGTAAGCAATGTAGATGTGGCAGTTGAAGGAATAGCTGAGGGCAGCACGTCGCAGGCACAGGAAACCACATCTGCAAATCAGCAGGTTATGGAAATAGGCGTTGCAATAGAAGCGAATGCAGACAGTGTAAATGTACTTAATTCATCTGTTGAAAAAATGACGGAGCTTTCAACAAAGTCAGCAGAAGTATTAGATGAGCTTATTAGGATTAACAGAAAAACATCCGCAAATATAATCGTTGTGTCGGAGCAGACAGGAAAGACAAACGAGTCAGCAGCAAAAATTAAAGAGGCACTGACTATGATACAGGATATTGCAGAGCAGACAAACCTTCTGTCTCTCAATGCATCTATTGAGGCGGCAAGAGCAGGCGAAGCGGGAAGAGGCTTTGCTGTAGTTGCAGAGCAGATAAGAAAGTTGTCAGAAGATTCTACTTCAAGTGCTGCGGTTATAGAGGATATTGTCAAGGAGCTTATAGAAAATTCAGAGGACAGTGTAGAGAAGATGAAACAGGTTACGGAAGATGCAGATATACAGCATCAGAGACTTGGAGATACAAAGGTTGCATTTGACGACCTTGGAAAAGAAGTAAAGTCAGTATCATATGCGTCTAAGGATATTTTTGAGCAGACAGAGAAGCTTGAAAAGCTGAAAAGCCAGGTTAGCCTTGCAGTGGAACAGCTTGCGGCAATATCGGAAGAAAATGCTGCAGCAACGGAGGAGACAAGTGCAAGTATGCAGACATTATCTGAGGCAATAGATGAATGTAAGGAAGAAACGGAAATTCTTTCAGAGCTTAGCGATAAGCTGAGAGAGGAGATGGAAAAATTTAAGTTTTAATTATATTATTCCAAAATAATGAAATAATAAGTGCAGGTCCCATATGAGAAGTCATTACATCTTAGGGGAGCTGCACATGTTATTTATGGGATTGAGATGTCAAAAGACCACAGGCTTAGGTGCAGGGATAAAATAAAAAATAAAGTAAAAAAATGCTTGCATTATTTGGAAGAATAGTGTATACTACTAAATGTTGTGACATTGATAGCTGTGAAGCGTGAGGTTGCCGCAAGGATATTGCGGGTTTTCCGTGGAGCGAATGTCAAAAGTCTTGAAAAGGCTTAAGGAAATTGGCGACAAGTCACTGTACAAAAAGAATTGTCCGTAAGATGCGGAAACAACGTGGGAAGATTGTAAAAGTTTCACCTGTGAGAAATTTTTGCGATACACACGGAAGAGTGTACAGTCACCGCTTGTCGTACCACACATTCAGAGCTGCAAAGAGCAGGCTCGTTTGTATAAAGTGCGAAAAGGAGGCGACTTTTTTTATGGCAAGTCAGGTAATGAGAATTACATTAAAGGCTTACGATCACCAGTTAGTAGATCAGTCGGCTGGTAAAATCATTGAAACTGTTAAGAAGACAGGTGCACAGGTTAGCGGTCCGGTACCACTTCCGACAAAGAAGGAAGTAGTTACTATTCTTAGAGCCGTTCATAAGTACAAGGATTCAAGAGAGCAGTTTGAGCAGAGAACTCATAAAAGACTTATCGATATTATCACACCGTCACAGAAAACTGTTGATGCGTTGACAAGATTAGAAATGCCGGCAGGTGTATATATCGACATTAAAATGAAAAATAAGTAAAAATAAGCAATTAATCCTGAAGGGTTTAGGTTATAGACTGTTCTAGGATGTTTTCGGCTGAAAGCTGAAAACCGCTGTAGATTAAACAGGAGGTAAAAAATGAAGAAAGCAATTTTGGCAACAAAAGTTGGTATGACTCAAATCTTCAATGAAGATGGTGTGTTGACACCGGTTACTGTGCTTCAGGCAGGTCCATGTGTTGTTACTCAGGTTAAGACAGTGGCAAATGACGGATACAGTGCAGTGCAGGTAGGCTTCGTTGATAAAAGGGAAAAATTAGTAAATAAAGCAATTAAAGGACATTTTGATAAGGCTGGAGTTTCTTACAAGAGATTCGTAAGAGAATTTAAGCTTGACAATGCTGAAGAATATTCAGTAAAGGATGAAATTAAGGCGGATATCTTTGCTGCAGGCGATAAGATTGATGCAACTGCCACATCTAAGGGAAAAGGTTTCCAGGGTGCGATTAAGAGATTGGGTCAGTCAAGAGGACCTATGGCACATGGTTCTAAGTTCCACAGACATCAGGGTTCAAACGGTGCTTGTTCAAGCCCAAGTAAAGTGTTCAAGGGAAAAGGAATGCCTGGACATATGGGAGCAAAGAAGATTACAATTCAGAATCTTGAAGTTGTAAAGGTAGATGCAGAAAATAATTTAATCCTTGTTAAGGGTGCAGTTCCGGGACCAAAGAAAGCAATGGTTACAATTAAGGAAACTGTTAAGTCAGGCAAGTAGGTTGAATAAGGAAGGAGGAACTTTAGAATGTCAAAGGTATCTGTTTATAATATGGAAGGAAAACAGGTAGGCGATATGGAATTAAACGATGCCGTATTTGGTGTTAAGGTGAATGAACACTTAGTGCACATGGCAGTTTTAAGCCAGCTCGCAAATAACCGTCAGGGAACTCAGAGCGCTAAGACACGTTCAGAGGTTAGCGGCGGCGGAAGAAAGCCTTGGAAGCAGAAGGGAACAGGCCATGCAAGACAGGGTTCAACAAGAGCTCCGCAGTGGACAGGCGGCGGCGTTGTATTTGCTCCAAAGCCAAGAGATTATTCTTTCAAGCTTAACAAGAAAGAAAAGCAGTTAGCATTAAAGTCAGCATTAACATCAAGGGTTCAGGAGAATAAATTTATCGTTGTTGATGCTATTAAATTAGATGAGATAAAGACAAAGAAGTTTGCTGAGGCATTAAACAGCTTAAATGTAAAGAAGGCATTGGTTGTACTTAATGAAAATGACAAGAATGTTGTTATGTCAGCAAGAAACATTCCTACAGTAAAGACAGCTTTAACAAACACTATTAATGTATTTGATATATTAAAGTATGATACAGTGGTTATTGATAAGGCGGCTGTAGCAACAATCGAGGAGGTGTACGCATAATGGCAGATATTAAATATTACGACGTAATCCTCAAGCCTGTTATTACAGAGAAGAGTATGAACGAAATGAGTTTAAAGAAATACACATTTTTAGTTCATACAGAGGCAACAAAGTCACAGATTAAAGAGGCTGTTGAAAAAATGTTCCAGGGAACAAAGGTAAAGAGTGTCAACACAATGAACAGGGAAGGAAAGAAACGCAGACGCGGAACCGTAGTGGGAAAGACTGCAAAGACAAAGAAAGCTATTGTTCAGTTGACAGAGGACAGCAAGGATATAGAGATATTTGAAGGTCTTTAAAAAATTGTCATTCCGTGACAGTTAAGAGAACACAAGGGTTCTCCAGTGGCGAAAAAACAATTAATAGCTGCATGACAAAAATCTCAAATATATGCAGCGATGATTAAGAAAAGGAGAGAAAATCATGGGAATCAAAACATATAACCCATATACACCTTCAAGAAGAAATATGACAGGTCTTGATTTTGCAGAGATTACAAAGTCAACACCTGAGAAGTCATTGGTTGTTTCTTTGAAGAAGAATTCAGGTCGTAACAATCAGGGTAAGATAACAGTAAGACACCGTGGCGGCGGTTCAAGAAGAAAATATAGAATTATTGATTTTAAGAGAAAGAAAGACGGAATCCCTGCTACAGTAATCGGCATAGAGTATGATCCAAACAGAACTGCAAATATAGCATTAATCTGCTATGCAGACGGAGAAAAGGCGTATATACTTGCTCCTAATGGATTGACAGACGGTATGACAGTTATGAATGGAGCTGAGGCAGAAGTTAAGGTTGGAAACTGCCTGCCCCTTGAAAATATTCCTGTTGGTACAGAGGTACACAATATTGAGCTGTATCCGGGAAAAGGCGGACAGCTTGTTCGTTCAGCAGGAAATGCAGCACAGCTTATGGCTAAAGAAGGAAAGTATGCAACACTGAGACTTCCTTCAGGAGAAATGAGAATGGTTCCGATTATCTGCCGTGCAACGGTAGGTCAGGTTGGAAACGTAGAGCATGACTTAGTAAACATTGGTAAGGCAGGACGCAAGCGTCATATGGGTATTAGACCTACAGTTCGTGGTTCTGTTATGAACCCTAATGACCATCCGCACGGTGGTGGTGAAGGTAAGACAGGTATCGGTCGTCCGGGTCCATGTACACCTTGGGGCAAACCTGCTCTTGGATTAAAGACAAGAAAGAAGAACAAACAGTCTAACAAGCTCATCGTAAGAAGACGCGATGGCAAGAACATGAAATAAGGAGGATTACCAATGGCTAGATCATTAAAGAAAGGACCATTTGCGGACGAAAGCTTACTTAAGAAAGTAGACGCAATGAACGAATCAGGCAATAAGTCAGTTATTAAGACTTGGTCACGTCGTTCTACAATCTTCCCACAGATGGTTGGACATACAATCGCAGTTCATGATGGCAGAAAGCACGTTCCTGTATATATTACAGAAGATATGGTTGGACATAAGCTGGGCGAGTTTGTTGCTACAAGAACATACAGAGGACATGGAAAAGACGAGAAAAAGTCAAAGCGTTAGTTTAGAAGATTGAAAGGAGGTTTTCATCCATGGCAAAGGGACATAGAAGCCAGATAAAGAGAGAGAGAAATGCAAATAAGGATACAAGACCTAGTGCAAAGCTTTCATATGCTAGAGTATCAGTTCAGAAGGCATGCTTCGTTTTAGATGCTATCAGAGGTAAAGATGTACAGACAGCTTTAGGAATTTTAGCTTATAATCCAAGATATGCTTCTTCAGTAATAGAGAAATTATTAAAGTCCGCTATCGCAAATGCAGAGAATAATAACGGAATGAATCCGGAAAATCTTTACATTGAGGAGTGCTACGCAGATCAGGGACCAATAATGAAGAGAATCAGACCGAGAGCACAGGGAAGAGCTTACAGAATCGAAAAGAGAATGAGCCACATAACAATCGTGCTTAACGAGAGATAGTATATAGAAAGGAGAACGCATAAATGGGACAGAAAGTTAATCCTCACGGCTTAAGAGTCGGCGTTATTAAAGAATGGGATTCTAAATGGTATGCAGAGGCTGATTTTGCTGATAACCTTATTGAGGATCAGAAAATCAGAAAGTACCTTAAAGAAAAGTTATATAACTCAGGTGTTTCAAGAATTGAGATAGAGAGAACATCTGACAGATGCAAGGTAATCGTTCACACAGCTAAACCGGGCGTTGTTATCGGTAAGGGCGGTGCAGAAATCGAGAAGTTAAAAGAAGAAGTTCAGAAGCTTACAGATAAGAAATTAGTTGTAGATATTAAGGAAATTAAGAGACCTGACAGAGAGGCACAGCTTGTAGCTGAGAATATTGCACTTCAGTTAGAGAACCGTGTTTCCTTCAGAAGAGCTATGAAGTCTACTATGTCAAGAAGCATGAAGGCCGGTGTTAAGGGTATTAAGACAGCAGTTTCAGGACGTCTTGGCGGTGCGGATATGGCACGTACAGAGTTCTATAGCGAGGGTACTATTCCACTTCAGACATTAAGAGCTGACATTGATTATGGCTTTGCCGAGGCAGACACAACATATGGTAAGGTTGGTGTTAAGGTTTGGATTTACAAAGGAGAGGTACTTCCAACTAAGGCTGCAAAGGTAGAAGATAAGGAAGGGAGCGATAAATAATGTTAATGCCAAAGAGAGTAAAGCGTCGTAAACAGTTCCGCGGTAGTATGAGAGGAAAAGCTTTAAGAGGCAATAAGATTACTAACGGTGAATATGGTATTGTCGCTTTGGAACCAGCATGGATTAAATCAAACCAGATTGAAGCTGCCCGTATTGCCATGACACGTTACATTAAGCGTGGCGGTAAAGTTTGGATTAAAATATTCCCGGACAAACCGGTAACAACAAAACCGGCAGAAACACGTATGGGTTCCGGAAAAGGAACACTTGAGTACTGGGTTGCAGTTGTTAAGCCGGGTCGTGTAATGTTTGAAATCTCAGGTGTAGCTGAGGAGACAGCCAGAGAAGCATTACGTCTTGCAACACATAAGTTACCAGTTAAATGCAAAATCGTTTCTCGTGCAGAACTAGAAGGCGGTGATAACAGTGAAAATTAATAAATATGTAGAAGATTTAAAGAAGAAATCAGCTGCAGAATTAAATGATGAATTAGTAGCTGCTAAGAAGGAACTTTTCAACCTGAGATTCCAGAATGCAACAAATCAGTTAGACAACACAAGCAGAATCAAGGAAGTAAGAAAGAATATCGCAAGAATTCAGACAGTTATTTCCGAGCAGAAGGCTGCTAACTAATAAAGATTGACGGTCAGGAATCTAGAAAGGAGATAGTTGTCGTGGAAGAAAGAAATTTAAGAAAAGTGCGTACCGGCAAGGTAGTAAGTGATAAAATGGATAAGACAATCGTTGTAGCTGTACAGGATAATGTAAAGCATCCTATATATGGCAAGATTGTAAAGAAGACTTATAAATTAAAGGCTCATGATGAAAATAACGAGTGCGGTATTGGAGATACAGTAAGAGTTATGGAAACAAGACCATTATCTAAGGATAAGAGATGGAGACTTGTGGAAATCATAGAGAAGGCTCGTTAATACAAAAATCCATAAACGGAAAATTTTTCGCATGGGGGATTTGCGTCTAGCCTACAAGATGCAAGCTCTGAGGGATAATATTAGTAGTGCAGAAAAGGAGTTTTTAGTATGATTCAACAGGAAAGCAGACTTAAGGTCGCTGACAATACAGGCGCTAAAGAATTACTCTGCATCAGAGTAATGGGCGGTTCTACCAGAAGATATGCTAATATCGGTGATATCATCGTTGCTACTGTCAAAGAAGCAACACCAGGCGGTGTTGTAAAGAAGGGTGACGTTGTAAAGGCTGTAGTAGTACGCTCAGTAAAGGGTGCACGCCGTAAAGACGGTTCTTATATTAAATTTGACGAAAATGCTGCTGTAATAATTAAGGACGACAAAAACCCAAGAGGTACTCGTATCTTTGGACCAGTAGCCAGAGAGCTAAGAGAAAAACAGTTTATGAAAATTGTTTCTTTAGCACCTGAAGTATTATAAGGAGGTGTCGTTAAGTGTCAGCAATGAAGATTAAAAAAGGTGATTTAGTTAGAGTAATCACTGGTAAAGATAAAAATAAAGAAGGCAAGGTTCTTTCAGTAGACAGCAAGAAGGGCAGAGTTATAGTTGAGGGCGTAAATATGCTTACAAAGCATACAAAGCCAAATGCACAGAACCAGACCGGTGGAATTATTAACCAGGAAGGACCAATCGATGTGTCAAATGTTATGTTGGTAGTAGACGGAAAAGCTACAAGAGTTGGCTTTAAGGTTGAAAACGGTAAAAAAGTACGTGTTGCAAAGGCAACAGGCAAGACAGTTGATTAATTAGAGAGGAGGTCCTAAAGGTGAGTAGACTTAAAGAAACTTACAATAACGAAATTGTAGAAGCTATGATGAAAAAGTTTGGTTACAAAAATGCTATGCAGGTACCTAAGCTTGACAAAATAGTTATAAATATGGGCGTTGGTGAAGCTAAGGACAACGCTAAGGTTTTAGATGCTGCTGTTAAGGATTTGGAAACAATTACAGGACAGAAGGCAGTACTCACAAGAGCAAAGAAGTCAGTTGCTAACTTCAAAATAAGAGAAGGACTTGCAATCGGATGTAAGGTTACCCTTAGAGGTGAGAGAATGTATGAGTTCTTAGACAGATTAGTAAATCTTGCATTACCTCGTGTGCGTGACTTCAGAGGTATCAACCCTAATTCATTCGATGGAAGAGGCAATTATGCTCTTGGTATTAAGGAACAGTTAATTTTCCCTGAAATAGAATATGATAAGGTTGATAAGGTAAGAGGTATGGATATTATCTTTGTTACAACAGCTAACACAGATGAAGAAGCCCGTGAATTATTGACATTATTTAATATGCCATTTCAGAAATAGTTAGGAGGAAAATTATATGGCAAAGACAGCTATGAAAATTAAGCAGCAGCGTAAAGCTAAATTCTCAACACAGGAATATAACCGCTGCAGAATTTGTGGACGTCCACACGCTTATTTAAGAAAATACGGAATATGCAGAATTTGTTTCCGTGAGTTAGCATATAAGGGACAGATACCAGGCGTTAAGAAAGCTTCTTGGTAGGAAATAGTCTTTAAAGGAGGAAAAAAACATGGCAATGAGCGATCCAATCGCAGATATGCTTACAAGAATTCGTAATGCAAACACTGCTAAACATGATACTGTAGATATCCCTTCATCAAAGATGAAATTAGCAATCGCTGAGATTTTATTCAACGAAGGTTATATCAAGAAGTATGATATAATAGAAGACGGCAGCTTTAAGACAATCCGCGTAACATTAAAGTACGGTAAGGATAAGAATGAAAAGATTATTACCGGCTTAAAGAGAATATCTAAGCCGGGTCTTAGAGTTTATGCAGGGAAAGATGAGCTCCCAAGAGTACTTGGCGGTTTGGGAATTGCTATTATTTCAACAAATAAAGGCATCTTAACTGACAAGGAAGCAAGAAAGCAGCATGTAGGCGGAGAAGTACTTGCATTTATATGGTAAAAAAGTGTCCGGCGGCACGGACACTTATAAAAATCCACTAAAGTCGATTTTTTAGAGGTGTTCATGTACGTTGTCGCTTTTAAGATATGTATTTCATATTGAAACTGATAACATAGGGTGAAGAATAGGTGGTGATTTAGTGCAGCCACTGTAAGTGTGAATCATACTAAAGTATGAAACATGTTGAAAAACATCCACACTTTAAGCCCTGCTATTAAGAAGGAGGTGCGGGCATGTCACGTATAGGAAGACTGCCTATCGCTGTACCGGCAGGTGTAACTGTTGATATAGCAGAAAATAATAAGGTTACCGTTAAGGGACCAAAGGGAACACTTGAGAGAGTGCTTCCGGCTGAAATGGAAATTAAGTTAGACGGAGATCAGGTTGTTGTAACAAGACCAAATGATTTAAAGAGAATGAAGTCATTACATGGTCTTACAAGAACACTTATCAACAATATGGTAAAAGGTGTGTCAGAGGGATACACAAAGGAGCTTGAGGTAAACGGCGTTGGTTATAGAGCTCAAAAGCAGGGAAAGAAATTAATTCTTTCACTTGGTTACTCACATCCTGTTGAGATGGAAGACCCTGAAGGTCTTGAGTCAACAGTTGACGGTAATAAAATTACGGTTAAGGGTATCGATAAAGAAAAGGTTGGCCAGTACGCTGCTGAAATCAGAGACAAGAGAAGACCTGAACCATACAAGGGTAAGGGTATTAAATATGCTGATGAAGTTATTAGACGTAAAGTTGGTAAGACTGGTAAGAAATAATTAAAGGAGTGAACAAGGATGGTTAGTAAAGAATCAAGAGCGGAAATCCGTCAGAATAAACATAGAAGATTACGTAATCGTTTTGCAGGTACAGCCGAGAGACCACGTTTGGCAGTATTTAGAAGCAATAATCATATGTACGCTCAAATTATTGACGATACAGTTGGAAATACCTTAGTAGCAGCTTCAACACTTGAGAAGGATGTAAAGGCTGACTTAGAAAAAACTAATAACATTGCAGCAGCAGAGAAGTTAGGCACTGTTATTGCAAAGAAGGCATTAGACAAGGGTATAACAACAGTTGTCTTTGATAGAGGCGGTTTCATATATCAGGGAAAAATCAAGGCATTGGCAGAAGCTGCTAGAGAAGCGGGCTTAAATTTCTAATAGGAGGAGAACACATGAAACGTACAATTATTGATGCTAGTCAGTTAGAATTAGAAGAAAAAGTAGTATCAATTAAGCGTGTAACTAAGGTTGTTAAGGGTGGACGCCACTTTAGATTTGCAGCTTTAGTCGTTGTAGGAGACGGCAACGGACACGTAGGTGCCGGCTTAGGAAAGGCTATGGAAATTCCGGAAGCTATCCGCAAGGGAAAAGAAGATGCTATGAAAAAGCTTATCGAGGTACCTGTTGATGCAAACGGAAGTATTCCGCATGACATATACGGAAAGTTTGGAAGTGCTTCTGTATTATTAAAGAAGGCACCGGAAGGTACCGGTATTATTGCAGGCGGTCCTGCACGTAATGTGCTTGAGCTTGCAGGCATAAAGAATATCCGTACAAAATCTTTAGGTTCAAACAATAAGCAGAACGTAGTTCTTGCTACAATCCAGGGATTATCTAACCTTAAGACACCGGAACAGGTAGCTAAGCTTCGCGGAAAATCTGTAGAAGAGATTTTAGGCTAATAGGAGGTTAGAGAAATGGCAGATAAATTAAGAATAACATTAGTTAAATCCACAATAGGTGCAGTACCAAAGCATGTAAAGACAGTTGAGGCATTGGGATTAAAGAAGTTAAACAAGACAGTTGAGATGCCTGATAATGCCGCAGTAAGAGGAATGGTACAGCAGGTAAGACACCTGGTAAAAGTTGAAGAAATCTAAGGAATAAGGAGGTGCAATCATGAACTTATCTACATTAAAGGCTGCGGAAGGCTCAAGACATAACGATAACTTCAGAAGAGGACGTGGTCACGGCTCAGGAAACGGTAAGACAGCAGGTAAGGGACACAAGGGTCAGAAGGCTCGTTCAGGAGCTCCAAGACCTGGCTTTGAAGGCGGTCAGATGCCATTATACAGAAGAATTCCTAAGAGAGGCTTTACAAACAGGAATACTTTGGAAATCGTGGGAATCAACGTATGTGCGTTGGAGGCATTTGAGGACGGTTCAGAGGTAACAGTAGCTACATTAATCGAAGCAGGAATCGTTAAAAATCCAAGAGACGGTGTTAAGATTCTTGGAAACGGCAGCCTTACAAAGAAGCTTAACGTAAAGGCCAATGCTTTTTCAGAGGGTGCTAAAGAGAAAATTGAGGCACTTGGTGGTACTTGTGAGGTGATTTAATGTTCAAAACTCTTCAAAATGCATTAAAGGTAAAAGATATTAGAAAAAAGCTTTTATATACATTTGCAGTTTTGATTGTTGTACGTTTGGGAAGCCAGCTTCCTATACCGGGAACAGATGAGAATGTAATAGCTTCCCTTATGGAGAGCTTTAACTCAAACGATGCATTTAGTTTCTTTAGTGCATTTACAGGCGGTTCTTTTGAGCAGATGTCTGTATTTGCACTGAGCATTACACCATACATTACATCTTCAATCATAATGCAGCTTCTTACAATAGCCATACCTAAGCTTGAGGAGATGCAAAAGGATGGGGAGACAGGAAGAAAGAAAATTGCTGAAATTACACGTTATGTCACAGTGGGACTTGCGTTAATCGAAGGTCTTGCCTATGCAATAGGATTTGGCAATCAGGGTGTATTCGGTGACACTTCTTCCATGACAACAGGTGCTTATTTCATAACAATTTTTGTAGCTGTTATGACTATGACAGCAGGTTCAGCCATTCTTATGTGGCTTGGTGAGAGGGTAACTGAAAATGGTGTAGGAAACGGTATATCTATAATCCTTTTAATTAATATTGTTGCAAGAATACCTGATGATTTAGTCACGCTGTTTGAATCAAAGGTTATGATAACAGATACTAATGGCCGTTCACCTCTTGGTGCGGTTATGGCGGCGGTAATAATTATAGCGGTTATAGTGGCAATCGTAGCATTTGTAGTGGTACTTCAGGCAGGCGTGAGAAAAATAGCAGTACAGTATGCAAAGAAAAACCAGGGAAGAAGATTGGTTGGAGGAAACTCAAGCCACATTCCGTTAAAGGTAAATACGGCAGGTGTTATTCCTGTTATCTTTGCATCTTCATTGATGCAGTTCCCTGTTATTATTTCTTCATTATTTGGAAGTACGCCGGGGGACGGTACCATATGGGGAAAAGTATTAAAACTTTTATCTTCAAACTATTGGTTTAATATTGATTCATTAAAAGATTTCGCATATACATTAGGATTTGTTATATATGCAGTGTTAGTAGTGGCGTTTGCTTATTTCTATACTTCAATAACATTTAATCCTATAGAGGTAGCTAATAACATTAAGAGGCAGGGCGGATTTATTCCGGGTATAAGACCGGGAAAACCTACAGAAGATTACCTGACAAAAATGTTAAATTACATTATATTTGTAGGAGCAATGGGACTTTTGATAGTTGCGGCAGTTCCTATAATTATGTCAGGAATTTTTAGTGCCAGTGTGTCATTTGGCGGAACATCATTAATTATTATTGTAGGTGTTATTCTTGATACAATGAGTAAGATTGAATCTATGATGGTTGTGCGTAATTACAAAGGCTTCTTGAATGATTAGTAAACATACTTAATATCAACCCCTGCATGATTGGTTTCCGCAAGAAGGTTGCGGAATGTGCAGGGGTTTTGTGCAAAGTTTGGCACTGGAACAGTGCAGATAGGAGAATGTATGAAAATAATTATGTTAGGTGCTCCGGGAGCAGGAAAGGGAACACAGGCAAAGATGCTGGCAGATAAGTATGAAATCCCTCATATCTCAACAGGAGATATTTTCCGGGCAAATATTAAGAATGAAACGGAGCTTGGAAAAAAAGCAAAGGAATACATGGACAAAGGTCTTTTGGTTCCTGATGAATTAACAGTAAATTTAGTGGTAGACAGAATAAAGCAGGATGATTGCAGCAAGGGATATATCCTTGACGGATTTCCAAGAACAATCCCACAGGCAGAGGCGCTTGATAAGGCACTTTCAGACCTTAACGATAAGCTTGATTATGCCATAAATGTGGAGGTTCCTGATGAAAATATAGTAAAGAGAATGTCGGGAAGAAGAGCATGTGTAGGCTGCGGTGCAACATATCACATAGTACACATTCCTACAAAGGTTGAGGGAATATGTGACAGATGCGGTAAGGAGCTTATCTTAAGAGATGACGACAAGCCTGAAACAGTTGAGAAAAGACTAAAAGTATATCATGAGCAGACGCAGCCTCTCATAGACTATTATCAGGGAAAAGGAATCCTTAAGGAAGTAGACGGAACTGTAGACATGAAAGAAGTTTTTGATGCTATTGTTAATATTTTGGAAGCATAGTTCGATATAAGAATAGAGGCATGTTATGGTAACGATAAAATCTCATAGAGAAATTGAATTAATGCGTAAGGCAGGAAAGCTGCTGGCACAAACCCATGAAGAATTGGAAAAGGCTATTAAGCCGGGAATGTCAACATGGCAGATTGATAAGTTAGGCGAAGAAATAATAAGAAGCTTTGGATGTATTCCTTCTTTTTTGAATTATAATGGATTTCCTGCATCCATATGTGTTTCACTTAACGATGAGGTGGTACACGGAATCCCAAGGAAGGACTGTATCGTACAGGAAGGTGATATAGTAAGCCTTGATGCAGGACTGATATACGAGGGATATCATTCGGACGCTGCAAGAACGGTAGCTGTAGGAGAGATAAGTGATGAGGCGAAAAAGCTGATAGAAGTAACAAGGCAGAGCTTCTTTGAAGGAATTAAATATGCAAAGGCAGGAAATCATTTGCATGATATATCAAATGCAATAGGTGATTACTGTGAAAGCTTTGGGTATGGAGTGGTGAGAGACCTTGTGGGTCACGGCATAGGAAAAAATCTTCATGAGGATCCGCAAATCCCTAACTTCAGGCAGAAAAGAAGAGGAATAAAGCTTCAGGCAGGCATGACACTTGCTGTTGAGCCTATGATAAACATGGGAACATATCAGGTATGCTGGCTTGATGATGACTGGACTGTAGTAACTGAGGATGGCTCACTTTCGGCTCATTATGAAAATACAATATTAATTACAGACGGTGAACCGGAAATATTAACCATTTTATAAAATAGGAGGATTTGAGAATATGTCAAAGGCTGATGTTATTGAAATTGAGGGAACAGTTGTTGAAAAATTACCGAATGCAACATTTCAGGTTGAGCTGGAAAACGGACATAAGGTTCTTGCACATATAAGCGGCAAGCTTCGTATGAATTTTATCCGTATTCTCCCGGGAGATAAGGTGACAATAGAGCTTTCACCTTATGATTTATCTAAGGGACGTATTGTTTGGAGAGATAAGTAAATTTACCAATTTTGAAAAAATTTGCTTGCAAGTTTGATTTTTCTATGATATATTTATAGTCGGACTTTTTTTGAAAGGAGGATTTTGCTGTGAAGGTTAGATCATCAGTTAAACCTATTTGCGAAAAATGCAAAATTATAAAGAGAAAGGGAAGCATCAGAGTCATCTGCGAAAATCCAAAGCATAAGCAGAGACAGGGCTAATGTTACAAGTTAATTTGCGGCTGCAGCGAGGAAACACTAGGATAAGTGGTACTCCTGATACTCTCAAGGGAATATCATTTGAATTTTGTGGAAACGCTTTATATAAAATAAACGTCATTTATGGCGTTTTTAACGTTGTCTGCGTATAAGGCAATGTGCAATTTAAAACAGGATAATTAATAAAACGGAATATATTCACCGCACACATTTCAGACGTACCTTGTACGGGCTGCGGCAGAAGTATGTTCTTAGTAAAGAAGATTTGATGGAGGTGCAATACACACATGGCTCGTATTTCAGGTGTTGATTTACCAAGAGAAAAGCGTGTTGAAATCGGCTTAACCTATATTTATGGTATAGGCAGAGTAAGCTCGAACAGAATTCTTGAAGCTGCCGGAGTTAATCCGGATACAAGAGTTAGAGACTTAACAGATGAAGAGGTTAAGAAAATCAGTGCAGTTATAGATGAAACTCAGACTGTAGAAGGTGATTTAAGAAGAGAAATCGCATTAAACATAAAGAGATTACAGGAAATTGGATGCTATAGAGGAATCCGTCACAGAAAGGGTCTTCCTGTTCGTGGTCAGAAGACTAAGACAAATGCAAGAACACGTAAGGGACCAAAGCGTACTGTAGCAAACAAGAAGAAATAAATCGACTAAATGACGTACGCTTCAGCGTACTGTAGCAAACAAGAAGAAATAAAAAAATAAGTCTTTAAATAAAGTAGGTTAGTTTTTTAGAAATTTTGAAAGGACGAGGTTAGTTTAAAAATGGCTAAAGTTACAAAAAAAGTGACAAAAAAGCGTGTTAAGAAAAACGTTGAACGCGGACAGGCACATATTCAATCATCATTTAATAATACAATCGTAACATTGACAGATAATGAGGGAAATGCATTATCTTGGGCAAGTGCCGGTGGTCTGGGATTTAGAGGTTCAAAGAAATCTACTCCTTACGCAGCACAGATGGCTGCAGAGACAGCAGCAAAGGCTGCATTAGTACATGGCTTAAAATCAGTAGACGTTATGGTTAAGGGACCGGGCTCAGGAAGAGAAGCGGCTATCCGTGCACTCTCAGCTTGTGGTATTGAAGTTACAAGCATAAGAGACGTTACTCCTGTTCCACACAATGGTTGCAGACCACCAAAGCGTCGTAGAGTCTAATTCTAATAGGAGGTGCGTAAGAAATGGCAGTAAATAGAGTTCCTGTTCTTAAGAGATGTAGGTCACTTGGCTTGGATCCAATCTACTTAGGAATTGATAAGAAATCAAACAGAGAGTTAAAGAGAGCTAATAAGAAGGTTAGTGAGTATGGACTTCAGCTTAGAGAGAAGCAGAAGGCTAAGTTTATATATGGAGTGTTAGAGAAGCCTTTCAGAAATTATTTTAAGAAGGCACAGAAGATGCAGGGTATGGCCGGTGAAAATCTTATGATTTTACTTGAGCTCAGACTTGACAATGTAATCTATCGTTTAGGTTACGGCAGAACAAGAAAGGAAGCAAGACAGATTGTAGACCATAAGCACGTTTTGGTAAACGGCAAGTGTGTAAACATTCCTTCTTATCTTGTAAAGGCAGGAGATGTAATTGAAATAAGAGAGAAGAGCAAAGGCTCACAGAGATACAAGGATATCCTTGAGGTGACTGAGGGAAGACTTGTTCCTGAGTGGTTAGAGGCTGACCATGAGAATCTTAAGGGTTCAGTTAAGCAGCTCCCTGTAAGAGAGAACATTGACGTGCCGGTTAATGAAATGTTAATTGTCGAATTATATTCAAAATAATCCGGCATAATCCAAAGAAGGAGGGGCTTTATAGTGTTCGATTTTGAAAAACCAAACATTGAGATAGCGGAAATCTCAGAAGATAAAAGATATGGTAAATTTGTGGTAGAACCTCTTGAGAGAGGCTATGGCACAACTCTGGGCAATTCTCTTAGAAGAATAATGCTTTCTTCACTGCCGGGAGCTGCCGTAAGTCAGATAAAGATTGACGGTGTTCTTCATGAATTCAGTTCCATTCCGGGTGTGAAAGAGGATGTAACAGAAATCATTATGAACATTAAGAGCTTGGCTATCAAGAATAACAGCGATACAAATGAACCTAAAGTAGCTTACATCGAATTCAGCGGAGAGGGTGTAGTAACAGCGGCAGATATACAGACCGACCCTGATATCGAGATATTAAATCCTGATTTGGTTATTGCAACACTTAATGGTGGTGCCGATAGCAGATTGAGCATGGAACTGACAATTACAAGAGGAAGAGGATATGTAAGTGCAGATAAGAATAAGAGCGATGACCTGCCAATCGGTGTAATTGCTGTTGATTCTATCTATACACCGGTAGAACGTGTAAATCTTGCTATTGAGAATACTCGTGTAGGTCAGATTACAGACTTTGATAAGCTTACATTAGATGTATATACAAACGGTACATTAGCTCCTGATGATGCTGTAAGCCTAGCGGCTAAAGTATTAAGTGAGCATCTTAATCTTTTCATTGATCTTTCGGAAAATGCGAGAACAGCAGAAATTATGGTAGAGAAGGAAGAGAATGAAAAGGAAAAGGTTCTTGAGATGAACATAGACGAGCTTGAGCTTTCCGTTCGTTCATATAATTGCTTGAAGAGAGCAGGAATCAACACGGTTGAGGAGCTTACAAATAAGACTTCAGAGGATATGATGAAGGTAAGAAACTTAGGACGCAAGTCTTTGGAAGAAGTGCTGGCTAAGTTGAAGGAATTGGGACTTTCTTTAAAGTCTGAAAGTGATAATAATTAGTATACTCAATAAACCCGAAGAGTATGAGTAGGAGGAATATTTAAATGGCTGGATATAGAAAGCTTAGCAGAACATCTGCACAGAGAAAAGCATTAATCAGAGCACAGGTAACAAGCTTGCTTACACATGGCAGGATTGTTACAACAGAGGCTAAAGCAAAGGAAGTACGCAAAGTAGCTGAGGGCTTAATTGCACTTGCCGTAAAGGAAAAAGATAATTATGAAGAAGTTACCGTACAGGCTAAGGTTCCTGTAAAGGATAAAGATGGCAAGAGAGTTAAAGAAGTAGTTGACGGAAAGAAAGTAACTAAGTATGACACAGTTGATAAGAAGATTAAGAAGGATTTACCTTCAAGACTTCATGCAAGACGTCAGATGCTTAAGGTTCTTTACACAGTAACAGATGTACCTCAGACAGCAGCAGGAAAAAAGAAAGCTACAAAGAAAGTAGATCTTTGTGATAAGCTTTTCTCAGAATACGGACCAAAGTATGCAGACCGTAACGGTGGTTACACAAGAATTGTTAAGATTGGTCAGAGAAAAGGTGATGCTGCAATGGAAGTATTACTTGAGCTTGTATAAATCAAATCTTTATAAAATAATTTTAAGCGTGGGTATTGTGAAAGATATCCACGCTTTTTATATACCTGAAAATTGAATTCATGTGAGAATTATGGTATTATTGGGAAAAATAATTAATAATAGTATTTATATATTCTATTGCATTGGTGAAAACTGTGTAGTAAAATCATATGCAGAAAAGTACTAACGGAGTTAAGTGCCATAGATGATATTTGCAAGGAAAAGAGGGATGACATGGATAAAGGCAAAAAGGAAATAACTGACAGGAGATATTTAAGACTGCTTGCGGAAAAGTATCCTAATTCTGCTGCGGCAAAAAGTGAGATTATTAATTTAAGCTCTATATTGAGTCTGCCTAAGGGAACGGAATATTTTTTCAGCGACATACATGGAGAGTATGAGGCATTTTTAAATCTTTTAAGAAGTGCATCAGGAACAATAAGAGATAAAATAACAATGCTTTTAAGTGATTCAATGACAGAGATAGAGCAGGAGGAGCTGGCACAGCTTGTATATTTTCCCGTTGAAACATTAAAAAGATACGGAAGGGAGGAGCTGACGCCTGAAATGGAAAAGCTTACAATATACAGGCTTATAAAGCTGTGTAAGGAGCTCTCCTCAAAGTATACAAGGTCAAAGGTGCGTAAGAAGCTGCCGGCAGATTATTCCTATGCCATAGATGAGCTTTTAAATGTGGATACGTCAGATAAGGATAAAAAGAGGTATTTTGACGAGATAGTAAATGCAATAGTAGATACCAATGCAGGAACAAACTTTATAATACATCTGTGCGTTTTGGCACAGCAGCTGGCAGTAGATAAGCTTCATATTATAGGTGATATTTTCGACAGAGGTCCAAGAGCGGACATTATTATGAATGAGCTTCTTAATTTTCCTGATGTTGACGTGCAGTGGGGAAATCATGATATATCTTGGATGGGAGCTGCCTGCGGTAATCTTGCCCTTGTTGCCAATGTAGTGAGAATTGCAGTGAGCTACAATAATTTTGATGTGTTGGAGGATGGCTATGGAATAAATATGAGACCTCTTTCAATGTTTGCATCAAACATATACAAAGATGACGAGTGCAAGTCCTTTGCACCTAAGATATGGGATGAGAATGAGTTTGACAATGTAGATGCAAAGCTTGCGGCAAAGATGCATAAGGCAATAGCAATCATACAGTTTAAGCTGGAGGGGCAGATTATAAAAAGACACCCGGAGTATGAAATGGATGACAGAAATGTTCTTGAGAGAATAAATTATAAGGACTTTACTGTAGATATAGAAGGAAAAACATATAAGCTTAACGATACATCATTTCCAACAATAGATGTAAATAACCCGCTGCAGCTTACAGATGGGGAGCGTGAGCTTTTAAATACCTTAGAGGCATCCTTTAAGCACAGCGAGCTGCTTAACAGACATGTAGAGTTCCTATATACAAAGGGCTCTATGTATAGCTGCTGCAATTCAAATCTTTTATATCACGGCTGCATACCTATGAATGAGGACGGAACATTTACAGAGGTAAAGTTTAAGGCAGGAACCTTTAAGGGAAAGAAAATGCTTGACCATATTAATACTATAGCAAAGAATGCCTACTATGTGGGAGATGAGTCATCAGTAGATTTTATGTGGTATCTGTGGTGCGGTAAAAATTCCTCTGTATACGGAAAAAGTAAAATGGCAGCATTTGAGAATTATTTTATCGATGATAAGGAGGCACATAAGGAGTATTATAATCCTTATTATGTCCTTAGCAACAGTGAAGACATATGCGATAAAATATTTGTGGAATTCGGATTAAATCCTGAACATTCACATATTATAAACGGTCACGTTCCGGTAAAGCTAAAGGACGGAGAAAGTCCTGTAAAGGCAGGAGGAAAGCTGTACGTAATAGACGGCGGCATTTCCAAGGCATACAGGACAAGAACGGGAATAGCAGGGTATACTCTTATATATAATTCACATCATATAGCACTGGCAGAGCATAATATAGATACGAATGAAAAGGTGCTGGCAGGGCAGAATGTAGATAAACAATATAAAATATCTCCTGTTATAAAGATAACAGAGCCTATGGCGGAGAGAGTGAGAGTGGCAGATACAGACATAGGTAAGGTATTAAAGGAAAGAATTGAGGATTTAAAAGTACTGATAAATGCCTATGAGGAGGGCATTTTATAGGTGCAGTATAAGACTTGAAAGGAAATAGAGATGTTTGGAAGAAAGAAAAAGACGACAGCAAAAAATGCGTTGTACTTAGATACGCCCGAATATGAGTATATTGTAAAGGCGGATAATCTTGTATATGAATTTAAAGATACTGACGAGGAGGGAAATGAGACAGAACGCTTTAGGGCAGTTGACGGCGTTTCATTAAATGTAAGCCAGGGAGATTTTATTGCTATTTTGGGACATAACGGTTCAGGAAAGTCAACTTTTGCAAAGCATATTAATGCCATACTTACTCCCACAGAGGGAAGTCTTTATGTGGGCGGAATGGATACAAGGGATAATAAAAATCTGTGGAAGGTAAGACAGCAGGCGGGAATGGTGTTTCAAAATCCGGATAACCAGATTATAGCCACTGTAGTTGAAGAGGACGTAGGATTTGGACCTGAGAATCTAGGCGTGCCTACAGAGGAAATATGGGTCAGAGTGAATAAGGCGTTAAAATCAGTGGGAATGACGGAATACAGATACCATTCACCAAATAAGCTAAGCGGGGGTCAGAAGCAGAGGGTGGCCATAGCCGGGATTATGGCAATGAAGCCTAAGTGTATAGTGTTAGATGAGCCTACGGCAATGTTAGACCCAAACGGCAGAAAAGAGGTTATAGCCACATTAAGGGAACTTAATAAAACTGAGGGTATAACAATCATACTTATAACTCACTATATGGACGAGGTCATAAACGCTGACAGAGTATTTGTAATGGACAAGGGAAAAATATCATTAGAGGGAACGCCTGGGGAGGTGTTTTCAAATGTTGATAAGATAAAGTCAATGGGACTTGATGTACCTCAGGTTACGGAGGTTGCGTATAAGCTTAAGAAAAGGGGCGCCGGGTTTAGTGCAGGAATATTAACAATAGATGAATTTGTAGAAGAGCTGTTTAAAAATAATACTGTAAGGGACAGGGGAAGAGAGGATAGCTGCTCTGCCCGGATGCAGCAGGAAGCTGTAAAAGATTTAAGTCCCGTCAGTAAAAAGGTTCCAATAATTACATTGGAGCATATTAATTATACTTATGGAGGAGATACATCATTTTCTGTTCATGCACTTAAGGATTTAAGCCTTAAGCTGTATGAGGGGGAGTTTATAGCCATTATAGGACATACAGGTTCTGGGAAATCCACGCTTATACAGCATCTTGACGGCCTTATAAGGGCAGAAAGCGGCAGTCTTTATTTTCGCGATAAAAATATTTATGACCAAGATTTTTCCATGACTGAATTAAGGAGAAAGGTTGGTCTTGTATTTCAGTACCCGGAGTATCAGCTTTTTGAAACCACAGTTCTTGAGGATGTAATGTTTGGACCTAAGAATCTGGGAAGGTCTGAGGATGAGGCAAGGGAACTGGCAAAGGAGGCACTTAAGGCTGTAGGTGCAGATGAGAGTCTTTGGGAGAAGTCGCCTTTTGAGTTAAGCGGAGGTCAGAAGAGGAGAGTTGCAATAGCAGGTGTCCTTGCTATGGATACAGAGGTTTTAATACTTGACGAGCCAACGGCAGCACTTGACCCAAAAGGCCGTGATGAAATTTTAGGGCTTATTGACAGGCTGCACCGTGAGAAAAATATTACTATTATACTTGTGTCCCACAGTATGGAGGATGTGGCTAAGTATGCAGACAGAATTATTGTTATGAACAGAGGACAGGCAGTATATGATGATACACCTGAAAAGGTTTTTACCTATTATAGGGAGCTTGAAAAAATAGGACTGGCAGCTCCTCAGGTGACATACCTTATGGCAGAGCTGAAAGACAAGGGGCTTAACTTAAGTGAAAAAATCACAACTGTAGAAGATGCAGTCAATGAACTTTCAGGGTTTATTGCCTCCGTAAAAAAGGAGGGCAATGCCAATGCTTAGAGATATTATAATAGGACAATATTATCCGGAAAAGTCAATTATTCACGGTTTAGATCCAAGAGTAAAGCTTTTTGGAACTATGATATTTATTATATCCCTTTTTGTAAATGAAAGTATATGGGGGTATGTGCTGGCAACTGTATTTGTTACCGCAGTTATAAAAATGTCTAAGGTACCATTTAAGTATATTATAAAAGGACTTAAGGGAATATTATTTCTCCTGTTGTTTAGTGTTATTTTTACAGTGTTTTTCACTGACGGAGAGGTGCTTGTTAAAATAGGCTTTATAAAAATAACAGACAATGGACTTATAAGGGGAGCAAAGGTTATAGTAAGGCTTATTTATCTTATAATAGGTTCTTCGGTTATGACACTTACAACAACTCCCACGGATATTGCAGATGGTCTTGAAAAATCCTTCAGACCTCTTACCTGCTTAAAAGTACCCGTACATGATATAGCTATGATGATGTCCATTGCTTTTAGATTTATACCAATTCTTACGGAGGAAACCGATAAGATAATAAAGGCACAGATGGCAAGAGGTGCAGATTTTGAGACGGGAGGGCTTATAAAAAAGGCAAAAGCCATGATACCTCTTATAGTTCCTCTTGTGGTGTCGTCAGTAAAGAGAGCATTAGACCTTGCCACGGCAATGGAGGCAAGATGCTATCAGGGTGGAGACGGAAGAACAAAAATGAAGCCTCTTAAATATAAAAAGGGAGATTATGCAGCATACCTGGTTTTTGCATTATATATGGGTATAATGATAGGAATGGGAGTATTGCTTTAAGGCTTAAGATTATGTATACAGGAAGGAAAAGAAGAAGTGATTAAGCGTGTTTTTATGCGAATAGCATATGACGGTACAAATTACTGCGGCTGGCAGATACAGGATAACGGCATAACCATTGAGGAGGTAATAAACAGAGAGCTGTCATCACTGTTAAATGAGGATATTCGTGTAATAGGTGCAAGCCGTACTGATTCAGGTGTACATGCTCTTGGAAATGTGGCTGTATTTGATACAAGTACACGCATACCGGGAGAAAAAATTTCTTTCGCACTAAATCAAAGGCTGCCAAATGATATAAGAATACAGGAATCAAAGGAGGTGGACCCGGGGTTTCATCCAAGATACTGTAACAGCATAAAAACATATGAGTATAAAATATTAAACAGAACATTTCCAATGCCTACGGAGAGGCTGTATTCCCATTTTGTATATATGAAGCTGGATGTGGAGAAAATGAGACAGGCAGCAGCATATATAGTCGGTCAGCATGATTTTAAAAGCTTCTGCTCCTCACACAGTCAGGTAGAAAATACAGTCAGAACAGTATATTCAGTTAATATATCAAGAGACGGGGATATGATTAAAATACTTATAAGCGGGAATGGGTTTCTCTATAATATGGTGCGAATAATAGTGGGAACACTTATGAAGGTGGGGCTTAATGTATATCCTCCTGAGCATGTAAAGGATATTATAGAAGCAAAGGACAGAGGGCAGGCAGGTCATAAGGCACCTGCCTGCGGATTGACTCTGATAAAGCTGGAGTATGAGGGATTGGATTATTAAGAAATTTTTTGCAGGTGCGGGTTGTCCGTACCTGCTTTTGGTTGTGCAGAAAATTTTCTACAGCATTACTATATGTATTAGACTAATTTCATATTTCACTTGACAACTGATATATACTGTTATATACTGTTTACAAACAGGAATGGAGGATAAAATGAATGTTATTATAAATAATTCGTCTATGCAGCCTATATATGAGCAGATTGTTGAGCAGATAAAGGCGGAGATTTTAAGTGGGAGTCTGAAACAGGGAACTATGCTGTATTCAGTGAGAGCTTTGGCAAAGGAGCTTAAAATCAGTGCATTGACAGTTAAGAAGGCCTATGACATTTTGGAGCAGGAAGGCTTTGTCATTACCGTACACGGAAAAGGCAGCTTTGTTGCACAGGTAAAGAGTGAGCTTAAGCTGGAAGAAAAGCGTAAGGAGGTGGAAGCTGACTTGGAAATGGCTATTTTAAAAGGTAAAAGCTGGGGCATGAGTAATAAGGAAATAATGGAATTAGTCCATTTGATTTTGGAGGAATGATTATGCTGTTAGAAGTAAATAATGTGAAAAAAATATATGATGGATTTGAGCTGAATTGTTCCCTGAGAGTGGCGGAGGGGAGCATAACCGGGCTGATAGGTGAAAACGGTGCCGGAAAAAGCACTGTTTTTAAAGGCATAATGGATTTGATTAGTATAGACGGGGGCGAGATAAAAATACTGGGTGCAGATAATAGGAATCTGGAAAAAAATATCAAGGAAAATATAGGAGTTGTAATGTCAGAGGGAGGCTTTTGCAGTGAGCTGTCTGTAAGACAGATAGGTACTGTTATGGACAGTATATACCAAAGCTTCGGGAGAAGACAGTTTTTTGAAACATGCAAAAGATTTAAGCTTCCCATAAACAAAAAGATAAAGGAATTTTCTACGGGAATGAAAGCAAAGCTTTCACTTTTGCTGGCAATAAGCCATGATGCAAGATTGCTTCTGCTTGATGAGCCTACGGCAGGGCTTGATGTTGTTGCAAGGGAGGAAATGCTTGATATATTGAGGGAATATATGGAAACAGAGGGAAGAGGAATACTTATAAGCTCTCATATTTCCAGTGATATACAGGGCTTTTGTGATGATGTTTATATGATACATGAAGGTTCTGTTATCTTCCATGAGGAAACAGATGCCATTGCTGACAGGTATGGAATAATAAAATTATCAGACAGAGAATATGGGAAATTAGATAAAAAATATATTATAGCTTATGTAAAGGAAGGCTTTGGGTATAAATGTCTTACTGATAAAAGGCAGTTTTATATGGAAAATTATCCAAAGACAGTTATTGAAAAGGGAAGCATTGACCAGCTTATAACCATAATGGCAAAGGGGGAAAGATTATGAAAGGATTGCTAATCAAGGATTTTTTCCTTACTCTTGCAAACAGGAGAGCTCTTATAATTATAGGGATTATGTCACTTTTTTTGGCGGTAGCAGGAAATAATGAAACATTTATTATATCATATGTATCTATGTTTTCATCATTTTTATTATTATATACTATGGCATGTGATGAAATGTCACATTCAAATGCATATCTTTTAACTCTTCCAATAACGAGAAGAGAATATGTATTTGAAAAGTATATTTATGGTTTTTTAACTATTGTGGCAGGCTGGGGATTTGGTTTTATCATATGTGTTGTAAAATTTACTGCTGAGAGGCAAAGCATTGACTGGGCGTCGTGGATGGCCGAGTGCGGCGTAATACTGGCAGCGGCAATTCTTGTAACGGCAGTTATAATTCCTATCCAGATTAAATATGGAAGTGAAAAAGGCAGGCTTGTTATTGCAGTAGCAATCCTTGTAGTGTTTGTCATACTTATTGTGGCAGGTGATAAATTGATGGAAGGTATTGATGTGCATATAATGGGGATTAGGGAATTCTTAAGGGAAATGCCTGTAAATATTATAGTTTTGGGAGCCGGGATTATATGGCTGCTTTTTATATTAATATCATTTGCAGCCAGCGTAAAGATTATGGAAGATAAGCAGATGTAAAAGCAGAACTTTAATATACTAAAGTATTTGCTGGTTTTGCGAAAAGTTTTTATAAAATCTATTGACACAAGGTTAGAATTACTATATAATAACAAACTGTGACAAATTGGAAATATATGATTTTGTACGGATATGCTTTAACCAAAGCCCCGGTAAAGCATTTAAAACAGTTTTGAAATTTATAGGAGGAAGACCGATGAAAAGTTTTATGGCTAGTCCGGAAACAATCGAAAGAAAATGGTATGTAGTTGATGCAGCAGGCTGTACATTAGGACGTCTCTCATCTGAAATAGCTAAGGTGTTAAGAGGAAAGAACAAGCCTACTTACACACCTCACATTGATACAGGAGATTACGTAATTGTTATCAATGCTGAGAAGATTAGTGTAACAGGAAGAAAATTAGACCAGAAGATTTACTATCATCATTCTGATTACGTTGGCGGCATGAAGGAGACAACCTTAAGAGAAATGCTTGCAAAGAAGCCTGAGAAGGTAATTGAACTTGCAGTTAAGGGCATGCTTCCAAAGGGACCTTTAGGAAGACAGATGTTTACAAAGCTTCATGTATATGCGGGAGCAGAGCATCCGCATGCAGCACAGAAGCCGGAAGCATTAACATTCTAGGAAAGCTGAAAGGAGGAAATTACAGTGGCAAAGAAGTCAAATAATAGATTTTATGGAACAGGCAGAAGAAAAAAGAGTATTGCTAGAGTATACTTAGTACCGGGAAATGGTGAGATTACTATAAACAAAAGAACAATAGATGATTATTTCGGACTTGAAACATTAAAGGTTATAGTTCGTCAGCCGTTAAGCGTAACAGATACATTAAACAAGTTTGATGTTCTCGTAAATGTTCATGGCGGTGGATACACAGGTCAGGCAGGTGCCATAAGACACGGCATTGCAAGAGCATTGCTTCAGGCAGACGCTGATTACAGACCTGCATTAAAGAAAGAAGGATATCTTACAAGAGATCCAAGAATGAAGGAAAGAAAGAAGTACGGCTTAAAGGCAGCAAGACGTGCTCCACAGTTCTC
>CALWSG010000014.1 GCA_944384155.1 uncultured Lachnospiraceae bacterium | reverse complement strand
CTAGATAATAAAACGAAAAATTTGACAGAAAAAGAACAGGCTTTATAAGGTCTGCAAGTACTTTTTTTATTATACAACTGTCAAACTCCCGGGCGGAAGTTATATTATATAGCTGCCGCTTATTCCTTGCCCTCATTGTTTTTTAGAATTTCGCAGAATTTCCGCCATACCTGTTGAAAATCAAGCAGTTTTTAGATATAATCCCATCTTTGACAGTTGGGAAAATAAAAAACTGCTGTAAATGCACTATCTATAGGCTTTACGGCAGTTTGCTTCTAAGTTTTATTATATAGTAATGTTTTTCAAGCAGACAGATTTTTGTGAAATGCTGATATTGTAAGGTTTTTGACAATTATCAAATGATGAATTTGGAACCAAGAAAAGAATAACTCACAATGAATAAATTTTCAATATATTATGACATTACCATAAAGCAAAACAAATTACTTGACAGAAAAAGTGTAGGTTTTATGCGGTCTACAAGATGTTTCTAATATTTTCAACTGTCAAAGACCCGGGTAAAAACCTATGATGAAAATGAAGGCTCTGTGTCATAAGCTAAAAATGCTAAATGTAAAATTGACATGAATACTAAAAAATGGTATAATTTAGCATATCAAATTTAAATTTGTGAAAGGACTTGACAGCTATGTATGAAAGAAATATGCTTGTTCACAGCACAGAGCAGCACGTTTCTTTCTTGTGTAGAAATAGAGAGTACGTATGTGATTTTTATTATAATGTGAGTATGCCGTTCGCTATTATTATGTCGGATGGTGTTTGTTTTTAGAGAGGTGATATGGTTAATTATATGATATGTCTATATGCAATATAGATGATAGCTTTATTTGTTAGAAATGTTTATAAGTGGAGGTTATGTGCCTATGAAGAATGTTTTAATTAAGGGAACGGGTGTGTACATTCCGGAAAATAAAGTGTACAATGAGCAGTTAGATGAACATTTCGAAAAAAGAGGGCTTAGTGCTCATAGTCTTATGAATCATTTGGGTAGACGAAAGAGATATTTTATATCTGAAGATGAAAACACTATTAGTATGTGTGTAGCTGCAATTGATAATTGTGTTGAAAAGAATGATTTAAAACTTGAAGATTATGAAATGCTGATTGTTTGCACGGATACACCGGAATATTTATTTCCTTCAAACGCAATGCGAATTGTGGGATTATATGGAGAACGACTAAAGAATGTAAAAATTGCATTTGATATGAATAGTAATTGTACAGGTATGGTACAAGGAATGGATATGGCAATGCGATATATGCAGACATCGGATATTAGTAAGGTTTTAGTTTTAGGATGTTTTTGCATAACCCCTATAGCTCTTTGGACAGATACGGTAGTATATGCCACATTTGCAGATGCAGCAGCGTGTGTTGCATTAGAGACAAAAGAGGAAATCATAAAAAGAGGTTTTATCGACACTTATGTGTATGTTGATGCAAGCTACCATGATTTTATAAAGTATCCAAAATGTGGTATGGCTAAAGTTCCATTGCAGTCGATAATGCCAAATGAAAAGAGATTGGAATGGAATCCCTTTCCAATGGATTTTATTCCGGGACAATGGAAAGAGGCAATTGAGGAAATACTGTCGAAGAATTCATTGTCGGCAAAGGAGGTAGATTATTATATTTTCTCGCAATTAAGCGATGTTTATAATATGGAAACATTGAAGTTATTAGGAATTTCAGAAAAAGACAATAAATATTATTTTGTTGGTAGAGAATATGGATATACGGGAAATACTTGTCCAATATTATGTCTTAATAGATTATGGGATATATATTCTAAAGCAGGAACAAAACTGATTATATGTACAGTAGGTGCCGGGTATTCAGTGATTGTACAATTATATGAATTTTAAGGAGAAAAAATTATGAAAACAGTAGAGAAAACTCAAAAGAGATATTTGTCAGCATTAGATGAATATATTAACAAAGTGTACATTCTTGTTTTGCTGCTTGTGCCGGGAGCATGTGAATGTGCTGGATTGGCGTATACATTTTCTAAATTCATGGGATGGTTGCCAAGTGTAAGTTGGATAGCATTGATTATTTTTGATATTACATGTCTTCTTTATTTGGCTATAGGAATTTTTTTTATAAAAACTGGAATTGATGAAGGCTATGTATTACAGAATAAATTAAAGGCGGGAAAAATATTTCTCGTAGTGATAATGTTTATTCAATTTAATTTTATTGTATATATGATACCGGCTACGGATTTTTGGGGATTTGCATTTTTCTTTGTAATTTTAACCTCATTCTTTTTGGATTACAAGATGGTTGCAATAACTTCGCTTGAAATTGCTGGTTCGATAATAGCATCATGGATGTTGTATGGGGAAATTCATCTTCCTGCGAAGGGAATACATTTTCCGGTTAATATGCTTGATAGGGTAGTATGTGTAGCATTATCATTATCTACAATTGTGTTATTAACATATTTGATTAACAGATTTCTTGTCAATGCTAAAAAAGATGAGATGGAGAGAAATACAGAGAAGGTAAATAATGTACTTACAGCTGTACAAGCCCTATCTGATGAATTGTATACTGCCGGTATGTCACTTTCACAGGTTTCGGAGAATGAGAGTGCATCGGCACAAGAATTGGCAGCAACGAGTGAACAGTTGGTAGAAAGTAGCAATATACTTAGTTCGAAAACAAACGAGAGTATGGATAATCTTGGTGAATTGAGTGAATGGGAAAGTGTGTTAGCAGAGAATGTATTAAAAGTTGAAAGTACATCAAAGGATTTGTTGGATAAATCGGAGGAAAGCGAAAAACTTTTAAGCGATTTACATATAATCAATGCAGAAGTATCAGAATCGATGAAAGCAACAAATGATATTACTCAAAAGTTGTCAGAAGCAGTACAAGAAATCGGTGTTACACTAAATCTTATTAGTGATATTTCATCATCAACTAATTTACTTGCCTTAAATGCATCAATTGAGGCAGCAAGGGCAGGTGAGGCAGGAAGAGGCTTTGCTGTGGTTGCGACTGAAGTAGGGAATTTGGCAAACAATACACAAGAGTCATTAAAAGTTGTACAAACAGTAATTGAAAGAGTGCAACAAAATGTCCGCGATATTACAACGCAAGTAGAAGAAAATTCTGTAAAAATGGATACACAGAATGGGTATTTTTCTAATGTGTTTGCATGTATCCAAGATATGACTGCATTATTAAAAGTATCTGTAGATGCCGTTGAAACGATGGGAGATGCACATAGTAAGCAGGCAGAGGTTATAAAGAACACAGTGTCAATTAATAAGGATATTGCTGAAAGCATCAGATATGAAAATGAGCAGTTTAATTCTATTAATGCGATGGCTGAAAGTAATGCAAGCGACACAACCAATGTGGCTATGCAGGCGAGTCGTATAAATGAAATGGTGGATAGAATGACTATTTTGCTGAAACATGATGAATAGTTATATAACATTGAGATGGCAGTCCACTTTCCGGGTGCAAGAAGGTAACAGCCCCTTATATGGTCAAATCAAGCCACCGGCTAAGCCGGTGGCTTGATTTATTCACCGTCCGAGGAGTTCTCATGATTTTTCAGCCTTTTTTCAAATATAATTATTAAAATAAGAGCCGCAACGGACAGTACAGACAGGAATGTGCCTAAAGCCAAGCCGTCAGTGCTGTATTCCAACAGAATTTCATGTGTTCCCGCAGGAACGGGAACAGTAAGGAGGGCACCCTTAATGGAGGAGGTTTCAACCTCCTTGCCGTCTACGTACGCTGTCCAGCCCTTATCATATACTATTGAAAGGTACAAATCACCGTCCTCGGCGGCAGTTACAGTTCCCGTCACGGAAGTGTCTGTGTAATCCGTTACATTTAATCCGTGAGAGTTAAGGCTGTCATATACATTATTAAATACTTCATCATTAAAGGAATAAGCGTAAAGCTGCAATGATGAGGTGTCGGTATCTGTAGTATTGACTGTTACTGTAGTGCCGGCAGGAAGCTCACCGAAATGACATATTTGTCTGTGCTTTAAGCCGGAAAAGGAGTCTGATGCAACTGTTGAACCCGTCTCGTCAACTGCCGTGAAGCTTATCTGCTCAACATATGTTGTAACGTACACATACACATCGGAATCCTCCTCAACAGTAAAGGAACATGTAGTTCCAACGCTTGAGGCAGGTATATATGAAAACATATCAGAGTAGCCTGTTGCAATCTCGGCAAATGAATTTTGCAGTGCAAAAGGATTATTGCCTGTCATTTCCCACAGACTGTCAAAATCCTCAGGAAGCATAAAGCCTAAAGGCAGACAGTAGTTAGACTCATAGAGGTAACGTGATTCTTCCTCGTCAAAATCATATAATGTATATAAATCACTATTAGGCAGAAATTCATTGCTTATTAAATATTTTACGGAAAGCAGTGCTGAGGTAAAAGGAGTGTTGCCGTAATAAGAATAAGCATTTGTAGACTTTTCAAATCCCAGGTATCCCAGATATTCCGTAAATGAGCCGTTAGTCATTGAGGAAAAAATTGAAACTCCCTTATAATCATTCCATGCAGCATCATTTTTTGTCTTTCTTGAGAGCTTTTCTATTCTGAAAAAGCTGTCATCTTCCTCCGATACCTTAGAAACAAGCTTTTCTATAGCTTCATTATCCTGAATATATGCAGTGTAGGAAGTGGTTTTATAAGACTCCTCATGGTCTGAATTAATGGTTGCCTCTGCTATGCACACTACAAACAGAAGATATATAAGGAAATTCTTCTTGATTTTTCCGCTTGTATATGCAAGAGCAAGTATCAGGTAAAATACTATAAATATAAGACTTAAATAAATTATTTCAAATGAGTAATCTGTGCTTACATATAATTCCTCAATGAGAAAAATAACACCTATTGCACCTGCAAATGCACCTAAAATCTGTTTTCTTGAAAAGTCCTTTAAGTGGAAAATAACCTCATAGCTTATTACAACAAGTATAAAAATATAAATAAAGGATTCCCTTGCAGGGAGACTGTTTGGAAAATGGAAACCGTGCCATATATAATTAGGAATATTTGTGTTAAAGCTAATTAAAAATATGGCAATAAGGACTATTTTGCCTATACGCTCCCGCAGAGGAATTTTACTGCACATACAGTAAAGGGGAACTGTGGCAAATACCGCAACAGTACAGTACAAATTAGGGTCATGGGCAGAAAAAATTGATACAGGTACGCTTATAAGTGAACGTGAAAGCATATCAAGTATGGAAAAATAGTTTGACCAGATATCAGGAAAATTAAAATCTCCCGATACTGTGTAACCTAAGGCATAAAGCTCAGGTATAAACATTATGGCGCCTATGCCTCCGGCTATGAGAGAAAAAACTCCAAAGCTTAAGCATTTTCTTAATTTATAGAATTTAGGTCTTTCTGTTGTTTTATCAACTGCAAGAAGCATAAAAAAGTAAATAACAGCAAATATACATATCATAATGGCAATATAATAATTTGTAAAAATGGAAATGCCTAAAGATATGGTGTACAGCTTATATTTTCCTTCCTTTACCAGTCTTTCAAGTCCAAGTGTTATAAGAGGAAGAAGGAATATACAGTCAAGCCACATAATATTCCAGCTAAATGCAGCCATATAAGATGACAGAGCATAAAATACGGAAACTGCACCTACAGCAACGGATTTTGTGTTAAAATGCTTTGAAAGATAATAAGCACATGTAAGACCGGCAAGTGCTGTCTTAAATATAATAAGGAAATCCATTGCATGAATAATATAGCCTTCAGGAAGAAGCCCAAGAAGGAGATTTATGGGACTGGCAAGATAATATGCATATATGGCAGTAAAGTTTACACCCATGCCTATATTCCATGAAAATTCAAGGCTGCCTCCCGTTGTGAGCTTATTATAAAGCTCCTTGTAAAAGGGTGCGTACTGGTGGTACATATCACTTCTTAAGTACATATTCTCTCCCCAGGGAACTATTTCCTTGCCTATGAAAATACCTCCCAGTATAATAAATGGAACTAAAAATCCAAGAATGCACCCGTAATTATTTTTAATGCGTGTCATCAGTCTGCTGTTCATTGTTACCTCCGTATGATTTTTCTTTTTTGAAAATAAAAAGCTTGCTGAAGAAATAGTTTAGTATTATAACTGCCACAGATATAATTAGCTTTGACAAAAGAAAAGGAAGTCCTATTATACCTGTAAAGATTAAAAATACATCTGTTATAATAAGAGTTACAACTCTGGAGCCTGCAAAGGCGGTAATTTCTCTGAGCAATACCTTAAGGCCTGTCTCCCTTGACTCAAATACGAAAATTTTGTTAGTTATATATGCGAAGGCAACGGCCAGTACCCATGCTATATTGTTTGAGGTAATTTCCGTAAATCCTATTTTGTAAAAGAAAATAAAGGATGCCCCATAATCAACGGCAGTTGTCAGAATCCCAAATATAATATAGCTTATGGTTTCTCTGTTTAAATATTTTAAAAATATATTAATGATATTTCTCATTGTTTTTTCCTACACATTATAATGATGATATTTTATCCCTTTCAAATTCATTATGGGCAATTAAATCTATATTAGTATTTTTTAATATAAAAATAGGACGCTCTTTTACCTCCATATAAATGTTGGCAATGTATTCACCCAGTATGCCGATTGAAAGCTCTAAAATACCTCCCAAAAACAGTACTGCACAAAGAGTTGTGGCATATCCCGGTACATCTATCCCTGATACAAGGGTGTGTGCAATAGTAATAATTATATATATAAATGCACCTATTGAGATAAGAGAACCCATAAATGTAACCATTCTTAAAGGTGCAACGGAAAAGCCTGTAATGCCGCTTACGGCATACTTAAACAGCCCTAGAAAGCTCCATTTTGTAGTTCCAAGGGGACGCTCTACATTTTCGTAAGGTATCCATTTTGTTTTATATCCAACCCATGCAAATATTCCCTTTGAGAAACGCTGACGCTCTGACATATCAAGGACAGAGTTTACCATCTGCCGTGTCATAATACGGTAGTCAACAGCTCCCTGAACAAGGTCAACATTTGTGAGCCTGTTGCTTAGTCTGTAAAAGGTTCTTGAAAAGGCACTTCTTATTTTTGATTCACCCTTTCTTGAGGTACGCATGGCAGCACAGCAGTCATAGCCTTCATTTATCCCCTGAAGCATGGCAGGGAATAATGCAGGAGGGTGCTGAAGGTCTGCGTCCATAACTATAACGTAATCACCCTGTGAATACTTAAGACCTGCATATATTCCTGCTTCCTTTCCAAAATTTCTTGAAAAAGATATATATTTTACATTGTCGTGTTTCTCAGCAAGCTCCATAAGAATGGAAAGTGTATTGTCACGGCTTCCGTCATCCACAAAAATGTATCTGAATTGATAGTCGGGTATTGTTAATATTACTTTGTTAGTTTCCTCAAAAAACATATGAAGAACATCTTCTTCATTGTAGCAGGGAACTACTAAATCAATGGTTTTCATGGTATACTCCCTTCATTTGTTGTTAATAAATCATACAGAAAACATTTTACAACATAATTAATAGTATGTAAAGGAAGAAACAGGGAAATAGATTAGAATACATGAAAATCCCCCTAAGATAATCTTAGAGGGATTAAAATTAAAATATTTTATATTTATTTATTCTCTTTTTCTAACTGTGCCTTTTTCATTGCACGAACCTTAAGTGAAAGACCAAACAGATTAATAAATCCTTCAGCATCATGATGGTCATAAAGCTCACCTGTTGTAAAGCTTGCAAGTGATTCACTGTAAAGTGAATAAGGAGAAGTAGTGCCTGCCTTTATTATATTGCCCTTATAAAGCTTCATCTTAACTTCGCCTGTAACGTATTCCTGGGTAGAAACTATAAATGCCTGCAAAGCCTCACGGAGAGGTGTAAACCACTTTCCTTCGTAAACAATATCAGCAAACTTTGCACCAATGTTTTTCTTGTAAGCCATTGTATCTCTGTCTAAAATCAGCTCTTCAAGCTGTGCATGAGCCTCCATAAGGATGGTTCCTCCCGGAGTTTCATATACACCGCGGGATTTCATGCCGACTACACGGTTTTCTACAATATCAACAATGCCTATTCCGTGTTTTCCGCCAAGTGCATTTAATTCCTTTATAATATCAGATGCTTTCATTTCTTTTCCGTTTAATGCAACAGGAACACCTTTTTCAAATGAAAGGGAGATATATTCACCCTCATCAGGAGCCTTTTCAGGAGTTACACCCAAAACTAAAAGGTGGTCATAGTTAGGCTCATTTGCAGGATCCTCAAGCTCAAGACCCTCATGGCTTATATGCCAGAGATTACGGTCACGGCTGTAGCTTGAATCTGCTGAGAAAGGAAGGTGTATGCCGTGCTCTTCGCAGTATTTTATTTCATCTTCTCTTGACTGCATTTTCCATGTATCGTTGCATCTCCAAGGAGCAATAATCTTAAGGTCAGGAGCAAGAGCCTTTATACCAAGCTCAAAACGCACCTGATCATTTCCTTTTCCCGTAGCACCGTGACAGATAGCAACGGCATTTTCTTTTCTTGCTATCTCAACAAGACGCTTTGCAATAACAGGTCTTGCCATTGATGTACCAAGTAGATATTTATTTTCATATACGGCATTTGCCTGAACACAAGGAATAACGTACTCATCAACAAATTCGTCAGTTACATTTTCTATGTACAGTTTCTCGGCACCTGAAAGCTTTGCCCTCTCTTCAAGACCGTCAAGCTCGTTTCCCTGTCCTACATCTATGCAGACGCATACAACATCATAATCATAATTTTCCTTTAACCAAGGAATAATGGCAGTAGTATCAAGACCGCCTGAGTAAGCTAAAATAACTTTATCCTTCATATAATCCTCCATCTGTTACCCTTATAATAAGCAGGGCTGTTTCTTATTTTATAAGGCTAAGAAAGGCAAATATATGCCTTCCAGCAATATAATATCAATATACATCAAGATTTATAAAAATGCAATAATAAAATAAAAAAATCCAGAAAATAAAAATGGGTATTGAATATTATGCAAAAATGTTGTATATTTATAAAATCTTATTTTTATATACTGATATACTTTATGTAAGGCAAAAAAGGACTTGTTTTTTTATAGTCTAAGAGCTATCATTATATGAGATTTATTAGATTTACTAAATATAGGAGGAAAAACAAAGGAAATGGTGAAAGCAGGTATAATAGGTTCAACAGGCTACGCAGGAGCGGAAATAGTAAGATTACTGCTGCAGCACAAGGATGTGGAGATTAAGTGGTATGGCTCCAGAAGCTATATAGATAAGAAATATTACGAAGTATTCCAAAATATGTTTCAGATAGTAGATGATAAATGTCTTGATGATAATATGGAGGAGCTGGCAAATGATGTGGACGTTATTTTTACGGCGACGCCACAGGGTCTTTGTGCGTCTCTTGTAAATGAGGATATATTAAATAAGGTAAAGATAATAGATTTAAGTGCCGATTTCAGAATTAAGGATGTTAATGTATATGAAAAATGGTATGGTATAGAGCATAAGAGTCCGCAGTTTATAGATGAGGCTGTATACGGTCTTCCGGAGATAAACAGGGATAAGGTTAAAAATGCAAGGCTTATAGCTAATCCGGGATGTTATCCTACCTGCAGCTTTCTGTCAATATATCCTCTGGCAAAGGAAGGGCTTATTGACATGGAAACAGTTATCATAGATGCAAAGTCGGGAACATCAGGTGCAGGAAGAGGAGCAAAGGTAAATAATCTGTTTTGTGAGGTTAATGAAAATATTAAAGCCTATGGTGTTCTGACCCACAGACACACTCCGGAGATAGAAGAGCAGCTTACATACGCATCAGGAAAGGATGCAAGAATTATATTTACTCCCCACCTGGTTCCAATGAACAGAGGAATCTTAGTAACAGCTTATGCTTCCCTTACAAAAGCCGTTACATATGACGAAGTAAAGGCAATATATGACAGGTATTACAGCAATGAAAGATTTGTAAGGGTTCTTGATAAAGATGTATGCCCTGAGACAAGATGGGTTGAGGGAAGCAACTATGTGGACGTAAACTTTAAGATAGATGAAAGAACAAACAGAGCAGTTATGATGGGGGCAATGGATAACCTTGTCAAGGGTGCGGCAGGACAGGCAGTACAGAATATGAATATAATGTTTGGGTTTGATGAGGCAGAGGGACTTACAGGTGTTCCAATGTTTCCGTAAGAAAAATTTCCATAATACACAATATTAAGAGTTTCAGAAAGGCTTATGTCAGAAAAAATAAAAAAGGAGAGGATTAATATGAAGCAAATAGAAGGCGGAGTTGTTGCGGCAAAAGGCTTCAAGGCAGCGGGAGTTAGGGCAGGCATAAAAGAAAGCAGCAGCAAAAAGGATATGGCAATGATTTTCAGTGAGATACCCTGCAAGGCAGCAGGAACCTTTACTTCAAATGTTGTAAAGGCTGCTCCCGTAAAATATGATATGGATATAGTGAATAACAGTCCATTTGTTCAGGCAGTAGTTGTAAACAGCGGAGTTGCAAATGCCTGTACAGGTGAAGAGGGCATGAAAAACTGTGAGGAGCTGGCTGCTGCTGCAGGAAAAGCACTTAATATACCCGAAGGTGCCGTTCTTATAGGTTCTACGGGAGTAATAGGAGCAAAGCTTCCTATGGAGAAAATGACTGATGGAATAGCAAAGCTTGCAGGAGAGCTTGGAAGTACGCCAAATGACGGAACAATGGCGGCAGAGGCCATTATGACCACGGATACGGTGTCAAAGGAGATAGCATATGAATTGGAGATTGGCGGAAAAACAGTTAAGATAGGAGGCATGTGTAAGGGCTCTGGAATGATACACCCTAATATGTGTACAATGCTTGCATTTATTACATCTGATGTAAGCATATCAAAGGAAATGCTTACTGAGATAGTAAAGGCTGATGTAAAAGATACCTTTAACATGATATCCGTAGACGGAGATACCTCCACAAACGATACAATGCTGGTAATTACAAACGGAATGGCAGGTAATCCGGAGATAACAGAGAAGAATAGTGATTATGAAGCATTTGCCAAAGCACTTAAGGAGGTAAATACCTTCCTTGCAAAAAAAATGGCAGGTGACGGTGAAGGTGCAACCGCTTTATTTGAGGTAAAGGTAACAGGAGCAGACACAAAGGAAAATGCCGTTAAGGTAAGTAAGTCAATAGTAACCTCAAGCCTTGTAAAGGCTGCAATATACGGTCATGATGCCAACTGGGGAAGAATTCTTTGTGCAATGGGATATTCGGGGGTAGAGTTTGACCCTGATAAGGTTGATATATTTTTTGAGAGCAGGGCAGGAAAGCTTAAAATTGTGGAAAACGGCATTGCAGCAGACTACAGCGAGGAGGAGGCAACAAAAATATTGTCAGAGGACGAGGTAACGGCAATAGCCGATATGAAAATGGGAACTGAAAGTGCAACATCATGGGGCTGTGACCTTACATATGACTATGTAAAGATAAATGCAGATTACAGAAGCTAGGAGGAAGAAAGTAATGTTGTCAGAAATGGAAAAGCTGCAGGAAAAGGCAAATGTGTTAATAGAGGCACTTCCATATATACAAAAATTTAACCGTAAAATAATAGTGGTAAAATATGGCGGAAGTGCGATGATAGATGAGGAGCTGCAAAAAAACGTAATAAAGGACGTTACTCTTTTAAAGCTGTCAGGCTTTAAGCCTATTATAGTCCACGGAGGCGGCAAGGAGATAAGCAGGTGGATATCCAAGGTGGGAATGGAGCCTAAATTTGTCAATGGTCTTCGCGTAACTGATGAGGCTACCATGGAAATAGCAGAGATGGTTTTGGGAAGAGTTGGAAAGAAGCTTGTGGCTATGGTTGAGGAGCTGGGAGTAAAGGCAGTAAGTGTTACGGGAAAAGACGGACAGCTTTTGGAGTGTGAGAAAAAATACTCTAAGGGGCAGGATATAGGATATGTTGGGGATATAGTTAATGTAAACGAAAAACTTCTTTTAGACCTTATTGAAAAGGATTATCTGCCTATAGTAAGTCCTATAGGCATGGATAAGGAATTTAAGTCTTATAACATAAATGCAGATGATGCAGCTTGTGCCATAGCAAAGGCAGTAAAGGCAGAAAAGCTGGCATTTCTTACAGATATATCGGGAGTTTATAAAAATCCTGACGACCCTTCAACACTTATTCCTGAGCTTTATGTAAGAGATGCAAAAAAGCTTATGGAGGCAGGCAATATAGGAGGAGGAATGCTTCCTAAAATAAGCAACTGTATTGATGCTATTGAAAAGGGAGTGTCAAGAGTGCAGATTATGGACGGACGTATCAGACACTGTCTTCTTCTCGAAATATTTACAAACAAGGGAATAGGAACTGCCATTTTAAATGACAATGAAGAAAAATTTTATCACGAAGCTAATGATTAGGAGAGAAAGCCATGAATAAGACAGAGTATATGGAAATGGGAGAAAAGAATATTCTGCATGTTTATAACAGATATAAGCTTGTCCTTGAAAAGGGTGAAGGTGTATATCTGTATGACACGGAGGGGAAAAAGTATCTTGATTTTGCAGCAGGTATAGCTGTTTCGGCATTTGGCTACAATAATAAGAAATACAATGATGCTTTAAAAGACCAGATAGATAAGCTTATACATGTTTCAAACCTGTTTTACAATATTCCTTCAATAGAGGCTGCACAAAAAATAGTTAAGGCAACAGGCTTTGACAGAGTATTTTTTACAAACAGCGGTGCAGAGGCAATAGAGGGAGCCTTAAAGCTTGCCAAAAAATATGCATATAACAAAAAGGGAAGTAATGATTATGAGATAATAGCAATGAATCATTCATTTCACGGAAGGACAATAGGAGCATTGTCCGTAACGGGAAACAGTCATTACAGAGAACACTTTATGCCTCTTATGCCGGGAGTGAAATTTGCAGAATATAACAACCTGGACAGTGTAAAAGAGCTTATAAGTGACAAAACCTGTGCCATAATTCTTGAAACAATTCAGGGTGAGGGAGGAATTTATCCTGCCACAGAGGAATTTATAAAGGGAATAAGAAGAATATGTGATGATAACAATATTATAATGATATGCGATGAGATACAGTGCGGCATGGGAAGAACAGGAAAGCTTTATGCCTTTGAGCATTATGGAATAAAGCCTGATGTGTTTACCACGGCAAAGGCACTTGGCTGCGGTGTTCCGGTGGGAGCCTTTGTGGCAAGGGGAGAAGTGGCAGATGCCATGGTTCCCGGAGACCACGGAACCACCTACGGAGGAAATCCTCTCGCCTGTGCGGCAGTGTCAAGGGTGTATGATATGTTTGAGAGCCATGAAATTTTAAGTCATGTTAATGAGGTTGGCAGATACCTTGAGGAAAAGCTGGAGGAAATATCAAAAGAGTTTCCTTGTATAATAGAAAGAAGAGGCAAAGGATTGCTTCAGGGACTTGCTCTTAAGAAAGAGAAGTCTGCCGGCGAGGTGATAAACAAGGCAATGGATAACGGACTTATAATAATATCTGCCGGAGGAAATGTTTTAAGGTTCGTTCCGCCTCTTATTATTACAAAGGAAAATGTAGATGAAATGACAGAAATACTTAGAAAATCATTATAGATGAGAGGTGAGTATGAGTATATTCAGAAACAGAAAAGTAAGAGTAATTATAGAGGTTTGTGTACTGTCAGTAATTGCAGTGCTTATAATTTTATACGCAGGTAACTATAAGGAAGAGGCAAAAAAAAATTTAAGCCTTTCAGAGGAAAATAGTGAGTCTGACCAAAAGGTATTTGATTTGTGGTATTCATATACTGTGTATGAGCCTTATTTAAAGGAGGCCGCAGCAAGATATGAGGAGGAAACAGGTATTAAGGTAAGACTTACTTACTATACTACCATAGATTATCTGGAGAAGATAAGCAATGCAAGCACAGAAGGAAACGGTCCCGATTTGTTTCTTATGTCTGAGGAGGAGCTTCAAAATGCAGTGCTGTTAGGAATAGCGGAGCAAAATTATGATACGGACATTTATAATGAGGACAATTATACATTAAAGTCTATGGATTCAATAGAGTTTGTGGACAGGCAGTATGGCTATCCGCTGGGGTTTGAGACAACTGTTTTTGCAGCTAATAAAACATATGTAGATGAGATGCCAAAAACCTTTAATGATGTTAAGACATTTGCAGACAATTTTAATAATGGTGACGACAGCCATGATTACTCAAACGTAACCTCAATATTAAAATGGGACATATCAGATGTATTTTACAGCTATGGTTTTCTTGGGGCATATCTTAATGTAGGAGGGGAAAATGGAGATAATCCTTCAGAAATAGATGTAAACAGTGAAAATGCAGTTAATGCAGGTAAGTATTATTATTCTTTGGCAGAATATTTTTATACAGAGGCTGCCTCGGCAGAATATGACAATGTAATAAATGAATTTTTTGAAGGAAAAATAGTATATACAATAGCGTCAGCGGATATTATAGCCAGAATTTCCCAAAGTGGTATGAGTGTAGAATTATCCGTTCTTCCAAATCTTACGGATGAGCTTAAGTCAAGGGCAGTGTCGGTTACGGATATTATAATGGTTAATCCCTTTGGAGATATGAAGGAGGAGGCAAGGGAATTTGCAAAGCTTCTCACATATGATATGGCGGAGGAAATGTATGACATATGCGGGGTAATATCAACCAAAAAGGCAGAGTATGATAATTCTTATATAGATATATTTCTTGAGGCATATGAGGCCTCAGTTGGAATGCCAAAGCTTATGACCACATCTGATTACTGGCTTCAGGTTAATGTTGCCATGACAAATATATGGAACGGAAGTGATGTGACAGAGGAATTAAATAAACTGAATACAAATCTTGATGCAAGAATTAATTAGTATAAAATCTCCCATTGTAGGAAAAAATAGTCCTATGAAGGGAGGTTTTTTATTATGGGATATATTATAGCACTTATATCAGGAACATTAATGAGTGTACAGGGAGTATTTAATACAGAGGTAACAAAGGCGGCAGGTATGTGGGTCACTAATGGCTGGGTGCAGATAACTGCATTTCTTGCATGTCTGGCAGCCTGGTTTTTTTCAGGAAGGGATAATATAGGAAATCTGTTTCAGGTAGATCACAAGTATATGCTTGCAGGTGGTATTATAGGAGCCTTTATTACCTATACGGTAATAAAAAGCATAGGCTCACTTGGGCCTGCAAAGGCAGCATTGCTGATTGTTATAGCACAGCTTGCAGTGGCATACCTGATAGAGGTATTTGGAATGTTTGGAGTGGAAAAAGTAGAATTTTCGTGGCAGAAGCTGGTTGGAATGGCAGTTGCAATAATTGGTTTTATAATTTTTAAATGGAAATAGAATTGTAAAAGAATAAAAAAGATAAAAAAATATATTGTAAAAATTGACAATATTAGTTAAAATAAAGATGTGTATTTATGTATATCCTTGGAAAGGATATTATATGAAAATAAATTATGTGTCAAAATTGATGATTGTATTTACGGTTATTATTTTATCAGGCTGTGAAGACAGCACACCTGAAGTTATAACTAAGGAATCCGTAAGGGCGGAGGTTAAAGAAGAAGAAACCGGAACAGCTTACGGAGATGATATTGTATATGTATATGTGACCGGAGCGGTGCAAAACCCTGATGTATATAAGGTAGAAAAGGAATGCAGAATATATCAGGTTATAGATATGGCAGGGGGATTCTCCCATGATGCGGACACAAGTGCCATTAATATGGCAGATAAGGTTTATGACGGAATGAAGATTGTGGTATATAAGAAGGGAGAAGCGACCATAGCCGGAGACCATAACGGTGTGACAGAGAATACTTCAGGAAAAGTAAATATTAATACCGCCTCAAAGGAGCTTCTTATGACACTGCCGGGAATAGGAGAGGCTAAGGCAGAGAGTATTATAAAATACAGGGAAGAAAACGGCGGATTTAAAAATATTCAGGATATAATGAATATATCAGGTATAAAGGAAGGAGCATTCCAAAAAATTAAAGATTTAATAACGGTATGATTAATAAGGCATTTGCAGAATGCAGAAAAGAGGTAGAAATGGCTAACAAGGTATTAGTGGTTGATGACGAGAAATTGATTGTTAAGGGAATTAAATTCAGTTTAGAGCAGGATGAGATGGAAGTAGACTGTGCATATGACGGAGAGGAAGCCGTGGCAATGGCAAAGGAAAAGGAGTATGATATAGTGCTTCTTGATCTTATGCTTCCAAAGCTTGACGGCTTGGAGGTATGCCAGCAGATAAGAGAATTTTCCGATGTTCCTATCATTATGATTACGGCAAAGGGAGATGATATGGACAAAATTTTGGGACTTGAGTATGGTGCTGATGATTATATTACAAAGCCATTTAATATTTTGGAAGTAAAGGCGAGAATAAAGGCAATCATAAGAAGAAATAATAAAAACCATGCCAAAGAGGAAGCAGAGAGAATTATTGAAAAGGGTGATTTAAGGCTTGAGCTTGACGGAAGAAGGCTGTTCATTACTGATGAGGAGGTAAACCTCACGGCAAAGGAGTTTGACCTTTTAGAGCTTCTTATAACAAATCCAAATAAAGTATACAGTCGTGAAAATCTTTTAAATACAGTTTGGGGATATGAATATCCGGGTGATGTGAGAACTGTTGACGTTCATATAAGGAGATTAAGAGAAAAAATCGAGAGTAACCCAAGTGAACCTAAATACGTACATACAAAATGGGGAGTTGGATATTACTTTCAGGGATAAAAGGGGATGGTTATCATTAATAGATTAATAAGCTTTTTAAAAAGTCTTAGATTCAGAATATTAATGATTATACTAGTCATAGGTATGGTACCTGTATTTATTGTCAGGGTGTACTATGTAAATGCATATGAGGATAATTTGGTATTAACCAGAATAGACGATTTAAAGCGTATATCAATTATGATGAAGAATGCCATTGTTATATCAGATTATCTTAATACACATTCCTCATCGGCAGTAGATACGGAGCTTGCTCAGATGTCAACAGTATTTGACGGAAGAACCATGGTAATAGATGAAAGCTTTAAGATAATAAAGGATACATATTCCATAGATGAGGGGAATATATGTCTGTCTGAGAGTGTTATAAAATGCTTTAGGGGACAAAATATTATTCAGTATTCGGAAGATAAATCATATATAGAGATAGCAGTGGCGTTATCAGATACCTCATCGTCAGGTGATGGTGAAGCACCGGAGGGAGTGCTTTTAATGTCATTTTCCACAATGGATATAGCAAAAGATGTGGAGGAAGTAACATATAAGGCGGATATTATATTATTTTTAGTATGTATAGTGGTTATAGCTGTATCATTTATAGTGCAGCTTCTTATTAGCGTGCCATTTAAGGAGATGGAACATTCCATCAATAATATAAAGCTTGGTCAATTTGACAGAAAGATAAAGTGTGACGGATACACAGAACTTAAGGCGGTGGGAAAATCAATAGAGCAGATGATGGTGCGAATGAAGGAGCTTGACGAGTCAAGGCAGGAATTTGTATCAAATGTATCACATGAGCTTAAGACACCTATAACCTCCGTAAAGGTTTTGGCGGATTCCCTTTTAATGCAGGACAATGTTCCGGTGGAAACCTACAGGGAATTTATGAAGGATATAGTTGCGGAGATAGACAGAGAGAACAGTATTATTACGGATCTTCTTACCCTTGTAAAGCTTGAAAAGAAAACAGAAAGCCTTAAGGTTGAGAAAGTAAATGTAAACGAGATGGTGGAGCTTGTATTAAAGCGTCTTAGACCTATAGCTGCCAAAAGAAACATAGAGCTTGTATTTGAGAGCTTCAGACCGGTAGCGGCAGAGATAGATGAAGTGAAAATGACAATGGTTGTATCTAATCTGGTGGAAAACGCCATTAAATATAATGTTCTTGACGGTTGGGTAAGAGTATCCTTAAATGCAGATTATCAATATTTTTATTTAAAGGTGGCAGATTCAGGAATAGGCATACCTGAGGAGTCGCAAAAAAGAATATTTGAAAGATTTTACAGGGTGGACAAAACAAGATCAAGGGAAACAGGAGGAACCGGGCTTGGACTTGCCATTACCTACAATTCTGTTTTAATGCATAAGGGAGATATTAAGGTGTACAGCAAAGAGGGAGAAGGAACTACATTTACAGTAAGAATACCTTTAGTATATGTACCTTAAGCATGATGGAAAGGGCAGTTGATGTATGAAGCATAAATATGCAAAGAATATAATTTTATTATTGATTGCTGTATTATCATTATTAGCTGCAGGAGGCTGCAGTGATAAGGGGGATGAAGAGGATAACAGGGGATTTTATTTATATTATATAAACAGGGAAGGAACAAGGCTTGAAACGGAAGAATATGAGGTTGAGGCTGATGATATTAATGAGCAGGTAAGCGAAATCTGGCAGGAGCTTCGAAAGGATAAGGGCACAATGGCATCAGCAATACCGTCAGGGGTTGATATTATTTGGTGCAGTGTGTCAAATAATGTTTTAAGCATAAACTTTGGAAGCTATTACAGCAGCCTTGACAGCATATCTGAAATATTTTTAAGAGCCTCTCTGGTTCTTACATTAACTCAGCTTGATGGTATAGATTACGTAAGCTTTTATGTTGAGGACCAGCCCTTAAAGGATTCATCAGGAAGCACTGTGGGAATGATGAAGGCATCAAACTTTATAGACAAGGTTGGAAACAGCATAAATAATTATGAGACTACAACAGTAACCTTGTATTTTGCAAATATTAAGGGAAATGCACTTAAGACAGAGATGCGGACGGGAATATATGACAGCAGCCAGTCTCTTGAGAGGTATATTGTGGAGCAGATAATAGAGGGGCCTGGAGTTGACGGAAACTATAAGACAATTCCCGAAAAAACATCAATAAGAAGTATTAATACAAGCAATGGCATATGTTACATAGATTTTACCAGAGAGTTTTTGGAAAGTGCCTCATCGGTAAAGGATGAGATAATGATATATTCAATAGTTAATTCACTTACAGAGCTTTCTTATATTAATAAGGTGCAGATAAGTGTTGAGGGTGAGGTTGATATAATGCTTCACAATCAGTTATCCTTAAATACCCTTTTTATGCGTGATTTGGGATATATGGAGCAATAGGAGGAAATATTAAAATTTGAAAAGACCAATAATGATAGGAGTATTGTCGCTGGTGCATGGAGAGCTTACGGCAGCATTCATATCAGAAAAAGGTTTTTTTGTTATATTGATTATAGCTTTTGCTGCTTTTTTGACATGGGGCATTGCAGGGAAGAAATATCTTCCTTTAGTGCTTTATGTCATTTTATATATAGCAGGCTTTTATATTATGTATAGGGAGGAGAGCAGGCATAAATTATTAGAAGCTGTAGAAGTGAAAGAAAGGGTGTCTGTTGAAGGAAGAGTCTGTGACATTATTGATAGTGATTATGGAATGGAGATTATTATAAAGGTAACAAAAGGCTGGAATATACCAATAAAGGACTTTAAGTGCAGGGTATATATTGACAGAGGGCTTTGGGGAAGCAGTGGGGCAGATTACGGAAACAGTGTAAAAATAGAGGGGACAAAAAGAGAGTTTAGTGAGCCCCTAAATCCCGGAGCATTTGATGAAAAAACATACAGCTATGGTCTTGATATTATCTTTAAGGTAAATGGAGAGAGTATAGAGATTGTGGATAAGACCATAAATGAACTGCAATCCATATCCTCATATATTCGAGGGAGAATGACGGAAATTCTTAAAATCATATGCAATGATAAGGAAGCCGGTGTGTTTATGGCAATGCTTTACGGAGAGAAGGGGCAGCTTGATGATGATTTAAAGGAAATGTATGGGTATGGGGGAATAAGCCATATACTTGCAATATCCGGGCTTCATATATCCATAATAGGAATGGGAGTATATTCTGCCATAAGACATTTTATGGCACAAAGATGGGCAGGTGCCATAAGCACATTATTTATGATTATGTACGGAATTATGTCAGGAGGAAGCGTTTCTGCAATAAGAGCCATAATAATGTTTTTTGTAAATCTTTTGGGAAAGCTTACGGGAAATATATATGATATTAAGAATTCCATATGTATTGCGGCATTTATACTTCTTGTCCAAAATCCATACTATTTGTATAATATGAGCTTTTTATTGTCCTTTGGCGCGGTGGTATCAATAGGCTTTATATTGCCTTATGTGACGGAATTTGTGCAGGCAGAAAAAAGTATTATAAAAAGCTTTATATCAGGAATAACCGTTAATATAGCAAATGGTCCTGTGGTAGCAAACGGCTTTTATCAGATGCCAATTTACGGAGTATTTTTAAATCTTTTAGTTATTCCTCTTATGGGAATAGCAGTATTATCGGGAATAGCAGGAATTGTGGCGGGAATCTTTTCCGGTGGAGCAGGAAAAATATTTATTTTTCCCGGAGTGGCTGTTTTAAAAATATATGAGTGGCTTTGTACCATGGTTTCAAGCCTGCCCCTTGCAGTGGTTGTAACAGGTCATTTTGAGTTAAAGGATATGGTTATATATTACGGCATTGTAATACTAAGCACAGCACTTATGTGGATATGGGATAACAGGGAATATAAATGGCTAAGGGATAAAGTTAGGGGATATATAGGAATAAGCAGGAAAAAGGGAAAATTATTCAGGTATATGTTTGGAGGTATTGTATGTATTATACTTCATGTATATATTTATACAACTTATCCCCAGAGGGGTATAATGACATTCCTTCATGTTGGGCAGGGGGATTCGGCGATTCTTTCAGTTAAGGATATGGTATGTATTTTTGACGGCGGCAGCACTTCCATAAAAAATTCAGGAAAGTATGTAATACTTCCATATCTTAAATACAGCGGCATTAAGAAGATTGACTATATTATATTAAGTCACAGTGATGAGGACCATATAAACGGCATATATGAGGTACTTTTGGACAAGGCTGTTACAGTGGATAATGTAGTGCTTCCAATGGGAGATGAGGGTTTTGGCAGCATAGAAGGTGTATGTAAGGAAAAGGGAATAAATGTTATAAGGGCAGACAGTACAATGTCAATTAAGGCGGGAGAAACAGAGATAGATTTCATCAATCCAATAAACAAGTATGTGGGAGTCTCCAATGATGTAAATAATAATTCATTAGCAGCCGTAATAAATGTATATGGAAAGAAAATAGGCATGATGGGGGATATGGGGGAGGATACGGAGATACTTATAGCGGAGGAATACGAAAAAGGCAATATGGAAATTATACAGAATCTCCATGTGCTAAAGGTACCTCATCACGGCTCAAAATATTCCTCATCATATAAGGTTCTTGAAATATATAATCCTGTTTTATCTGTTATATCATGCGGCAGTAATAATATATACGGTCATCCCCACAGTGAAGCATTATCAAGGCTTAAGGAAAAGTCCTCCGACGTATGTATAACATATGAAACAGGTGCGGTAACCCTTTACCTTGACAATAATGAAGGTGTGGCTTATGATTATTTTACGGGCAATAACTAGGAGGAAAGATGCGTACTATAAATGATGATATAAAGAATAATAAGTATAAGAGAGTTTATCTTATATATGGGGAGGAGGCTTATCTGAGAAAGCAGTATAAGGATAAGCTGAAAAAAGCCATAGTGGGAGAAGATACAATGAATTACGGATATTTTGAGGGAAGGGGAATAGCTGTGCAGGATATTATAGGTATTAGCGAAACCTTACCGTTTTTTGCCGAGCTTCGTCTTATTATAGTGGAAAACTCAGGTTTTTTTAAGAGTGGAAATGATGAAATGGCAGATTATATAGAGAGAATACCGGAAACAACAGTGCTTGTGTTTGTGGAGGAGGCTGCAGACAAAAGGGGAAAGCTTTTTAAGAGAGTGAAGGATAAGGGACATGTATGCGAGACATCAGTGCAGACACCTGCGGTGCTGGAAAGGTGGATACTGGGAATTTTAAGGGATAATAATAAAAACATTACAAAGGAGACAATGAATTATTTTTTGGCTGTGTCAGGAACTGATATGATGAATATATCAAGGGAGCTGGAAAAGCTTATATGCTATTGTATGGACAGGCAGGTTATAGAGACGGAGGATATAAAGGCAGTGGCAACAGAGCAGATATCTGCCAGAATTTTTGATATGATAGATGCATTAGGGTACAAAAATAAAAAGAAGGCACTTGATATATACTACGACCTTATAGCGACAAAGGAACCTCCAATGAGAATTTTGTTTATGCTTACAAGACAGTTTAATATTATGCTTCAGGTAAAGGAGCTTAAGGAAAACGGTATATCACAAAAGGATATAGCGTCAAAGCTTTCCATGCAGCCGTTTATAGTGGGAAAGGCAATGAAGCAGAGCGATAACTTTAGTATAAATATTTTAAGAAGGGCTTTAAAGGATGCAGTGGAAATTGAGACAGGTGTAAAATCAGGAAATCTTGATGAAAAGATAGGCGTAGAGCTGCTGCTGATAAAATATGGAGGCAAAAATGATGTAAAAAAATAAAAGGATTTTCCGAAAGGAAAATCCCTTTATTTTAAGCTAATTTATTAACAGCAGTTGCCAGACGTGATACCTTTCTGGCAGCATTATTCTTATGATATACGCCCTTAGAACAAGCCTTGTCTATCTCTACGGTAGCAGCCTTTAAAGCTTCAGAAGCAGCAGCCTTGTCATTAGCGGCAACAGCAGCGTCAACCTTCTTTATAGCTGTTTTAACCTTAGAGCGGATAGCCTTATTTCTTGCTGTTCTTGTTGCAGTAACATCGATTCTTTTCTTAGCTGACTTAATATTAGCCATTTTTAAATTACCTCCAATAATATCTGTTGTATTAAATGGTTTATTGAGAGAGTATAAACCACCGGTAACCGTTGCTTGCATACTAAGACTCGCGGACAATGCAAACATCGTTTTATATTTTAATCTAATTTTATATGTATGTCAAGTTGTTATTTGGGGAAATTAACAGTATAAGGTATAAGAAAATAAAAGGAGATATACATGAAAAGGATTAATATAAGAACGGATCTTGCTGTGGAGGCAAAGGAGCGATATGAGGGTACTGACACAGAGGTATCAGGTGTTATGCTTGAGGAAAAGAGTGTACTTGGAGGCAGCATAAATATAACCAGAGTAAAAATATTAAATCACAAAGGTGAGAGAGCCATGAAAAAGCCTATGGGCAATTATATTACCATAGAGTCGGATAAGCTTAAGTATACAGACCAGGAGCATGGAACCGAAATGGCAAAGGTACTTTCAAAAATTATAGATAAGCTGGGAGAAAATATAAAAAAGAAAAAGGTTATGGTGGTGGGACTTGGAAACAGAGATGCCACTCCGGATGCACTTGGACCAAGGGTAATATCCGGAATAAATATAAATGATAACATATTTGCAGTGGCACCGGGAGTTATGGCACAGACAGGAATGGAAACTGCGGATTTTGTTATGGCATTGGCAAAGGAAATAAGACCGGAGGTAATAATAGCGGTAGATGCTCTTGCTGCAAGAAGTACAAAAAGGCTTAACACCACAATTCAGGTATCGGATACAGGAATAAGTCCCGGCTCAGGGGTGGGAAACCACAGGCAGGAAATAAGCAAAAAGACTTTGGGCATTCCGGTTATTGCCATAGGCATACCTACAGTAGTAGATGCGGCAACTATTGTAAGCGATGCAATGGATAGTCTTGTAAATGCACTGTCACAGTCAAGGGCATTTGAGGAGCTTAAGTATTCAATGAAGGCACTTAATCCCGCAGAGAAATTTCAGCTTATAAAGGAGCTTTTGGAGCCGGCGGGAGGAGATATGTATGTTACGCCAAAGGATATAGATGAAAATGTAAAAAATTTAAGCTTTATTATATCGGAAGCAATAAATATGGCATTATTTTAGTATGTACCTTCATATTATTATATGAAAAGGGTTTTATAACTGAAATCCTTTAAAAATTCATCAGGTAAGGTGACATATGTATGAAAAGAATAGTTGTCATAGGCAAAATTAAATACGGAAGAAAAATAGGAATATTCCTTGCAGCGGTTTTTGCTTTTTACGTAATATTTTTTTCATTTAAGATAATAACATTTCAGGATATATTTATATATTTTAACAAGTCGGCAGGAGAGCTTGTGTATATGCTGACTGTAAGGGAAATGGAGGATTTATATACGTCACTGGCATATAAGAATGTGTCTGTAAGCAAAAAAACAGTGGGGGAAACATTTATAGACAGTGTAAATAATTCCATAACTTATTATGGATATGTAAAAGAAAATGTAAAGAAAAATTATCTTGTGGTCTATGACCCTAATAAAATAGTGGCACAAAACAGCAGCGGAGAAACGGAAAGCACAGATGTAAAGCAGGAAACAACAGGTTTAAGTGCAGATAATAATACACAGACAGAGGAAAATGAAGATTTACCTGTTAGTATTCAGGGAAACGGTGTTATGAAGCTTAGCGGGACAGGGAGCGGTACTGTGTATAGCCTTGAGAGTCTGAGTGATTTTAATTTTCTTTTGTCAAGCCTGTATGTAGTGCCAAAGAGGGCGTCTGTCCTTGAAAGTGACCTTAATGCAAGTGAACTTTTATCTATGGACATGTCTATAAAAAAGGATTCATCTGTTCCTCAGATATTAATTTACCATACTCATTCAATGGAGGGCTTCACAGATTCTATAGAAGGTAATTTTGATACTAATATAGTATCTGTAGGTACATATCTGGCAAAGCTTTTGTCAGAGGGGTATGGATATAATGTTATACATTGCACGGAAAGCTTTGATTATGTAAACGGAAAGCTTGACAGAAGCAAGGCATACACATATGCAAGAACATCATTGGAGCAGATACTTGCAGATAATCCTACAATAGAGGTGGTGCTTGATATTCACAGAGACGGTGTAAATGAAAATCTACATCTTGTGTCGGAGGTAAACGGAAAGCAGACATCACAGATTATGTTTTTTAACGGACTTAGCAGAACAAGTTCAGGGGGAGATATTGACTATCTTTATAATAAATATAAGAAACAGAATCTTGCATTTAGTTTACAGCTAAAGCTTTTGGCAGAAGAATACTTTCCGGGATTTACGAGAAAAAATTATCTTGATGCATATCAGTATAATCTTGACTTAAGAGAAAGGTCTGTGTTAGTTGAAGTGGGAGCACAGACTAACAGTCTGCAGGAGGCGAAAAACGCAATGGAGCCTCTTGCAGCATTGTTAGACCGAGTTTTGAGCGGGGACGGGGGAATATAGCAATGATTTTTATTTTGAACCTGTTGAGCCAAATCCTCCATCGCCTCTTATGGTTTCCTTTAGAGACGATACTTCTGTGAAGGCGGCGGTAATAAAGGGAGTTATAACAAGCTGTGCTATTCTGTCACCGGAGGCAACTGTTTTTGCCTCATTGGAATGGTTGTAAAGGGCTACCATTATTTCTCCTCTGTAATCAGGGTCAATGACTCCTACCTTGTTGGCGGGGGCAAGTCCCTGCTTGCAGGAAAGTCCGCTTCTTGCATATACAAGACCTGCATAGCCCTCAGGAATTTCCATGGAAAGTCCGGTGTTTATAAATACAGTCTCACCGGGAGCTATGGTTACGTCATTATCAAGGCAGGCATACAGGTCTGCACCTGCGGCAGACTCACTGCCGTAGGTGGGAATAACTGCGTTTTTATTTAGTTTTTTAATATTTACATTTGTTTTCATAAAAATCCTCATATTTAAGCATAATAGCTGCTTGTGCTTTTATACTGTAATTTTATCGTAATCACCCTGAGAAGGATTCCACAATATGGTTTTTCCTTCCTTTAGGGATTCCTGTACCATTATGGTTTTTTGGTTGGAGGAGCCCTTAAAGCGTAGGGACAAATCTTTAAGCTCCTCAACAAATTCTCCGTCTACCAAAACGTCTATATAAGAAAGAAGTTCTTTTGTCTCCTTATATTCATTTACCATTCTGCCAATAACATCCTTTTCAAAGTCGTATCCTGTAAAGCACCATACGGACTTGTCAGGACATTTTTCCCGGAGCTGCCTAAGCAGCGGAAGAAGTCCCTGCTGATTGACATGCTCTAGGGGTTCTCCTCCAAGTATGGTAAGACCGGCAATATGCTCCCCACTTACATAATCTATAATGTAATCTATTTCCTTTTGAGTAAAGGGATTTCCGTAATTAAAGTCCCATGCCTCTTTGTTAAAGCAGTTTTTGCAGTAATGAGTACAGCCGCTTACAAAGAGAGACATTCTTATGCCCGGACCGTTGGCAACATCCATTATTTTAATAGAAGCGTAATTCATAATAACTCCAATTCTACATATGAAGCACTCTGGCATTAATCTCCTTTGTTTTGCCCACATTCCAGAAGTTTTCACCAAGGTAGCCGCAGGTACGCCTTGTTACATTCATTTTACTGTGATCTTTGTTGTGGCACTGAGGACATTCCCATTCAAGATTATCGTTTATAATAATTTCTCCGTCAAATCCGCATACATGACAGTAATCTGACTTTGTGTTAAACTCTGCATACTGAATGTTGTCATAAATAAACTTAACAACCTCCTCAAGTGCTTCAAGGTTATTTCTCATGTTTGGTATCTCTACATAAGATATGGCACCGCCGCTGGATATTACCTGAAACTGACTTTCAAATTTAAATTTGGAGAAAGCATCAATATGCTCTCTTACATCTACATGGTAGGAGTTGGTGTAATATCCCTTATCCGTAACGTCAGGTATATCGCCAAAGCGTTCCTTGTCAATTCTTGCAAAGCGGTAGCAAAGGCTTTCAGCAGGAGTTCCGTAAAGACCAAAGGCAATGCCGGTATTCTTTTTCCATGTGTCTGTGGCTTCACGAAGTCTTTCCATAACCTTTAGGGCAAATTTCAGTCCCTTTTCTGTTGTGTGGCTTTCTCCTGTCATAAGCTTTGTGACTTCATACAGACCTATATATCCAAGTGAAATGGTAGAATAGCCGTTATGAAGGAGCTTGTCAATGGTTTCACCCTTCTCAAGCCTTGCAATGGCTCCATACTGCCAGTGAATAGGACTTACATTTGAAAGTGTACCCTCCAGTGCGTGATGGCGGCACATAAGCGCATCAAAGCATAACGATAATCTTTCCTCAAGAAGAGGCCAAAATACCTCCTCGTCTCCGTCAGCAATAATGCCAATCTGAGGAAGATTAATACTTACAACACCCTGATTAAACCGTCCCTCCCATTTATATTCACCGTTTTCATCCTTCCATGGACTTAAAAAGCTTCTGCAGCCCATGCAGGAAAATACATTTCCCTCATAATTTTCACGCATTTTCTTTGCGGAAATATAGTCAGGGTAAAGACGTTTAGATGAGCATTTAACGGCAAGCTTTGTTATATAGTCATATTTGCCTCCCTGAAGGCAGTTATTTTCATCCAGGACATATATAAGCTTAGGGAATGCAGGAGTAACGTAAACTCCCTTTTCATTTTTTATTCCCTCAAGTCTTTGACGAAGTATTTCCTCAACAATCATGGCTACTTCCTTTTCATACTCATATCCGTCTTCAATATACATAAACAGAGTTACAAAAGGAGACTGGCCGTTTGTTGTCATAAGAGTATTAATCTGGTACTGTATAGTCTGAACGCCTGAGCGAAGCTCATCATTTAATCTGTCAGCCACAAGGTTATCAATCATCTCAGGGGATATTTTGTCGCCGTAAAGCTCCCTATAGTGGTTTGCATATTTGTCTCTGCTTAGTCTTAAATATTTTCCCAGATGCTTAATGTTTACAGACTGACCGCCATACTGGCTGCTGGCAACGGCGGAGATAATCTGCGTCATGACAGTGCAGGCAACCTGAAAGCTTTTTGGACTCTCAATAAGCTTTCCGTTCATAACAGTTCCGTTATCAAGCATATCACCTATATTTATAAGGCAGCAGTTAAATATACTCTGCAAAAAGTAATCGGCATCATGGAAGTGAAGGATACCCTGCTCATGTGCCTTTGATATTTTTTCCGGAAGAAGTATTCTCTTTGTTAAATCCTTTGATACTTCACCTGCAATTAAGTCACGCTGAGTAGAGGCAACAATGGCATTTTTGTTTGAGTTTTCCTCCATTACGTCCTTATTGCTGTTTTTAATAAGGCTCATAATAGAGTCATCAGTGGTATTTGCCTTGCGGACAAGCTCTCTTGTATATCTGTATTTAATATAAGCCTTTGCAAGGGCAAACTTTTTTGCTGCCATAAGCTTTTCTTCAATAATATCCTGAATGTCTTCCACCTGCATTGTGCTAAGACCTCTTGCTTCAATAGAGGCTATAATATTATATATTTTATCCTCACTGATTTGGTCTTCAGTATCCATTCCCTCGTTTGCTTTTTGAATTGCTACGAAAATCTTGTTGCGGTCATAGTCAACAAGACGTCCGTCACGCTTAATAACCTTCATAATAATCCTCCATTCTAATAGGTCACAATATATAGTAGTAGCAGTATAGTGAGAAAAATCTCAATTAATTTATAATTTAAAATAAAAATATAAAATCAATACTGTAGCGTAATAATAATACAGTGAACCACTGCAAAAATTAGTATAGCATTAAAATGTCTGTTTGTCTACTGAATAATGTGGTGTATAAAAAACAAACCACAAGATATTGTGGTTTGAACACAAAACTGCAAATGCGGTCAAGCCCTTTGTTTACAAGGAATATTAAGAGTGCAGCAGTAAGATGCTGCACAAATATCTGTAATATTGGAGACGGGACATGGGAAATAAATACTATTTTGAAAAGAGGAGTACCACTATATATTGTGGTGCTAAATACTCGTATTATAATAAAAAATCTGAAAATACATAATTGCTTACATCTATTCCCCTTGGTGTAAGAAAAATATTGGTGCCGTTATCACATATTAATCCCTGTTGTTTTAATTTGTCTAATTGAACACCATACACTGAATAAATATCCTTATTAAAGAGAGCTTTAAAATTAGCTTTTTTAATTCCTTTCATCATTCTAAGACCAAGAAACATAAATTCGCTTATGGAATCTTTTTCTGACAGAATGGTGATGTCTTCCGTAAAAGGTTTTATGCATGTATTGTGATATATATATTTTTCCGCATTTTCTGCGGATATATCCTCTGCGGTATTAATATATTGTTTAAAATCACATATATTTTTATATCTGATATGATTTATATAGGAGGAAGAACCAAGACCAAAGCCTATATAGCTTTTTCCTGTCCAATAGCCTGTATTGTGAATACATTCCCTTCCCGGAAGTGAGTAATTTGATATTTCGTATCTGCTATAGCCATGTGAGCCTAATATTTCTTCTGTCTTATAATACATTTCTCTTTCCGTATCCTCATCAGGCAGGGGAGGGTAAGAAGCATTTTTGCTGTAATTATTATATATATCAAAGAAGGGTGTTCCCTCCTCTATAATAAGGCTGTATGCAGATATATGCTCCGGCCTAAAGGATAAAACCTTGTTAAGGGTATCTGTGTAGGAGGCTTCAGACTGGCCGGGAAGTGCGGACATAATATCAATGTTAATATTATCAAAGCCCGACCTTCTTGCATCCTTAAAGCTTTGTGCAAAGGCTGCATAGCGGTGAATACGCCCTAAAGCTGCAAGCTCACTGTCGGAAGCAGACTGTAAGCCAATGCTTAGCCTGTTTATGCCAATATTCCTGTAGTCAGAAAGCTTTATAAGGTTAAGTGTGCCGGGGTTGCACTCTATTGTAATTTCAGGATTTTTGGAAAAATCAAAGTTATCCATAAGAGAATTTAATATAGAGTATATATATTTGCTTTCCATAATGGAAGGCGTTCCCCCGCCTATAAATACGGTGGATACAGTGCTTTTCCTTATAATACCTTTTTTTCCGTATAATTTTCCGTAAATGGATATTTCTTTGATAAGTGCATTTACGTAAGCGGGCTTTATTTCTTCACTTACGGGAAAAGACAGGAAATCACAGTAATTACATTTTTTAACACAAAAGGGGATATGTATATATATCCCCACATTATTGTCATTCATCTTAATCTCCATTTTAATTCTCGTCAAGCTTTAGGACACTCATAAATGCTTTCTGAGGAATTTCTACGTTGCCAACCTGACGCATACGTTTTTTTCCCTCCTTTTGTTTTTCAAGGAGCTTTTTCTTACGGGTAATATCACCGCCATAGCATTTTGCCAAAACATCCTTTCGCATTGCCTTAACTGTTTCACGTGCTATTACCTTGCTGCCAATGGCGGCCTGAATAGGTATTTCAAACAAATGCCTTGGTATTTCTTCTTTTAGCTTTTCGCACATTTTACGTCCACGCTCGTAAGCCGTGTCTGCATGTACTATAAAGGAAAGTGCGTCAACCTCCTCTTTATTAATGAGTATGTCAAGCTTAACAAGATTTGATTCCTCGTAGCCCTTAAGCTCATAATCAAATGACGCATATCCTCTGGAGCGTGATTTTAAGGCATCAAAGAAATCATAAATAATTTCATTTAAAGGAAGCTCATATTTTATTAAAGCCCTTGTACCTTCAATGTAGTCCATGGAGATATATTTTCCACGACGTTCCTGGCAAAGCTCCATTATGGCTCCTATAAATTCAGTTGTAACCATAATTTCAGCCAGCACAACAGGCTCTTCCATATATTCTATCTCAGAAGGGTCAGGAAGGTTAGAGGGATTTGTAAGCTCTATAACAGTTCCGTCAGATTTATGAACCTTATATATAACTCCGGGAGCAGTAGTTACAAGGTCAAGATTATATTCTCTTTCAAGACGCTCCTGAATAATCTCAAGATGAAGAAGTCCCAGGAATCCGCATCTAAAGCCAAAGCCTAAAGCTATGGAGGTTTCAGGCTCATATGAAAGGGAGGCATCATTTAGCTGAAGCTTTTCAAGTGCGTCCCTAAGATCAGGATATTTGGCACCGTCGGCAGGATATAATCCGCAGTACACCATTGGATTAACCTTTTTATATCCGGGAAGTGCCTGAGTGCATGGATTTTGTGCATTTGTAATTGTATCTCCCACAGAGGTATCCTTAACATTTTTTATGCTGGCGGTAATATATCCGACCATTCCGGCAGAAAGCTCGTCACATGGAATAAATTGTCCTGCACCGAAATAACCCACCTCAACAACTGTGGCAGATGCACCTGTTGCCATCATCTTTATAGGTGTTCCGGGTTTAACAGTACCGTTTTTAATTCTGCAAAATACAATAACTCCTTTATATGAATCGTAAAGACTGTCAAATATCAGTGCCTGAAGGGGAGCATTGGCATCTCCTGAAGGTGCAGGTATTTTATTCACTATTGCTTCAAGCACATCCTCAACATTCAGACCGCTCTTTGCGGAAATTCTTGGAGCATCCTGTGCTTCAATGCCTATAACGTCCTCAATCTCATTTACCACTCTGTCAGGGTCGGCACTTGGCAAATCAATTTTATTAATTACAGGTATTACGTCAAGGTCATGGTCAAGTGCAAGGTATACATTGGCAAGAGTCTGTGCCTCAATTCCCTGTGCCGCATCTACAACGAGAATGGCGCCATCGCAGGCAGCAAGGCTTCTTGATACCTCGTAATTAAAATCAACGTGACCGGGAGTATCTATCAGGTTAAAAATATACTCCTCTCCGTCATTTGCCTTATACACAGTTCGTACAGCCTGTGCTTTTATGGTAATGCCTCTCTCTCGTTCAAGCTCCATATTGTCAAGAACCTGTGCCTGCATTTCACGGCTTGTGAGAAGCCCTGTCTTTTCTATTATACGGTCGGCTAATGTTGATTTTCCGTGGTCAATATGGGCTATAATACAAAAATTTCTTATTTTATTTTGATTTATGTGAGACATAAAAATCCTCCGTTTATTGTCTTTATAACATTGCTGCCATAAATTATATAATATGGGATAGTCCGTGTCAAATGCAAAAATCCATAATAAGTTTTGTAAAAAAGACGGGTCTTTGACGGGAGTTTGACAGTTGTATAATAAAAAAAGTACTTGCAGACCTTATAAAGCCTGTTCTTTTTTTGTCAAATTTTTCGTTTTATTATCTAGTAATATTTAGTGATATATGGTATAATTATGAATGAGGTGATTATTATGCGTGTTACTACATCGAAATCAAAAAATTCCGAATCCTTTTACATTACCAAATCCTATACGAATGCCCAGGGTAAAAGCACTTCTACCACGATCAAAAAGTTGGGTACTCTGGCGGAGTTATCTCAACGTCTTGGCACCGACCGGGATGGGGTCATGGCATGGGCAAAAGAACAGGCACGAATAGAAACTGAAAAATATAAAAGAGAAACTGAGGATGCAGTCGTCACAATCCCTTTCCATTCAAACAGGCTCATGGATTATAACAGGCAGAAACTTTTTACCGGCGGTTATCTCTTCCTTCAGTCTTTCTACTATGGGCTGAAGATGGATTCCATATGCCGGAAAATCAGCTCCCGTTATCAGTTTAAATATGATCTCAATGCGATTCTCTCAGATCTGATCTATACCAGAGTTCTGGAACCTTCCAGCAAAACTTCTTCTTTCAAAGCCGCAAAGCAGTTCCTGGAGACGCCTACATATGAGCTTCACGATGTCTACCGTGCACTTTCGATCCTCGCAAAAGAGTGTGATTTCATTCAGGCCGAAGTTTACAAGAACAGTTTTTTCTTTGGATGCAGAAATGATAAAGTCCTTTATTATGATTGTACAAACTACTATTTCGAGATTGAGCAGGAAGACGGTGATAAAAAGTATGGAAAGAGCAAAGAACACAGGCCCAATCCAATCATCCAGATGGGTTTGTTTACCGATGGGGACGGGCTTCCATTAGCTTTTTCCCTCTTCCCGGGCAATCAGAATGAACAGAAGTCCTTAAAGCCTCTGGAGACAAAGATTCTTCAGCAGTTTGGCTGTCAGAAGTTTATCTACTGTAGCGATGCCGGGCTGGCTTCCGAAGATAACAGGGTCTTCAATCATCTGGGACAGCGTGCATTTATTGTGACACAGTCTATCAAAAAGCTCCCGGCAGAGGAGCGTGAGTGGGCTTTGGACACGAAGGGATTTAAACGGCTGTCAGATGATTCACCTGTCGATATCACTCGGCTTGCCGATGATGACAGGCAGGAACTTTTTTATAAAGATGGGCCGTACACTACAAAAAAGCTCCATCAACGACTTATCATAACCTATTCACCGAAATATGCTGCATACCAGAAAGCCATCCGTTCAGAACAGATTGCACGGGCCGAAAAGATGGTTGCCAATGGTTCTTTAAAAAGGCAGCACAGGAATCCAAACGATCCTGCAAGATTTGTAAATAAGATCACAGCGACAAAAGAAGGCGAAAAGGCACAGACCCATTATTATCTTGATCTGGAGAAGATTGCAGAAGAAGAAAAGTATGACGGACTTTATGCTGTCTGCACAGATTTGCTGGACGATGATGTGGCGGACATTCTAAATGTCAGTGAAGGAAGATGGCAGATAGAAGACTGCTTCCGCACCATGAAAACCGACTTTGACGCAAGACCTGTCTATGTCAGCCGCGAAGATCGGATAAACGCCCACTTCCTTATCTGTTTTTTGGCTTTACTGCATTTCCGGATGCTGAAACGTGCTTTGAAAACTCCCCGCACGACAGAAGAACTTCTGCATGTGCTGCGGAGCATGAATTTTGCTGATATCGAAGAGCAAGGATTTATGCCTGTATATGAACGTCAAAGAATCACTGACGAACTTCATGAAGTGTGTGGTTTTCGCACAGACTATCAATTTATTACAAAACGCAAAATGAAACAAATTCAGAAAAAAAGTAAACGAAGATAAAACATTACTATATTTCAAGTACAGAGCACAAAGTGCCACAACCTCAGTATTTTCAAGGATTGTGGCACTCATTTTTCTTTTTAACTGTCAAAGATGGGATT